>NZ_CP019420.1:1220544-1525680 GCF_001984215.1 Mycobacterium sp. MS1601
ATAAGGCACGGCCAGGGCGACCGGTTGCGGGTCGCCCCATAAGCTGCGGTCGGCTGCAGTGCCCGCGACGGACGGTGCGGGTGTGCGACCCGACCTCACCTTGCCGACCTAGCACTCACGTGATGCGAGTGCCAACGTCATTCTTAGCACTCGCCTATGCCGAGTGCAAGGTCGATCGGGAGAACATCGGTGCCACACTTTCCCCATGGCTGACGTGCCGCGATCCAGCCCGCCCACCCGGCGGTCACGGCTGCCGTGGGTCGCCGCCGCCACCGCCGTCACCGTCGCCATCCTGGCGGTCGTCATCACCAGGCCGGGCGGCGCCGGGCCAAGGCTGGGCACCGAGACCACGATCAACCTCGGCGGCGCACTCGGTTCACTGACGTTCGCCCCCACGGCCGGCGGGCTCTTCGGCGTCACCGACGCAGCCGTCATGGTGGTGGATCCGACGAGCGACGGACCGCCGCGACGACTGCGGGCGCCGACGAACCCGGTCGACGGATCGGTGGCGGTGGATCCTGTGACCAACACCGCGTGGGTGAGCAACAACGACCGCACCGGCAACCTTCGGAACCGGCGCCTGTCGATCCTGGACATCAGCACCGGGCGATTCGTGGAGACGATGATGCTGCCGCATTCGGTGATCGACATCGCCATCGATGCCGCGGCCCGGCGGGTCTTGGTGATCCACCGGCCCGACGACCAGCAGCATGCAGATGCACTCGCGCCCGCGTGGATCACCGTCATGGACGCCGACTCCCACAACGAGGTCGCCACCGTCGAGGTGCCATTTCCCGCCTACGAGGTGACGATCGCCACCGGCAATGGCCAGGCCGTCGTCACCGGCCGGATGGGCGCCACCCTGTTGTCCACGAATGACCTGACGGTCAACGACGTCGGGATACGACCGCAGTCGAGCCTGACCGTCGCCGCGGTGGACCCGAAATCCGCGACGGCATACGTGCTCTCCTCGGACACTCTCTACACCGTCGACATGGCCGAACACACCGTCGACGAGGCTGCGTCGCCGGCACGGCCCGGCCTCGGACAGTTCGCCGTCGACCCCGAGGGCAGGCTCATCCTGGTGGATGCGGACCGTGTGCTCAAGGTCGTCGACCCGGACTCGCTGGATGTGCTGGCATCACGGCCGGCGCTGAAGACGGATCGGACCCAGCTCGCAGTGGATCCGAAATCGGGCACGATCTTCGTCGCCGACGGCACCGAACTGACGGTCATCGAGCGCCCGTGACCCGCAACCCGTCGACAATCACCTCGGCAGCGCGCTCGGCCACATCGTCTCCGTACAGCTGCGCCGATTTGCACACCAGCATCAGCGCCTTGACCTCCATGACCCCCACGTCACGACGGACCGTGCCGGCATTCTGGGCGGCGGTCAGCAACTCGGCAAGGGTGGCGAGGAAGCCCGCTTCGGCACCCGGCGCCGCCGTCGCGAGGTCGATCCCGTACCCGGCCAGCGCATCGGCCAGGCCGTGATCGGTGGGAAATGTGCGGACCATGACACCCAGGAAGGCGAACAGCGCCTCGCCGGGCCCCTCGGACTCCAGCAGCTCGCGAGCCTGCTCACCGATGCGCCGGATGCGGTCGGAGAACACCGCGCAGAACAGCTCCTCCTTGGTGGGAAAGTGCCGATAGACGGTGCCCGCACCGACCCCGGCCCGCCGGGCGATCTCGTCGATCGGCACCGCCAATCCCTCGGCGGCGAAGGTGTCGTAGGCAACCTCCAGGACGCGTGCGCGGTTACGGGCAGCGTCGGCGCGAAGAGGCCGTGCGTGTTCGCCCACAGCGCACCTCCTTTAAACGGGGCCAGCGTTCCGTATAGTCGAGTCAAGCGGGGCGATGGCCCCGGATAGACCAGGATACTAGGAGTTTGCGACATGACCGACTGGACCACAGCCGACATTCCCGATCAGACCGGCCGCACCGCCGTCATCACCGGCGCCAACACCGGGCTCGGCTTCGAGACCGCCAAGGCCCTGGCCGCCAAGGGTGCGCACGTCGTCATCGCCGTGCGCAACACCGACAAAGGTGTGCAAGCCGCCGACAGGATCTCCGGCGCGGTGTCCGTTCAGGAACTCGACCTGACGTCTCTGGACTCGATCCGCGCCGCTGCCGAACAGCTCAAGGCCGACCACGACACGATCGACCTGCTGATCAACAACGCCGGTGTCATGACCACACCCAAGGGCACCACCAAAGACGGTTTCGAGCTGCAGTTCGGCACCAACCACCTGGGCCATTTCGCACTCACCGGACTACTGCTGGACAAACTCCTCGACGTCGACGGCGCCCGAATCGTGACCGTCAGCAGCAACGGCCACAAGTTGGGCGGCGCCATACACTTCGACGACCTGCAATGGGAACGCTCCTACAACCGAATGGGCGCCTACACCCAGTCGAAGCTGGCCAACCTGCTGTTCACCTATGAACTGCAGCGTCGCCTGGCGCCACGCGGTAAGACCATCGCCGTGGCCGCGCACCCCGGCACCTCCAACACCGAGCTGGCCCGCAACCTGCCGTCGGCCCTGCAGCCGGCCGTGGCCGCCGTCGCCGGCGTGATCGCGCAGAGCGCCGCCGGCGGAGCATTGCCCTCACTGCGGGCGGCCACCGACCCGGGCGTTTTGGGCGGCCAGTACTACGGTCCGGCCAACCTGGCCCAGTGGCGTGGTGCGCCCGTCGTCGTCGCCTCCAGCGCCCAGTCCTACGACCTGGACCTGCAGCGCCGACTGTGGACGATCTCCGAAGAACTCACCAAGGTGACGTTTCCGGTTTAGCGTCGACCAGGTGTCGCTCGTCGTCCCGCCCTACCCGCCCGCCCGCTTTCACGGCGACCCCGAGGTCAGTGCCTGGCTCAAACGCGGAGACGCCGAGCCGGACCACGACTCGTTCGGCCTGGTGCAGTACCGATACCTGGCCAACCAGACCGAGACCGGCGGCGACTACGGCCTGTATCGCGTGGATCTCGCCGCCAAGGCCGGCGGGCCGGGACCACACTTCCACCGCGCGATGTCCGAAGCGTTCTTCGTGCTGTCCGGCACCATCGAGCTCTACGACGGCACCGACTGGAAGACCGGCGGACCGCAGGACTTCCTGTACGTCCCACCGGGCGGCATCCACGGCTTCCGCAACACCGCTGACGAGCCCGCGTCGATCCTGATGCTGTTCGCTCCCGGCGCGCCCCGGGAGCACTATTTCGAAGGTTTGGCCCAGTTGGGTGAGCTGACCGACGACGAGCGCCGCGAGTGGTTCATCCGCAACGATAATTTCTTTGTTGACTAAGACACGCCGAGTGGACTCGCGTCCACGGAACCCCTTGCCCTAGGCTCACTTTCCGTCGGAAGGAGACCCAGGGTGCGGGCTGAAGCAGCGCCCAGCACCCAGTCACTGCGGAGCTGGCAGCGGAAAGCGCTGGTCAAGTACCTGACCACGAAACCGCGTGATTTCCTGGCGGTGGCGACCCCCGGCGCAGGCAAGACCACATTCGCCATCCGCTTGGCGGCCGAACTGCTCAACGAGCGGGTGGTCGAGAAGGTCACCATCGTGGTGCCCACCGAGCACCTCAAGATCCAGTGGGCCCGCTCAGCGGCGACACAGGGCATCGCTCTGGACCCGAAGTTCTCGAACTCCAACTCGCAGACCTCGTCGGAGTACCACGGCGTCGTGGTCACCTACGCCCAGGTGGCCAGCCACCCGTTCCGGCACCGGGTGCGCACCGAGAACTACAAGACACTGGTGATCTTCGACGAGATCCACCACGGCGGTGACGCCAAGAGCTGGGGCGACGCCATCCGAGAGGCCTTCGACGACGCCACCCGGCGGCTGGCCCTGACAGGGACACCGTTCCGCAGCGACGACAGCCCCATCCCGTTTGTCACCTACGAGCCCGACGCCAACGGTCTGATGCGCAGCGTCGCCGACCACACCTACGGCTACTCCGACGCACTCGCCGACGGCGTGGTGCGCCCGGTGGTGTTCATGGCCTACTCAGGAGAGGCCCGCTGGCGAGACAGCGCGGGCGACGAGCACGCCGCCCGCCTCGGTGAACCACTCAGCGCCGAGCAGACCGCCCGCGCCTGGCGCACGGCACTGGATCCGGCCGGACAGTGGATGCCCGCCGTGATCGCCGCCGCCGATGTCCGGCTGCAGCAGAAACGTCAGCACGTGCCCGACGCCGGCGGCATGATCATCGCCTCGGACCAGACCACCGCCCGCGCCTACGGCAAGCTGCTGGAGACCATCACCGGTGAGTCGCCGACCATCGTGCTCTCCGATGACAAGGGCGCCTCGGATCGCATCACCGAGTTCTCCAAAGGCACCAGCCGCTGGATGGTCGCGGTGCGCATGGTGTCCGAGGGCGTGGACGTGCCGCGACTGTCGGTCGGGGTGTACGCCACCAGCGCGTCGACCCCGCTGTTCTTCGCGCAGGCCATCGGCCGGTTCGTGCGGTCACGCCGCGCCGGTGAGACCGCCAGTGTGTTCCTGCCGAGCGTGCCGAACCTGCTGCTGCTGGCCAGCGAGCTCGAAGAGCAGCGCAACCACATCCTCGGCAAGCCGCACCGCGAATCCCAGGGCGACGAGGATCCACTCGACGCCGAACTGGCCAAGCAGAAGAAAGACGAAGCCGGCGACGAGGAGAAGGCGTTCACCTCACTGGGCGCCGACGCCGAACTGGACCAGGTGATCTTCGAGGGGTCGTCGTTCGGCACCGCCACCCCGGCGGGCAGCGACGAGGAAGCCGACTACCTGGGCATCCCTGGGCTACTGGACGTCAGCCAGATGCGCGATCTGCTGAGCAAGCGCCAGGTGGCCCAGCTCGAAAAGCGCACGGCCTCAGGCGAAGCCGCTGTTCCGCGGGCCACCCACGGGCAAATCAGGGACCTGCGCAAGGAACTCAACGCGTTGGTGTCCGCCGCGCATCACCGGCTGAACAAACCGCACGGCTGGATCCACAACGAGTTGCGCCGAATCTGTGGCGGACCGCCCGTCGCGGCGGCCACCACCGATCAGCTCAAGGAGCGCATCGCCGCCGTTCGAGAGCTGGGGTTCGGGCAGACTTCCTAGCGTTGCCGAAGCCTCAGCGGCCTCGAGACTCCGTAATTCGCTAAAGCCCCAGCAGCGTGGGCAGATCCGCCACCGAGTCGATGACGTGATTGGGCTGCATGGCGAATTCGTCTGCAGCCCAACGGTCCAACGTGTCCTGACGGAACTTGCCGGTACGCACCAACACACCGGTCATCCCGACCACCTGCCCGGCCAGCACGTCGTTGTTGAGGTCGTCACCCACCATGAACATCTCGTCGGGTTCCACCCCGAGGCGCGCGGCTGAGGCCAGAAACCCCTCGGGGGCAGGCTTTCCCACCGCAGTCGCCTTGCGACCCGCGCATTCCTCCATACCGGCCAGGTACATGCCGGTGTCGATGCGCAGGCCCTCGGTGGTGGTCCACGACATGCTGCGGTGCATCGCGACAACGGGAACGCCCCTGGCCATCCAGTCGTAGACCCACGACAGCGTCACGTGGTCGTACTCCGGCCCGGCGCCGCCGAGCAGCACCACGTCCGGGGTGTCAGGCATGGGGCCGCCGCGGGTGTCCACCGACGACACCAGCTCGATGCCCGGCATGTCGCCGGCAATGTCACCGCTGTTGACCAGAAAGCACCGCGCATCCGGATACCGGTCGCGCACGAAGTCGGCGGTCAGCACCGCGGCGGTGATCACTTCGTCGGGCGTGACGTCCATCCCGGCGTCGGTCAGCAGGTCGGCGATCTGCACCCGGGTCCTGGTGGTGGTGTTGGTCAGATACGAACGGGCGATCTGATGGTCGGCCAGCGTCCGCAGCGTCTTACTGGCGCCGGGGATCGGTTTCCACGACGTCACCAGCACACCATCGATGTCGAAGAGCACTCCGCCGGTAGCCATGGTGCGACAGTAAACGCACGGGATCACCGCGCAAGTTGTGGGCTCAAATCCTGCGGTCGATCCAGTCACAGTCGGCGACCCAGGGTGACGCGGACGCCGCGACGGCCCAGGCCTGCTCAGCGGGGACATCGATCACCACATACCGTTTGGTGCCCGCGGCCGTGGCCGCCACCAGCGTGGCCACTCCGGCGCGCCGCTGGAAGAAGGACTGCCGCACCGTCCAGCCGATGATGCCCTCGGTGGCGATGCAGTCGCGGCGCCGCTCGATGCTGCCGCTGCGGGCCACCAGCCAGCGGGAGTCCACCCGGTGCCCCAGTGCGCGGGCCCGGTCGGCGGCCAACAACGCGCACAGGCCGGTCACCACCACCAACACCACCCACGTCCAGGCCGGCACACCCACCACCGCGGCGGCCACCGCCGACAGTGCCGGTACCGTCAGTGCCCGGGTCCAGCGCCTGCGGGTGGCCGCCGGACCGTGCCTGCGCAGTTCGGCGCGAACGGGCGCACCGTCTCCCAGCACCGCGGTCAGCACCCCGTCCGCGGTGGCCGCGGGGCACGGCGGCAGCAGAAGCGATGCCTCGCCCGCACCGTTGACGCCGGTCATCACCGCATCCAGGCGGGCGCCGCCGAACACCCGTACCAGCAGCGGCTGACGTAGCGTCCCGCCCCGCAGCCTGCGCATGTCGTAGGTGTGTTCACGCACCCGCAGCAGGCCGTGCTGCAGTGCCAAGGTGTCGGCGCGTCGCCGCAGCACCAGGTTCCCGAAGGTCAGCAGTGACCGACCCACCGACAGCGCCACCGAGGCCACCACGATCACCAACACCACCAACGTCACCGCGGCGGCCGCGCCGAAACTGGCCGCGGCGTCCAGCCCGGATTCCACGAGCTCCGTTCGCTGCAGCGCCGGGCCAAGGCCGGCCTGATAGAGCACACCGACGGCAGCGCCGATCATCACCAGACCCGACATGCTCAGCGGGCTGTAACGCAGCCAGGACGGCTGCCAGCGCGCCAGCACCACGCTGTCGTCGACCTCGGGTGACACCCGGCTCAGAAGGACGCTGCGCATCCACGGCACGTCGGCGGTGGGCACCGCATCGAGTTCAAAAGCCTTGTCACCGTGCGCTTCCTGGCCGGTACTGATGCGCAGTACGGTCAACCCGAGCAGGCGGTGCAGCGGGCGGGCATCGGTGGACACCGAGCGGATCCGGCTGCGCGGCACGGTCAGCACACTGCGATTGAGCAGTCCGGTGCGCAGCTGCACGTCCTCGTCGTCGATGCGGTAGGTGGTGGAAAACCACCGCCCCAACCCGACCGCGACGACAAGGGCCAGACCCAGCAGCGACCACAGCGGGTTGTTGGTCGCCGAGCCCAGCACAATCGCCCCGACCAGCAGCGGCACCTGCCGCAGCACCTCGTGCACCGGATGCACCAGCAGCATCTTGAGGCTCAGGCGGCTCCACTCAGGTGGCATCGGCTTCCCCGATCGCCGCGACCGCGGTCAGGTGTGCCACCACCTGGTCGGCCACCCCGGTGTCCAAAGCGGCGATCTGCACCGCCCCGGCCGACGACGCCGTCGTCACCGTCACGGTGGCCAACCCGAACAACCGGTCCAGCGGCCCGCGTTGGGTGTCCACCGTCTGCACTCGTGAGATGGGCGCGATACGCCGCTCCTGCAGCAGCCAACCGGTGCGGGTGTAGACCGCGGTATCGCTGATCTCCCAGCGGTGTACGCGGTACCGCCACACCGGCACCACACCGATCGACACCGCCGCGCACACCAGGCTGACCGCCGCGGCCGTGATCTGCAGCCAGAGCATCCGATTGTCGAGGGCCAACCAGATCGCCAGACCGATCAGCACCACCGCCCACGGGATCGCGGCGCCCAGCGCCCACACCAGCGGGGCCTTGCTGCTCGGCGGGTTCAGCGGATCACGCATGCCGTCCATGGTGTCGAGCATGCCTGGTCCGTAATGTTCGGTGGCATGAGCAAATGGACCGAAGCAGACGTGCCGGACCAGAGCGGCCGCACCGCCATCGTCACCGGCGCCAACACCGGACTCGGCTTCGAGACCGCCAAGGTATTGGCCGCCCGCGGCGCCAAGGTGGTGATCGCGGTGCGCAACGTCGACAAGGGCAAGGCCGCCGTGGCACAGATCCTCGGTTCCGTCCCGCGGGCCGACATCACCGTCGCGCCGCTGGATCTGGGTTCACTGCAATCGGTTCGGACCGCCGCGGCCGAGCTCAAGGAGTCCCACCCGCGGATCGATCTGCTGATCAACAACGCCGGCGTGATGTACCCGCCCAAGCAGACCACCAGCGACGGCTTCGAGCTGCAGTTCGGCACCAACCACCTGGGCCACTTCGCGCTCACCGGGCTGCTGCTGGAGAACCTGCTGCCGGTCGCGGGTTCGCGGGTGGTGGTGGTGGGCAGCATCGCGCACAACATCCGCGCCGACATCCACTTCGACGATCTGCAGTGGGAACGCAGCTACAACCGGGTGGCCGCCTACGGCCAGTCGAAGCTGGCCAATCTGATGTTCGCCTACGAGCTGCAGCGCCGGCTGGCCACGGCCGGCGCCCCCACCATCGCGGTGGCCGCGCACCCCGGCGTCTCCAACACCGAGTTGATGCGCCATCTGCCCGGCACCTCGCTGCCCATCGTGAATCGGCTGGCCGACCTGGTGACCAACTCTCCCGCCGTCGGCGCACTGGCGACACTGCGGGCTGCCACCGACCCGAATGTCACCGGCGGGCAGTACTACGGACCGGACGGCTTCCGGGAACTCATGGGCCACCCGAAACTGGTCACCTCCAACAAGCTGTCCCACGACGTCGCCGTCCAGGAGCGGTTGTGGTCGGTGTCGGAGGAGCTCACCGGCGTGCGGTACGGAGTCTGATGCGCACTGTCGAGGAGCATCAGCAGGTGGTGGCTGCCCTGCTGAGCCCGCGGGCCGGAGTGCGGCTGCCGCTGGTCGAGGCCGAGGGGCTGGTGCTCAGCGCCGACGTGGTGGCGCCGCTGTCGCTGCCGGTGTTCGACAACTCGGCCATGGACGGCTACGCGGTGTACGCGCCCGACATCGCCGAGGTCCCGGTGACGCTGCCGGTGGCCGCGGACATCCCGGCCGGGCGCACCGATCCGCTGACCCTCACACCGGGCACGGTGCACCGCATCATGACCGGGGCCCCGCTGCCTGCGGGTGCGACGGCTGTGGTTCCCGTCGAGCGCACCGACGGCGGCACGGAGGTGGTGGAGATCCGGGCGTCGGCGCCCGACGGACAGCACATCCGCACCGCAGGCGAGGACGTCACCGCGGGCACCACGGTGTTGCACGCCGGGCAGGTGGTGACGTCGGCGGCCATCGGGCTGGCCGCCGCGCTGGGCATCGCCGAGCTGGAGGTGGTGCCGCGGCAGCGAGTGCTGGTCATGTCGACGGGCACCGAACTGGTGGCGCCCGGGGTGCCGCTGCAGCCGGGGCAGATCTACGAGTCCAACGCGCCGATGCTGGCTGCCGCGGTGCGCGACGCCGGCGCCGTGGCGACCAAAGCGCCGATGTCGTCTGACGATGTCGACGAGTTCCGTGCCGCCCTGTTGGCGGACTTGGCGAACGTGGATCTGATCATCACCACCGGCGGTGTCAGCGCCGGGGCGTATGAAGTGGTCAAGGACGCCCTGGGCGACGGGCAGGTGGAGTTCGCCAAGGTGGCCATGCAGCCGGGGATGCCGCAGGGTGCCGGGTCGGTCGGTTCACAAGGAAGACGAGTTCCGATCGTGACACTGCCGGGCAACCCGGTGAGTGCGCTGGTCTCCTTCGAGGTGTTCGTCCGGCCCGCGTTGCGTGCCGCGATGGGACGCCCAGACGCCGGCCGCCTGCAGCACACCGCCGAACTCACCGAAGCCCTGACGTCGCCGCCGGGCAAGCGCCAGTTCCGTCGCGGCGTGTACGACCCCGCCACCGGTACCGTCACCGGCTACGGACCGCCAGCCTCGCATCACCTGCGGTACCTGGCCTCGGCCAACTGCCTACTGGAGATCCCGGAGGACGTCACCGAGGTCGCGGCGGGCTCACCCGTTCGGGTCTGGGATCTCACCTGATTCGTGTACCTACACTGTCAGCTGTGGCCAGACGCCCTCGCACGTCCGAAGCAACTCATCTCGTAGACCTGGTGCGCTCGACCGTCCCGCCGATGCACCCGGCGGGGCTACCGTTTGTCGGCGTCAGCTTGGCAGTCGCCGCCGTCGGCTACCGCTCGCGGTGGCTGCGCGTCGCGGGCCTCACCGCGGCCGCGGCTCAGGCGGGTTTCTTCCGGCATCCCAAGCGGGTGCCGCCCACCCGGCCGGGTGTGGTGGTGGCTCCGGCCGACGGCCAGGTGTGTCTGATCGAGCACGCGGTGCCGCCACCGGAACTCGGTCTGCCCGACGTGCCGCTGCCGCGGATCAGCATCTTCTTGTCCGTGCTGGACGCCCACGTCCAGCGGGCGCCGATCGGCGGTGAGGTGGTGGCCGTCGAGTACAAGCCGGGTCTGTTCGGCACCGCGGACCTGCCGTCGGCCAGCGCCGACAACGAACGCAACTCGATCGTCATCCGCACCCCCGACGGTGTGCAGATCATCGCCACCCAGATCGCCGGGCTGGTGGCGCGGCGCATCGTCTGCGAGGTGACGGTCGGCGACAAGCTGGCCATCGGCGACACCTACGGCCTGATCCGCTTCGGCTCCCGCCTGGACACCTATCTGCCGGAGGGATCGAACCTGTTGGTCAGCCTGGGCCAGCGGGCCGTCGCCGGTGAAACCGTCCTGGCCGAGCTGCCCTGATGTCCGACCGGAACCGGCAGCGCCCGGCAGCGATGAAGATCCTGCCCAGCGCCACCACCGTGCTTGCCATCTGCGCAGGCCTGACCTCCATCAAGTTCGCCCTCGACGACCGTCCGCACATCGCGCTGGCGCTGATCGGCGCCGCCGCCGTGCTCGACGGAATCGACGGCGGCATCGCCCGCGCCCTCGACGCCCAGTCCCGGATGGGCGCCGAGATCGACTCGCTGGCCGACGCCGTGAACTTCGGCGTCGCGCCTGCGCTGGTGGTGTACGTGACGCTGCTGCCGACCTCGCCGATCGGCTGGATCTTCGCGCTGCTGTACTGCGTCTGCATCGTGTTGCGGCTGGCGAGGTTCAACGCCCTGCTCGACGACGACACCAAGCCTGCCTACACCCGCCAGTACTTCACCGGCATGCCCGCGCCGTGTGGTGCCGTCGGTGTGATCGGGCCGCTGGCGGCGATGCTGCAGTGGGGTCAGGGCTGGTGGACCTCACCGTGGTTCGTCTGCTTCTGGTTCGCCGCCAACGCCACCCTGCTGGTCAGCCGGGTGCCCACCCTGGCGCTGAAGTCCGTGTCGATGCCGCCCAACGCCGCCCCGATCCTGTTGATCGCCATCGCCGCCGCCGCAGCTGCGTTGCTGCTGTTCCCCTACGTGTTGGTGCTGCTGATCATCGTCGGCTACCTGCTGATCATCCCGTTCACCGTGCGTAGTCAGCGTTGGGTGGCGGCGCGCCCCGAGGCATGGGACGCCAAACCCAAGGAACGTCGCGCGCAGCGCCGTGAGATCCGCCGCGGCAAGCAGCCGTACCGCCGCATGCAACGACTCGGTCTGCGCAAGCCGGGCGGCTGACATGGCGCAGCTGACGTTGACGGCCAGGCTCACCACCTCGGCGCTGGATTCGCGTCGCGGGGTGATCCGGCTGCACCCGGAGGCCATCGCCGCGCTGGGCCTGCGTGAATGGGACGCGGTGTCGCTGACCGGGGCGCGGACCACTGCCGCCGTGGTGGGTGTGGCCGGCCCCGGCACACCGGTGGGCACCGCGTTGCTGGACGACGTCACGCTGTCCAACGCCGGCCTGCGCGAGGACAGCTCGGTGGTGGTGGCACCGGTGACGGTGTACGGCGCACGGTCGGTCTCGGTGACCGGCTCGCGGCTGACGTCCGGTTCGATCTCTGCGGCGACGCTGCGGCAAGCGCTGCTGGGCAAGGTGATGACCGTCGGCGACACGGTGTCGCTGCTGCCCCGCGATCTCGGACCGGGCACGTCCACGTCGGAGGCCACCTCGGCGCTGGCCCGCTCGGTGGGCATCACGTGGACCTCGGAGCTGCTGACGGTCAGCGCGGTGGACCCGCCCGGGCCGGTGAGTGTGCAACCCAACTCGGTGGTGAGCTGGAGCGAGGGTGCCGCGCCGGCGCCGCAGCCACCGGCGCAACCGGAGCACCCGAAGGTGAGCTTCGACGACCTCAAGGGTTCCCATGCCCAAGCCAGCAAGCTCACCGAGTGGCTGAAGCTGGCGCTCGACGAGCCGGAACTGCTCGAAACCCTGGGCGCGGCAGCCAATCTCGGGGTTCTGGTGTCCGGGCCCGCCGGCGTCGGCAAGGCCACGCTGGTACGCACCGTGTGTTCGCCGAGACATCTGGTCGAACTCGACGGACCCGAGGTCGGTGCGCTGGCTACCCAGGATCGCTTGAAGGCGGTGTCACAGGCGTGCGCCGACGTGCGCGCCGGCGGCGGGGTGCTGCTGATCACCGACATCGACGCCCTGCTGCCCGCGGCCACCGACCGGCCGCCCGAACCGGTGGCCAGCCTGATCCTCACCGAGCTGCGCACGGCCATCGCCACCCGCGGGGTCGCGTTCGTGGCCACGTCCGCGGTGCCCGACGCCCTCGACTCGCGGCTGCGCGCCCCCGATGTCTGCGACCGCGAGCTCGGGGTGCCGCTGCCCGACGGCGACATCCGTCGTCAGCTGCTGGAGGTGCTGCTGAGGACGGTGCCCACCCGGGACCTGGATATCACCGAGATCGCCGCCCGCACACCGGGATTCGTGGTGGCCGACCTGGCTGCACTGGTCCGCGAGGCGGCCTTGCGCGCAGCGGCGCGAGCCAGCGCCGACAGCGAAGCGCCGGTGCTCAAGCAGGACGACCTCATGGGTGCGCTGACCGTCATCCGGCCACTGTCGCGCTCGGCCACCGAGGAGGTGTCCGTGGGCTCGGTCACCCTGGCCGACGTCGGCGACATGGTGGCCACCAAGCAGGCTCTCACCGAGGCGGTGCTGTGGCCGTTGCAGCACCCGGACACCTTCACCCGACTGGGCGTGGACCCGCCGCGGGGTGTGCTGCTCTACGGCCCGCCGGGGTGCGGCAAGACCTTCGTGGTGCGGGCATTGGCGTCCACCGGCAGGCTTTCCGTGCATGCCGTCAAGGGTGCCGAGCTGATGGACAAGTGGGTAGGCTCATCGGAGAAATCTGTTCGCGAATTGTTCAGGCGAGCAAGGGATTCCGCGCCGTCGCTGGTTTTCCTGGATGAGATCGATGCGCTGGCCCCCCGCCGGGGACAGAGCCACGACTCCGGAGTCACCGACCGCGTGGTGGCCGCCCTGCTGACCGAACTCGACGGAATCGACCCGCTGCGGGACGTGGTGGTGCTGGGCGCCACCAACCGGCCGGACCTGATCGACCCCGCCCTGCTGCGGCCGGGTCGACTGGAGAAGCTGGTGTTCGTCGAACCGCCGGACGCCGACGCGCGCCGCGACATCCTGCGCACCGCCGGCAAGTCAGTGCCGTTGAGCGCCGATGTGGACCTCGATGCGCTGGCCGGTGACCTCGAGGGCTACAGCGCGGCCGACTGCGTGGCGCTGCTGCGTGAGGCCGCGCTGACGGCGATGCGGCGCTCCATCGATGCCGCCGATGTGACGATGGCCGATGTCGAGGCGGCGCGGCGGACCGTGCGGCCGTCGTTGGACCCGGATCAGGTGGCGTCGCTGCGGGCGTTCTCCGACAATCGGTGACACCTCCCGGCGGCGCGGCGCAGCCACCGGTGCTGTTCGAATCCGGGGACCGAGCCACTCGCCGCGGCCGGGTCCAGGCGACCGGCACCCTCGACCACCGGATCGTCGTTCGGCCGCAAATTCAAAAACATTGCGACAGGCCCACATTCGCACACATTTGCGACGTCGAGATTTCAACCGTCGGTCAACACCGTAGGATGGGCGTAAAGAAACCACAAAGATCAGAGCCCACCCGTGGGCTGACACCCCGACGTAAGTCGACGTCCGGCATGCCGGACGCCTGAGAAAAACGGAGTGCCATGCTCGCCGTCCTGTTCGCCCATGCCGTGGCTGCCGCGGTGGCGCCGCTGTTGGTGAACCGGTGGGGCCGACGGGCGTTCTACCCCCTGGCGCTGGTCCCGGCCGGCTCGCTGTTCTGGGTTGCCGGCAACTGGCCGTCCAACCAGGCCGACGACCACAAACTGACCATCCACTGGGTCCCCGAACTGTCGATGGACATCGACCTCCGGTTCGACACCCTGGCCGCGATCATGAGCGTGCTGGTGCTGGCCATCGGCGCACTGGTGCTGTTCTACTGCGCCGACTACTTCCACCACCACGACGACCACATCGAGAAGCGGCTGCCCAGCTTCGCCGCCGAGCTGGTCGCCTTCTCCGGCGCCATGTTCGGGCTGGTCACCAGCGACAACCTGCTGCTGCTCTACGTCTTCTGGGAACTGACTTCGGTGCTGTCGTTCCTGCTGGTCGGTCACTACGCCGAACGCGCCACCAGTCGCCGCGCCGCCACCCAGGCACTCATGGTCACCACCGCGGGCGGCCTGGCGATGCTCGTCGGCATCATCATCCTCGGCGAGCTGGGCGGCAGCTACCTGCTCTCCGACCTGATCGCCAACCCGCCCGTCGGCCTGGCCGTCAACGTCGGCATCGTGCTGATCCTGATCGGCGCGCTGTCCAAGTCGGCCATCGTGCCGTTCCACTTCTGGCTCCCGGGCGCCATGGCCGCACCCACCCCGGTCAGCGCCTATCTGCATGCTGCCGCCATGGTCAAAGCCGGTGTCTACCTCGTCGCCCGGATGGCCCCCGGCTTCGCCGACGCCGCACCCTGGCGGCCCATGATCGTCGGCCTCGGCCTCCTGACGATGATCCTGGCCGGCTGGCGCGCCATCCGCGAATACGACCTCAAGCTCATCCTGGCGTTCGGCACCGTCAGCCAGCTCGGGTTCATCTCCATCATGGTCGGCACCGGCGGCGGTGACCTGATGCTGGCCGGCCTGACCATGCTGTGCGCGCACGCCATGTTCAAAGCCGCGCTGTTCATGAGCGTCGGCATCATCGACCACGCCACCGGCACCCGCGACATCCGCAGGCTGGCCTGGCTGGGCAACAAACTGCCGGTGCTGTTGGTGATCGCCGCGGGTGCCACCGCCAGCATGGCCGCCGTCCCGCCGTTCCTCGGTTTCGTGGCCAAGGAAGCGGATTTCGAAACCCTGCTGCACAGCGAGTCCCTCGGCGGGTGGGCGCCCTGGGTGCTCGGCGCCATCGTGGCGGGCTCGGTGTTCACCACCATCTACAGCCTGCGGTTCCTCTACGGCGCGTTCGCCCGCAAAGGCCTGCGTGAACCCAGCACCCGGGTGGCCAACCTGCACCGCCCGCCGGTGACGTTCCTGCTCGCACCCGCGGTGCTCGCGGCCGCCGGGCTGGTGTTCGGCCTGATGCCGAGCATCCTGGAGAAGGCCATCGACCCCTACGCCGAATCCCTGCCCGGCGGCGCCAGCTACCACCTGGCGCTGTGGCACGGCTTCAACCTGCCGCTGCTGCTGTCGGCGATCGTGTTGGCCGCCGGCATCGCCTCGTTCTTCCTGCGCGGCCGGCTGCGCAAGGCTCGTGTCGACTTCCTGCCATTGGGCAACGCCGACCGCGTGTACGACGCCACCATCCGCGGCCTGGACTGGGTGGCCTTCCGGGTCACCGGCACCACGCAGCGCGGCTCCATCCCCGCCACCCAGTCGGTGATCCTGACCACGCTGGTGCTGGTGCCCCTGATCGTGCTGGCACTCGGAGCCCGCGATCGCCCGCAGTTCCAGCTCTGGGACAACCCGCTGACCGCCGTCGTCGGCCTGCTGATCCTGGCCGGGGCCCTCGGCGCCGTCATCATGCGCAACCGCCTGGCCGCGGTACTGCTGGTCGGGCTCACCGGCTACGGCAGTGGCGTCATCTTCGCCTTCCACGGTGCCCCCGACCTGGCGCTGACGCAGTTCCTGGTGGAGACGCTGACGCTGGTGATCTTCGTGCTGGTGCTGCGCACCCTGCCCGCCGAGGCGGAGGCGTCACACATGAAGAGGTTCCGGTGGCCGCGCGCGGTGCTGGCCCTGGCCGTGGGGGCGACGGTCACCCTGCTGACGGTGTTCGCCATGGCCGCCCGATCCACCCGCCCCATCGCCGAACTGCTGCCGGATGCCGCCTACTACCGCGGGCACGGCTCCAACACCGTCAACGTGCTGCTGGTCGACATCCGTGCCTGGGACACCCTGGGTGAGATCTCGGTGCTGTTGGTCGCCGCCACCGGCGTGGCCTCCCTGGTGTTCCGCCACCGCCGCTTCGGCGCCGCGCCCCGCATCCCGCAGACCGCGCAGCCCGCGGGCCAGCCCGACATCGGCGTGGTGATGGCCTACAGCCCGGCGGTCAGCGACACCACCTGGCTGCGTGGCAGCGAATACCGCGACCCGCGCTACCGGTCGCTGGTCCTCGAGGTGGCAACCCGGCTGATCTTCCCGCTGATCATGGTGCTGTCGGTGTACTTCTTCTTCACCGGGCACAACACCCCGGGCGGCGGGTTCGCCGGCGGCCTCACCGCGGGCCTGGCACTGGTGCTGCGTTATCTGGCCGGCGGCCGCTACGAACTCGGCGAGACCCTGCCGCTGGACGCGGGCAAGATCCTGGGCGTCGGCCTGGGCTTCTCCGCGGGCACGGCGGTGGCGTCGATCCTGCTGGGCGCACCCGCGCTGTCGTCGGCCATCATCGAACTGGACGTGCCGGTGCTCGGACACATCAAGTTCGTCACCGCCCTGTTCTTCGATCTCGGCGTTTACCTGATCGTGGTCGGTCTGGTGCTCGACGTGCTGCGCAGCCTCGGTGCCCGCATCGACGTCGAGATGATCGACACCCCCCGGCGAAGGGCGGTGGCCTCCCGATGATCACCTACATAGTCCCGTTGATCCTCATCGGCGGCCTCACCAGTTGCGGGATCTACCTGCTGCTGGAACGCAACCTCACTCGGATGCTGCTGGGTCTGCTGCTCATCGGCAATGCCATCAATCTGCTGATCCTGACCGTCGGCGGCCCCTCGGGTAACCCTCCGGTGCGGGGCCGCACCAGCGGCGACCAGACCGCCACCGCCGATCCGCTGGCCCAGGGCATGATCTTGACCGCGATCGTCATCACCATGGGCATCGCGGCGTTTGTGCTGGCGCTGACGTATCGGTCCTACCGGTTGACCACCGCCGAAGAAGTGGACAACGACCCCGAGGACACCCGCGTCTCGCAGGAGGCCGAAGCCGCCCAGGCCGACGAGGACGCGCTGGAGGGCACCACCGAACAACATCCCGATACCGACGCCCCCGACGAACTGGACGCCTTGCCCGGACACCAGGGGTCACGCTGATGCTGGCCCAGATCCTGATCCCGCTGCCCGTACTGATCCCGCTGCTCGGTGCTGCCGTCACCCTGATCGCCGGCCGCGCTCCCCGCGCCCAGCGCATCATCACGGTGACCGCACTGTCGTCGGTTGTCGCGGTGTGCGCGACACTGCTCTACGTCGTGGACCGTGACGGCACTCAGGCGCTGCAGGTCGGCGGCTGGGGCGAGAGCGAACCCGGGATGGGCCCGCTCGGCATCACGTTGGTGGCCGACCGCCTCTCGGCGCTGATGCTGGTGGTGTCCTCGATCGTGCTGCTGGCGGTGGTCTTCTACGCCATCGGGCAGGGTATCCGTGACGGCGACGAACGCCAGCCGGTGTCGATTTTCCTGCCCACCTATCTGGCGCTGTCCGCCGGTGTGTGCAACGCCTTCCTGGCCGGCGATCTGTTCAACCTGTACGTCGGGTTCGAGGTGCTGCTGACCGCGAGCTTCGTGCTGCTGACCATCGGCGCCAGCAAGGAGCGGGTCCGCGCGGGCATCTCCTACGTGATGGTGTCGATGGTGTCGTCGCTGATCTTCCTGTTCGGCCTGGCCCTGGTGTACGCCGCCACCGGCACGCTGAACATGGCCGAGCTGGCGGTGCGCCTGGCCGACGTCTCCCCCGGCACCCGCAGTGCCCTGTTCGCGGTGCTGCTGGTGGCGTTCGGCATCAAGGCCGCGGTGTTCCCGCTGTCGACGTGGCTGCCGGACTCCTATCCCACCGCACCCGCACCGGTGACGGCGGTGTTCGCCGGCCTGCTCACCAAGGTCGGTGTCTACGCCATCATCCGTGCGCATTCGCTGTTGTTCCCCAGCGGAGGCCTGGACCCGCTGCTGTTGGTGGCCGCGCTGCTGACCATGGTGGTGGGCATTCTGGGTGCCATCGCGCAGAGCGACATCAAACGACTGCTGAGCTTCACCCTGGTCAGCCATATCGGCTACATGGTGTTCGGCATCGCGCTGTCGAGCCAGCTCGGCATGTCCGGCGCCATCTACTACGTGGCCCACCACATCCTCGTGCAGACCACGCTGTTCCTGGTGGTCGGTCTGATCGAACGCCAGGCCGGCGCGTCGAGCCTCAAACGGCTCGGCGGGTTGGCCGCTGCCAGCCCGCTGCTGGCATTCGTGTTCATCGTGCCCGCACTCAATCTGGGTGGCATCCCGCCCTTCTCGGGATTCATCGGCAAGGTCGCGCTGCTGGAAGCCGGTACCGAGGACGGGTCCGTGCTGGCGTACATCCTGGTCGGCGGCGGTGTGGTGACAAGCCTGCTGACGCTGTACGTGGTGGCGCGGGTGTGGACAAAAGCGTTCTGGCGGGCCCGCACCGACGCTCCCGAAGGGGCTTTGTCGGCGGCTGTGCCCGCGGTGCTGCTCGACGACGACGAGGACATCGCCTTCGACGACCGCGACGACGTGGGCCGGATGCCCGCCGGCATGCTGGTGCCCACCATGGCGCTGATCGGGGTGGGCGTCGCGCTGACGGTGGCCGCCGGCCCCATCTTCGCCTACAGCGAGCGGGCCGCCGCCGAGGTGATCAACCGCGACCAGTACATCAGCGCCGTCGTCGGAGGTGGGCGCCCGTGAAACGACCGAGCAGGCGCCTGGTGGCGTTGCGACTCTGGGTGCTGATCTGGCTGACGCTGGTGTGGCTCCTGTTGTGGGGAGACGTCTCGGCAGCCAATGTGCTGTCCGGCCTTGCCGTCGGACTGCTGATCACCCTGTTGTTGCCCATGCCGCGGGTGCCGGTGCAGGGCAGGGTGCATCTGCTGTCGCTGCTGCGGCTGATGGTGTGGGTCGGTTGGAACCTGGTGGTGTCCAGCACCCAGGTGGCCTGGCTGGCCATCCGGCCTGGGCCCGCACCCTTGAACGCGGTGCTGCGTGCCCAGGTGAACGTGAAATCCGATCTGGTGCTCGCGTTGGCGGTCAACATCTCCAACCTCATCCCCGGTTCGATCGTGTTGGAGATCGACCAGGTGCGCCGGTTGATCTACGCCCACGTCATCAATGTCGGATCGGAGAAGGCGGTGGCCCATTTCTACCGCCAGATCGCCGAGACCGAACGACTGCTGATCGCCGCGTTCGAGCGCGACAGCGAATGGCGCCCGGCCACCCGCGAGGAAATCGAGGAGATACAGCAATGACATCCCAGCGCGGAGTGAGGGTGCGAGGAACGAGCACACGAACGGATTGCGCGTGACCACCGTCTGGCTGATCGCCGCGGTGATGCTGGTGGCCGCCGCCGCGGTCACCATGTACCGGTTGTTGGCCGGTCCCAGCACGCTCGACCGCCTGGTGGCCCTGGACACCCTGGTGGCCGTGACCATGTGCTCCATCGGCACCTGGGCGGCGTTCAGTCTCGACACCACGGTCACCTACAGCCTGGCCGCCTTGGCACTGATCAGCTTCGTCGGGTCTGTCAGTGTGGCTCGTTTCCGCGTCCCCGACCGTCCCGAGAAGGCCAAACGATGAACACGTTCGACGTCATCTCCGGCGTGCTGATCCTGGGAGGTTCGGCGCTGGCGCTCACCGCCGCGATCGGCGTGGTGCGCTTCCCCGACACGCTGTCGCGCATGCACGCGGCCAGCAAGCCACAGACGCTCGGGCTGCTGCTGGTGCTGATGGGTGCGGCGCTGCGGCTGCGTGGCCACCCGGACGTCGGCATGATCATCCTGACCGGACTGTTCACCCTCATCACCGCTCCGGTGGTGGCCCAGCGGGTCGGCCAGCTGGCCTACCGTGAGCAGGGGTCCCGCGAGGGCCTTTTCGCCACCGACGAGATGCGCGACGCCAAGTAGGGCTCAGTCCCCCGACAGCTGGAACTCCACCATGGCGGTGACGGTGTCGACGGCTTCCTGCAGCGCTGTCAGCCGATCTGCCGGCGATGCCGCCGCCAGCACCGAGTACTTGTCGGCGGTCCCCATCGGCATCCGGGCCGCCAGCTCGTAGAGGCGTTGTCCCGCAGTCACATCCAGGCCTGTGCCCAGCACGTCGGCCCGGTCCGGCAGGTGCGCGTCACGTGCCATCGCGATGCGTTCGAACAGTCCCCAGATGCGGTCCTCGACCTCGACGATGCTGCTCTGGCTCACCGGCCCGGGTTCGTCGGGCCACGACTGGACCACCGCGCGGGGATACGGATCATCGGACAACCACTCCGTCACCCGGATCCGTTCGGTCAGTGGGCAGCGCAGCCGGTACGTGCCGTCGCCATAGTCCTCGAACGCCGCGATACGTGCCCGCACCCCGATGTCATGGCGGTCGTCGCCGCCACCCACCTCGCGGCCGCGCGAGATCAACACCACCCCGAACGATTTGTCGTCGCGGTCCAAGGTGTCCTGAACCAGCGCGGCGTAGCGCGGCTCGAACACCCGCAGAGGCAGTTCCTCACCGGGCAGCATCGCCGACTCCAGTGGGAACATCGGGGTCGAGCTCACCGGATGCCCTGCCCTTCCAAGACATCGCGCACCGGTGTCGACGGCTCGGCGAAGGTGCACAGGGCGCTGGTCAGCGTGATCCACAGTTCGGGGTTCAGGGTCACCAGTTCGTTCTCTTTACCGATGGCGACGATGACCTGACGTTGGGCGTCCTCGTCCAGATCGATGTACTCGTCACACGTGGTGTCCTCGATCGGAGCCCCCGGCGTCGCGGTCCTGGTGGGCACGCTCGGGACGGTGGGGGCACCAGGCGGGGTCGTCCTGGTGGTGGAGGTGTCGGGAAACTCCGTCGTCGTCAACGGGGACGTGTCAGGGCCGGCCTGGGGGCTGCCGTCGACGGTGGTGCTGCATGCCGCCACGATCACGGCCCCGGCGACCACCAGACCAACCTTCGTGAAGTCCATGGCTGCACCCAGATCCCTAGATGATGAGCTCGTCGACCAACGCATCGACCACCATACGCAGATCGCCGTCGCTCTCCTCGGCCACCCGGCGTTGCCGCTGGTAGGACCCCCCTCGCCGGGGAATGTCGGCCACCCGCGCCAGTTCGTCGGTGCAGTGCAGCGAGCGCGCCACCGGCTGCAGGCGGTCCAGCAGGTCATCGAGGTCCTCGGTGACCAGCCGCTCGTTGCTCTCGGCGTCCTGGATGATGATGGCGTCCAGGCCGTAGCGTGCCGCGCGCCACTTGTTCTCCTGCACGTGCCACGGCGGCATGACCGGCAGCGCCTCGCCGGCATCGAGGCGACGGTCCAGGTCCACCACCAGACAGTGCGTCAGCGCCACCAGCGCACTGAGCTCCTCGAGGTTGGACACCCCGTCGAAGATGCGGATCTCGACAGTCCCCAGATGCGGTGACGGCCGGATGTCCCAGCGCACCTCGTTGATGTGGTCGATGATGCCGGTCTTCTTCTGGTCGTGCACAAAGCGTTCGAACTCACGCCACGACTGGAACTGGAAGGGCAGGCCCGCGGTGGGCAGCTGCTGGAACATCATCGCGCGGTTGCTGGCGTAGCCGGTGTCCTCACCCTCCCACCATGGCGACGACGCCGACAGCGCCAGCAGGTGCGGGTAGTAGTTGAGCAGTGAGCTGATGATCGGCATCACCTTGTGCGCCGAGGACACCCCGACGTGGACATGCACACCCCAGATCAGCATCTGTCGTCCCCACCACTGGGTGCGGTTGATCAGTTCGGCGTAGCGCGGTGCGTCGGTGAGCTTCTGCGCCGACGCCTCGGCGAACGGGTGTGTTCCGGCGCAGAACAATTCCATGCCGCGGTCTCGCACCACCTGCCGCACGGTGTGCAACGTCGTGGCGAGGTCTTCCATCGCCTGCCCGGAGTTGAAGCAGATTCCGGTGACGATCTCGACGGTGTTGCGCAGCAATTCCTTGTGCACGTGCGGGTTCTCACCCAGCTCGGCGATCACCCCGGCGGCCTCGTTGGACAGATCGCGGGTCACCGCGTCGACTAGCGCGAACTCCCACTCGACTCCGACGGTAGGCCGGTAGGAGCCGGCGAAATCGATATGGTCGGCGTTACTCGCCGCCGATAACACCGCAAGCCACCCGGCCACCGGCGTCACCGGTGGACATGGTTGTGGCATCCGGGCCGGGAGTGCCGTTGACCTGGTTGTAGCGCTCCGGAGGGATGTTGGCGAAGTTGTCCGGACCCTCGTGGATCATGATCGACGTGCCCTGACCGGCCAGCAGGTCGTCCTCGGTGAAGGCGTCGGTGGTGGTGACCAGAAGCGCCGAGCCGTCCTCACGCACCTGCAGTGAGCTCAAGTCGCCGCTGGCGGGGTGTCCGCTGTGTCCGGGCGCCTGGAAATGTCCACCGGCGGACAGGAAGTCGCCGGGCGCGCCGCCGGCGGGGGCCACCGAGTCGGCTTCGCACTGGCCGACGGAGTGGATGTGCAGGCCGTGGAAGCCGGGAGACAGGACACCGGTCTCGGTGGTCTCGACCGTGATGGTGGTGTAGCCGGGGCTGAACTCGAATGTGGCGGTTGCCACTTCGGTTCCGTCCGGTGTGTTGATGGGCACCTCGAGCACCGACTCGCTGCCGGTGTTGCCATGACCTTCGGCTCCGCCATGGCCTTCTTCCGACGCCGGCGCCGGTGAGCCGGTCCAGACCGCCGGGGTGGTCCCCGGCTCAGAGGCGATGGGCTCGTACGGGGCGCACGCGGTCAGTCCGACAACGGGAGCGATGACTGCGACGGCGAGCGCGGGCTTCTTCAGAAGTCTGGCGGACATGCGCGCCAGCCTAACGGTTCGGGGTCCGGCCCTGCCTCCCCGGCCTCGTCCCTCGGCCGCGTCCCCTCGCTTCGCTGGGGGTGCCCCCAACCCGGCCTAGCCTGCCACCACGACCACGATCAGCCCGGGTGGTTGCTCGGCGACCTCCGGAATACGGGGTTCGACAGGGGCTTCCAGCAGCCGTCCGAGTTCTTCGGCCGCTTCCTGTTCCCCTTCACCGAAGTAGACCGTGGTGACGGGAACGTTCGGCAGCACCAGGTTGCCCACTTCGGTGACATTCCAGTTGTCGTCGCGCACCCGGGTGGCGATGTCCTCTGCCGCACCGGGGACCTCGGAGATGTTGAACACCCGGACCTCGGGGCGAGGCGCGGGCTCCTCGGTCTCCGACGTCGGAGGCGGCGTTGTCGTGGTGGTGACCGTCGGCCCCGTCGAGGTGTCCTCGTCGCCACCCGAGCCGAGAGCCTGGAAGCCCACCAGCAGGAAGACAATGCCGAGGAACAACAGCACCATCACGATGGCGCGCAGTGGCAGCCCGGAGGAGTCAGGTACGCGCTCGTTCATCGCGCCCACCCTAACTCAGGTGATGTCGAAGCCCAGTTTCCGAGCCGCGCGCGCCTTCTGGCGGGTTGCGCGCAGCCTGCGCAGACGCTTGACCAGCATGGGATCGGCGGCCAGCGCCTCGGGACGTTCGACAAGTGCGTTGAGGACCTGGTAGTAGCGGGTAGCCGACATCGAAAAGAGCTCTTTGATCGCCTCTTCTTTGGACCCCGCGTACTTCCACCACTGGCGTTCGAATCCCAGGATGTCGTGTTCACGACGGGTCAGCCCATCGGTGAGCTCAGCGTCGTCCCCCGACCGCTCAGCCCTTGCCATGGCGCCTTCCATATCGCTCCCCTGGCCGTCTCCGGCAACTAAATGACACCACTGTTGTTCTGCGCGAGTATTCAACCACGCCCACGTCATTTGGGAGGGCACCCTGGCCCGCGCGTCGACTGACTTAAGCTAGCCGACCATGGCAGTCGTTCCGATCCGCATCGTGGGGGACCCCGTCCTCCATACTCCGACACAGCCGGTGGAGGTCGGCGCGGGGGATCGATACCCGCCGACGTCACCGCGCTCATCACCGACATGTACGAGACCATGGACGCCGCATACGGAGTCGGGTTGGCGGCCAACCAGATCGGCGTCCCACTACGGGTGTTCGTCTATGACTGCGCCGATGATCGCAAGGGGTCCCAGCGCCGACGCGGTGTTGTGATCAACCCGGTGCTCGAGACCTCCGAGATCCCCGAGACCATGCCCGACCCCGATGACGACGACGAGGGCTGCCTGTCGGTACCCGGGGAGAACTTCCCGACCGGCCGGGCCACGTGGGCAAAAGTCACCGGACTCGACGCCGACGGCTCCCCCGTCGAGATCGAGGGCACCGGCCTGTTCGCGCGCATGCTGCAGCACGAGACCGGACACCTCGACGGCTTCCTCTACCTGGATCGGTTGATCGGCAGGCACGCCCGGGCCGCCAAGCGGGCCGTCAAGAAGCAGGGCTGGGGTGTTCCCGGCTTGTCCTGGACCCCGGGCGAGGGACCCGACCCCTTCGGGCATTGACCGAGCTTCCGGGGATCGGGAACCGGGTCAGCATCCGGTACCGGGTTCCCGAGGGGTTGACCGACGTCATCGGCCACCTGGACGCGGCGTTCCCGGTGGTGCTGGTGCGCACCGCGTCGGACGGGGTGGTCGCCGTCGATCCCGACACCATCGTCAGCGTCCGCGAACTCAGCGGCAGGCCGGTACGCAACTCCGAGATCCGCGCACTGGAGCACGCAGCCGCGCTGGCCTGGCCCGGCACCGAACACCAGTGGATCGGCGGGTGGTTGCTGCGGGCCGCTTCAGGTCACACCAGCCGCGCCAACTCTGCTGTCCCACTCCAGATGTCAGCGACACTGGCCGACCTGCCCGCCGTGGTCGACTGGTATCACGACCGCGGGCTGCCCGCGTGGCTGGCCCTGCCGGAGCGGCTGTTGAAGATCAGCGCGGCAGGCGTCAAGGACAACCGGGTACTGGTGCGCGATATCGGCCTGTCCCCCGCCGCGTCGGTGGGTTTCGCCGATCAACCGGACCCCGACTGGCTCCGCGTCTACGAACGACCGATTCCCGCCGAGGTGCTCACCGCGGTGGTCGACGGCGAGGTCACCTTCGCCTCCGTCGAGGGTTCCGCGGTGGGCCGCGGTGCTGTCACAGCGGCCCCGGATGGCGTTCGCTGGCTGGGCATCTCATCGGTGCGGGTCGCCGATGCGCAGCGGCGCCGAGGCCACGCGCGCGCGATCTGCCAGGGCTTGATGCACTGGGGCGCCGCGCGCGGTGCCACCCGGTGCTACGTGCAGGTGCTCGCCGACAACGAGGCCGCGATCGGACTGTACGAATCGATGGGCTTCACGCTGCATCATCGGGTGCGGTATGTGGAGGCGACGTCGGTCCTGGGGTGAGCCTGGTGACGAACCCGGCCAGGCTGGTCACATACAGCGACTGCGCGTCCCAGCCCGGCCCGGCGCCGAATTTGACCGACGTGCTGCCCAGCAGCACCGGAGTCAGCCGGCAGGCGGTTCGACGGTCGGGGTCGATCCGCACAACGGGCCCGAGATCCATCGCCAGATAGATCATTCCGTCCGGGCCGACGGTGAGATCGTCGGGAAAGCCGACCAGGCCGAACAGCCCGAGGTCGATCCGCTGCAGGATCCGGTGGGAGTCGGCGGCGTCGATGATCGCCAATGTGGACACCGGCGAGAAGTCCAGCGACGTGATCACGGCGTTACGACCGGGGTCATAGGCCACCCCGTTGGTCAACACGAGGTGTGGCGCGAAACGACTGCTGGTGGCGCCGTCGGCGCTGACGCGCGTCAATCCGGTGCTCAGGCCGAGGTTGCGGCTCACCACGAACGACCCGTCGGGCAGTCGGGCCATCCCGTTGGGCATCGTCAGACCGGATGCGACGGTGCGGGTTGCCCCAGTCGACAGGTCGAGTTCCACGATGGCACCGTTGCCGAGTCCGAACAGCCCGGCCCACAAGCTGTTTCCCGTGGTGAAGTAGGTGGTGTCGCCCTCGACGGTGATGCCACCGGGCGCGTCGAGACCATTGGCCAGCGTTGCCCCTGCGCCGTCCGCTCCCAATCGGTAGAGCTGACCTGCACCACCGACGGTGCGCGACAGCAGCATTGCGCCGGAACCGTCGAAGGCCAGGTTCTCCAGCGAACCGAGTCCGGACTTCACGGTGCTGACTGCCCACGGGCAGGACGGGATGCCCGCTTGGGCCGACGGCGCCGTCGTGATGCCCAGCAGTATCGCAGCGATGGCCACCACCGTCCGAATCCTTCGCCTCACCATATGCTCCCACCTGCGGGTACGAGGTCGTACCCAACGATGAGCTGACGGTACGGTACCGTACCCACGTCCGCAAGTGGAGAAGACGATGACCGAAGAACCAACCGACGGAACACGTGACCGGCTGTTGTCTGCATTCGCCGAACTGATCGACGAACGGGGTTACGCCCACACCAGCGTGGTGGACATCGTTCGTGTGGCCCGGGCCTCCAAACGCACCTTCTACGACCACTTCCCCAACAAGGAAGCGGCTTTCGTCGCGTTGCTGCTGCGTGCCACCGACGATCTGGCGGCCCGCATTCGCGCGACCGTCGACCCGGAGGCACCCTGGCAGGATCAGGTCACCCAGGCCGTCGAGGCCTACGCCGTCAACATCGAGGTGCGCCCTGCCATCGCCTTGAGCTGGATCCGTGACCTTCCCGCCCTCGGCGCCGCAGCTCGCCCCGGCCAGCGCCGCAACTTCGCGACACTGACTGCCATGATCATCGACCTCACCCGAAGCCCCGGCTTCGTTCGCGCCGACATCGCACCCCTGTCCGAAGACGCAGCCACGGTGCTGGTGGGTGGATTACGCGAGCTGGCCGCCAGGGCAGTCGAAGACGGCCGCGACATCCACAGCATCGTCGCCCCCGGCGCCGGCGCAGCGATAGCGCTGTTGAGCCACCCGGGCACAGACAGCTTCTAGGGTGGTCGCTATGCGATTGGCCACCTGGAATGTGAACTCGATCCGCACCAGGGTGGATCGGGTGACCGATTGGCTGGAGCGGGCCGACGTCGACGTCCTGGCCATGCAGGAGACCAAGTGCACCGACGCGCAGTTCCCGTCGATGCCGTTTGCCGCACTCGGCTACGAGGTGGCACACGTCGGGTTCAATCAGTGGAACGGGGTGGCCATCGCCAGCCGTGTCGGGCTGCAGGATGTCCAGATCGGGTTCGACGGACAACCGACCTGGAGCAGCAAGCCCGAGCTCGAAGCCGCGGCGGAAGCCCGTGCGCTCGGGGCCACCTGTGGCGGAGTGCGGGTGTGGAGCCTCTACGTGCCCAACGGCCGCAGCCTCGCCGACCCGCACTACGCCTACAAGCTGGATTGGCTTGCCGCACTGCGCGATACCGCAGCCGGCTGGCTGAAGGACGACCCGGCCGCACCGATCGCGCTGGTCGGTGACTGGAACATCGCCCCCACCGACGAAGACGTCTGGAGTGTCGAAGCCTATGAGGGCCACACCCATGTCTCGGCGCCGGAACGAGCGGCGTTCCAGGCCATGAACGACGCTCAATTCACCGACGTGGTACGGCCTTTCACACCTGGCCCGGGTGTCTACACCTATTGGGACTACACCCAGCTGAGCTTCCAGAAGCGCCGGGGTATGCGCATCGATTTCATCCTGGGCTCACCGGGACTGGCTACTGGTGTCCGTCATGCCGAGATCGGCAAAGACGAACGGCGCGGCAAAGGCGCCAGCGATCACGCTCCGGTGATGATCGATCTCGACGATCAACCGGGCGGCACCACACAGTAGGTGCGGGACGGCTGCGGGAACGCCGCACCCTGCGGACCCGCCGGGCACAGGGTCAGGTCCTCGGCTCCCTCGATGATCCTGTCGATCCTGGAGTTGGCGCTGGGGTCGGTGCAGTCGACCGGCTTGAACAACTGCGCCTCCGGAACCACGGTGAAGCATTCACCCTCGGCGACGTTCAAGACAAAACAGAACGTGTGGGAGTTGTTGAACAACACCGCATAACCGGAGTCTTCGCGCGAGCCGTCCGGACAGATGGCAGTGGGGCCCTCTGCCTGGTACGCCAGTTCGTAGACGGCTTCGGGATCGGCGCAGTCCGTCGGCTCCGGCGACATCTCGGCGGCCGCATACTGCCCAGCGGTGATGCACTGACCCACCTGCAGCCGCTGCGGCGAGTCGGGCGGCGCGGTCAGCGACAGCCGCGCCGAGGGCGCCGAATCCTGCGTCGCACCCAGCACGGCCAGCGCGGTGCCCGCCAGTCCCAGCACCAGCAGCCCACTGCCCAACACGATCATCGTGACGGCAGCCCAGCCGGGCCGGGAATGCGGTACCGGCGGCGGCAGAGGAAGTTCCGGCGGTGGGTGCCAGCCGGGCGGGAGGTTCGGTGGTGGTTGCCAGTAGGGCGGTGTCCGATCCCTTGAGGCGGCCCGCTGACTCCGGATTCCCAGCACCAGCAATATCAGCCCCACCACCGGTATCACCAGCATCACTGCGACGTAACCGAGGGATTCACCCACCCCAGCAGCAACCATCAGCGTTTCCCCCACCCATGGGGCCCAGTGTGCCACCACCAATTAGCTGGCGCCGATCGGCAGCTGACACGTTGCAGAATCCGAGACCGAGTCGGGCAAGATGTCTGGGTGCCCCCCTCAGGTGTGAAAAGGCTGCTACGGGCACTGACCCGACTGCTGTCGCTGCGGACCATCGTGATCATCTCCGAAATCGGTGTGATCGCCACGGTGCTGATCCTCGGCGCCTGGGTGTGGACCGGGATCACCAACGAGCAGTACAGCCAGCTGGACCGGCGACTGGACTCGGTGAGCAGTCTCGGCGACTTCTCCAACCTGCTCAGCGCGCCCAGCGCCGGTGACGTCGACCAGGTGACCCCGGACGGGAACCTGGTCCGCACAGCGCGCATCGGCGGAGTCACGGTGTCAGCGCCGCCGTCGATCGTGCTGCCCGAGCTCGATACCGGCTACACCAACACCACCATCGACGGCGTCGAATACCGGGTGCGCACCTTCGCCGCCGGCCCGGCCTCCATCGCCCTCGGTGCGCCCGTCGCCGAGACGGAGCGGCGCATCGACGCCCAGCACCTGCGGGTGATGATCATCTGCGGCAGCGTCATCGCGGGCACGTTCGTGGTGGGCTGGTTCATCTCACTGATCATGGTCAACCCGTTCCGATTGCTGGCCCAGCAGGCCAGGGCCATCAACGCCCAGTCCAACCCGGACGACGTGCAGGTGCGTGGTGTGCGGGAAGCCGAGGAGATCGCCGAGGCTGTCGAGGGCATGCTGGCGCGCATCGGCACCGAACAACAGCGCACCAAAGAGGCACTGGAGTCGGCCCGCGACTTCGCCGCGGTGGCATCCCACGAACTGCGCACACCGTTGACGGCCATGCGCACCAATCTCGAAGTGCTCTCGACGCTGGATCTGGACCGTCCCCAGCGCGAGGAACTGGTCAGCGACATCATGCGCACCCAGACACGCATCGAGGCCACGCTGACAGCGCTGGAGCGGTTGGCGCAGGGCCAGCTCACCACCGCCGACGACCATGTGCCGTTGGACATCACCGAATTGCTGGACCGCGCGGCCCATGACGCCATCCGCAGCTATCCGGACCTCAAGGTGTCGCTGGCGCCGTCGCCGACGGTGTTGATGCTGGGCCTGCCCGCGGGGCTGCGGCTGGTGATCGACAATGCGATCGCCAATGCCGTCAAACACGGTGGTGCCACCGAGGTGCAGCTGAGCGCGGTCAGCTCGGCGGCCGGGGTGGAGATCGCCGTCGACGACAACGGCTCCGGTGTGCCCGAGGCCGAACGCAGCGAGGTCTTCGAGCGCTTCGCCCGCGGCTCGACGGCCTCCCGCTCGGGTTCCGGCCTGGGCCTGGCGCTGGTGGCGCAGCAGGCCGAATTACACGGCGGCACAGCGGCGTTGGAGAAAAGCGAACTCGGCGGCGCGCGGTTGGTGCTGCGACTGCCGATCGTGCACTAACTCTTGACGCCCACGGTGATCAGATCGGACAGCAGCTGGGTCCACAGCGGCCGCGCCACGCGGTGCTGATCGGCCACGGTCAGGCCGGCATCGGTGAACAGCGTGTGCATCTCCCGCGGTGAGGGGATGTGCGCCGGATTGCGCAGATCGGCCGAGAGCCGCTGCAGGGGCAGCCGGGGACCGATGGTGGTCACCGCCACCAGCCCACCGGGCGCCAGCACGCGGTGGAACTCGCGCAGCGCCGCGGGCTGATCGAAGAAGTGGAACGCCGAGGTGGTGACCACGGCATCGAGGAATTCGTCGGCGAACGGCAGTTCCTCGGCAGGGCCTTTCATCCAGCGCACCCGGTCGCTGCGTTGCCGGGCCTGCGCCAGCATGCCGTCGGACATGTCCACGCCGTACACCTCGTCGGGGCGCAGCTCACGCTCGATGCGGTCGGTGAGGATCCCTGTGCCGCAAGCGATATCGGCGACACGTTGCGATCCTCGGGAGCGTAGCGTGTTCACCACCTCGTCCTGGGCCGGCCGGTAGACCCAGCGCTGCAGACACGGCTGGTTGTACGCCGGAGCAGCAAAGCTCCAGAACTTCGTGATCGAGTCGTTCAGGCCGCGTCGTTGCGTCTGCTGTGCACCCATGTACCCGAGTGTAGGCACGGGTATCGGTCGTCCCGGGGTTGTCGGTGCCCCGGTCTAGCGTTCACCCCATGAGTACGAACAACGAGATTCTCACCGCGCTGGACAGCATCGAGGTGGCGCTGCGCACCGTCGCAAGACTGCCTCTGGAGCAGATGCGGCCCGTCGATCAGCGGGCGCTGCTGTTACGTGTGGAAGAGGCGGGGAAACAGTTGGCGGCTTTCGACCGCAAGGTGCTGCGCACGCTGGTCACCGGGCCCAAGCCGGTGCAGTTCGGCGACAGTTCGTGGGCTGACGTGCTGGCACGACGGCTGCGCATTTCCGTCGGTGAAGCACAGCGCCGCATCACCGAAGCGCTGCATGAGGAGCCGAGAAGCGCCTGAGCGGCAACCGGACCCCTTCGCCCTAGGTGACCAGTGCCACCGAGTTGGCGCGGCGCAGCTTGCCCGAGGGCGTCTTCGGGATGGTGCCCGGTCCGAGGACAACGACGTTGCGCGGACGGACGTCCACCTCGGTCACCACCTCGTGGGCCACCTGGCGCTCGATGCGGTGCACCTCGTCGGGGTCCTGGTAGGCGTTGGATTCGACGGCGACGGCGAACGTCTCGCGCGAGTGTCCGGCGTCCAGCCGGACGGCGACGGCGCACCCGGGGCGCACACCCTCGACGCGGCCGGCGGCCCGCTCGATATCGGTCGGGTAGATGTTGCGCCCGGCCATGATGATGACGTCCTTGACGCGGCCACAGACCACGACGTGCCCGTTGTCGGTCAGGTAGCCGAGGTCGCCGGTGTCGTACCAGCCGTGCTCGTCCTGGGCGGGGATGAATCCGCCCATGGTGATGTAGCCGGGCGTCAGGCACTCACCGCGCAGCTCGATCACCCCGACGCCGCGAGGCGGCATGACATTGCCGTGCTCGTCGACGATGCGGGCCTCCAGATCGGTCAGCAGCGGGCCCAGGGTGGCCAGGCGACGGGTGTTGCCCTTGGTGGCGGGAACAGCCTGCCGCAGGGCCGCCAGCAGGTCGGCATCCACCTCGTCGACCACCAGGCCGGCGTTGCACTCGGAGAACGACACCGCCAGCGTGGTCTCGGCCATGCCGTAGGCAGGCAGGATCGCCGAGGATTTCAATCCGAACGGCTTGCCGGCGTCCAGCAGGTCCTCGACGTCGGCGGGTTCCACCGGCTCGGCGCCTGAGAGTGCGAACCGCAGCGTGGACAGGTCGAACTGGCCGGGCTGAGCCTGGCGGCGCAGACGCTTGGCCAGCAGGGCATAGGCGAAGTTGGGGGCCGCCGTCATGGTGCCCTTGTACTTGTCGATCAGTTTGGCCCACAGCAGGGTGTCGCGCAGGAAGTCCATCGGCGTCACCTTGACCAGTTCGGCGCCGAAGTACATGGGGATGGTGAGGAAACCGACCATGCCCATGTCGTGGAAGCAGGGCAGCCAGCTGACCATGACGTCTTTGTCGACGTTGTACTCCGCGCCGATGAACATGGCCTCGGCGTTGGAGTAGATGTTGCGGTGCGTGATCTGCACGGCCTTCGGGGACCCGGTGGAACCGGAAGTCAGCTGCATCAGCGCCAGGTCGTCCTCGCCGGTCTCCACCGGGTCGATGGGCTCGGCGGCCAGCAGATCACCCACCGTGAGCACCTGGATGCCCTTTTCTTCGAGCACCGGGATGGCCGCCACGAACGGCTCGGCCACCACCACGGCCTTGGCCTCGATCATCTGGATCACCGTGAGGGTGTCCTCGGCCCACACCGCCAGATCGGTGCGGGGGGTCGGCTGATGCAACATCGTCAAGCTGGCGCCGCGCATCCACAACGCCTGGGCGGTCGGAGCGATCTCGACGGGGTATCCGGCCAGCACACCGATGGCGTCTCCGGGTCCGACACCACCGGCGGCCAGGCCCCCGGCGATACGGCGGGCGCGCTCGTGCACTTCGCCCCAGGTGTGGCGGACCGGCTCGTGCGGCTCACCCGTGACCATGCCCTTCGAACTGGTCGCGGCGTTGTAGTACATCTTCTCGGTGAACCTGCTCACGAGGACCTCCTCGGCTTCCGGAGCGACTCGAACGTATGGGATGTCTGCTGCGGACCATAAGAGGCGCGCGCACACGATAGAGCTGCGGTTAGGTCTCGAATCGGCTGAGAATCGGCAGCGGGTCCGGCACTGGAGGTGCGGTTGTCACAACGCCCGCCGACGGAATCGGAGGGCGTTGTCGATGCATCGCGTGTCAGTCCGGTACTCACCACCGCGAGCCATCTTAAACTCCTCTTAAGTAACTGCCAAACGTTACCGATGGCGTCACTGCCCCAGACGGGTGGGCACCACCCGCGCTCCCTGCACCGGCCCGCTGGCCACCCGCACTGTCCGGCACACGCCGGCACCGGCCAATTCTGTCCCGACATCCACCGCGGCGCCCGCCGAAGCGCACAAAAAAGCGCAGGTGGGTCCCGACCCGGAGACGATCCCCGCCAGCGCCCCGGCCTCCATCCCGGCCCGCAGAGTGCGGCGCAATCCCGGATCGAGGCTGAGCGCTGCGGCCTGCAACTCATTGCCCAGCAGCGGGGCAAGCTGCGCCGGATCGCCCGCCGCGAGCGCGGCCAGCAGCGGCTCGGTGTCACCCAGCCGCGGCGGATCCCCGGCCTCACGCAGGCGGTCGATCTCGGCGAACACCTTCGGCGTGGACAATCCGTCGGTGCCGAAGGCAAGCACCCAGTGGAAGGTGTTGCGCGCCAGGACGGTCGCCAGTTCCTCACCGCGGCCGGTGCCCAGCGCGGTGCCCCCGTGCAGCGCGAAGGGCACGTCACTGCCCAGTTCGGCGGCCAGTGCGTGCAGGTCTCGGCGCGGCACGCCCTGCTCCCAGAGGTGGTTGACGGCCACCAGCACCGCGGCGGCGTCGGCACTGCCACCTGCCATGCCGCCGGCAACGGGAATCGCCTTGTCGATGGTGATCGCCACATCGGGGGTGCGCCCCACGTGCTCGGCCAGCAGCTCGGCAGCCTGCCAGGCGAGGTTGCGCTCGTCGACGGGCAGGAACTCCGCGCCCTCCCCCACGATGTCCAGCGACATCACATCGGCGGTGCGGACGGTGATCTCGTCGAACAGCGAGACGGCGTGGAAGACAGTGGTCAGTTCGTGATACCCGTCGTCGCGGGTGTCGCCGACGGCGAGGAACAGATTGACCTTGCCCGGCACGCGTACGGTCACCGATCCAGTCGGTACCCACTCTGCGGCGGTGCTTCCGTCGGATGCGGACACCGCACGAGCCTAACGGTATGAGGGGTGTCGATGCCGAGGCCCGCAACTACCATCAGAGCGTGCCGCATCCAGCAGGGGACTTCAACGGTTACGCCATCGGCAAAGTCCTCGGACACGGCGGCAGCGCCACCGTGTATCTGGCCCGTCAGCTGACCGACGGCGATCGCGAGGTGGCGCTGAAGGTTCTGGCGCCGGGCCACCGCACCGAGTCCCGACTCACGCGGATCTCCCGCGAATTCGATTTCGCCCGGCAGTTGGACCACCCGCACATCATCGAGATGTACGACCGCGGGCCGGACTGGTTGGCCATGCAGTATGTCGATGGCGGCAATGTCGCCACGCTGCACAGTGTGGATCTGCGGCTGCAGGCACTCGCGCAGATCGCGGATGCACTGGACTTCGTGCACCGTCATGGCATCGTGCACTGCGACGTGAAGCCGGCGAACATCTTGGTGCACAAGGATTTCGGCGCCCGGGGCGCGGTGCTCATCGATTTCGGCGTCGCCCACTCCGTGGCCGCCGACATGGCGCAGCGATTGTCTCGTGATGTCGCGGGCAGACTCTCGCTGGATCCCGCCAAACGCATCACCCACGCGCCCACCGAGCATGCCGCCACGGTTCAGGCGTCGTTGCCCTACGCGGCGCCGGAACTACTCTCCGGCCGCACTCCGTCGGCGGCCACCGATGAGTACGCACTGGCATGCACCGCCGTCGAATTGATCACCGGCACAACACCATTCGTCGCACCTACGGCGGGCGCCCTGATCGACGCGCAGCTACGTCAGCCGCCGCCGAAGATATCGCGCCAACTGTCGTGGGTACCGCACGCCTTCGATTCCATCCTCGCGAAGGCCCTGGCCAAAGATCCCGACGCCAGGTATGAAACCTGCGCCGAGATGGTGGCTCTGATCACCCGGGTGCTGCGCCGTCGAGAGCACGACTAGCTGACCCCGGACACGAGCTACAGCTGCGGTGCGCTCTGCTGCTCGGTGCTGGGCTCGGCTGCGGTGCCGGAACGCTGAAGGAGCCGGACGAACTCTGCGACGCTCAGTGTCTCACCGCGGCGGGCCGGATCGATACTCGCTGCCAGCAGCCGGGATGCGGACTCGTTGCCCGAACCGGCCCACTCCAGGAAGGCGTTGCGGGACGTCTTGCGGCGCTGTGCGAAGGCGATGTCGACCAGCTCGAACACCTGGTCACGGAAGCCTTCTTCAGCGGGCCAGGGCGAGGTCTCGTAGCGGTCGATGCGCACCAGGCCCGAGTACACCCGTGGGATGGGCCAGAACACGGTCGGCGAGACCATGCCGAAACGACGGACCCGCCCGTAGAAGCGGACCTTCACGCTGGGCACGCCGTAGTCCTTGCTGCCCGGTTCAGCAGCCAGCCGCTCGGCCACCTCGGCCTGCACCATCACCATGACGGTGCGGATGGAGGGGAACTCCGCGAGCAGATGCAACAGCGCCGGGACGGCGATGTTGTACGGCAGGTTGGCCACCAGCGCCGTCGGCTCCTTCTCCAGCTCCGACTTGCGGAGGGTCAGGATGTCCTGGTTGAGCACCGTCAACCGGTGGATCTCGCTGTGGGAATGCTCGGCGATGGTCTGCGGGAGACGGCCGGCGAGCACCGGGTCCACCTCGACGGCGGTGACGGTAGCGCCACGGTCGAGCAATCCGAGGGTCAACGACCCCAGACCGGGCCCGACCTCGATGACGTTGTCGTGGCGGTTGACTCCCGATGCGGAGACGATACGGCGCACGGTGTTGGCGTCGTGGACGAAGTTCTGACCCAGAGATTTGCGGGGTCGGAAGTCGAGTTCCTTCGCCAAGTTCCTGATCTCGGTGCGACCGAGGAGACGAATGGTCATGAAACCCCTGTCCTACTGCTGCACGTTGGCCAAGCGCCCCAGCCCTGGCGCGCCCGCGTTACTTCAGCAATCGCGATTTGTTCCTCACGAGTTGCTAGATCTGCACGGGAAGCATAGCGCAGGCCGCCCTGACGCTCCCACGTGTTTTGGTCAAATTGAACACCGCCGAAATAGCCGTTGCCAGTATTGATGGCCCAGTTCCCGCCGGATTCGCATCGTGCGAGTGCGTCCCAGATCAGTCCGTTGCTCACCGGGGGAACCTCGGTTCCCGGCTTTGCACCGACCCGAAGGACGGATGCGCGCGCCGGAGTGACAACCGAGTTCGCCACGGGCAAGCGGCCGGTGACTTCCCCGTTGACAGTGGCCACTGCAAACGTGACGTCCTGTGTCCCAGGCGTTCCCGGGTCCTCGACCACCTGCCGGCTCATGTTCATCGTCGGGTCCTCGATGCGTTGCGCCTGCGGCTGCAGCGGCAACCGCTCGGTGACCTTCTCCATGCGGATCCGCGTCACCTGGATCTGCATACCCGCAACCACCGGCGATGACGCATCAGGCACCACCCGGTCGTTTTGCTCGAGTGGCACACCGGCGGCAGCAAGCAGTCCGGCGACGTCCGGGGCGGCGAGGTTCACGGTACGAACCACCCCGCCATCGTCGATTTGCACGGGCTTCGCGCTGACGACCGGAAGTGCCATTCCTTCGAGCGGGAGACGGCTGCCGCGGGAGGCCGCGGCGGGTGCGGTGTCGGTCATCGCGAGCTGCGCCAGCGCCTCGTCCACCGTGGTCGCGGTGGTCCACACGTGTTTGGTGTCCTGGCCGTCGAAGGAGATCTCCAGCGGCTTGCTGCGGCGCAGGACGATGGCTTGGGCCTCGTCAACACGCTGATCTCCGGCGGGGAACAGGTCGTCACGCTCGCCGACGTGGTAGCCGTTCTCGGTCACGACGTCGATGACGCGGGATTTCATGGTGGTGACTGTCATCGCCACCCCGTCAACCGTCAAAGTGACGGTTTTGTGCGCCGTGACCGCGAAGCCACCGGCGACGGCGAGAACAACCAGCAGTGCTGCAACCAGGATCCGCAGAATGGGCGAGCGTGTCTGATGAAGTTCGGTCAATACGTTCAACGTGCCAATATCCCGGTTCCGTCCATGACGAGGGTCCTGTTGGGCCCGCGTTTATCACGAGACGGTAACGAACCCGGGAGACGGGGGGCAACTCAGCGACGACCGCCATGGCCCCGACCTCCCTCTTAATTGACGCGTCTATCAACACTTGAATTCAAAGAGTACACTCTGGTCGCGTTTGCTGCCGTGTTCCTGGCAAGGACGTCCGCGGGCACATCGAGGAGCTCGGAAAGCGCCCTAACCGTGTACGGCAGACAGTACGGCTCATTGGGTGCACCCCGGTACGGATGGGGTGTCAGAAACGGTGCATCCGTCTCCACTAAAAGCAGGTCATCGGGAATGAGTGCGGCAGCGTCGCGCAGTGCGTGCGCGTTCTTGAAGCTGACCGTCCCCGACAGACTCAGATACCAGCCCTCGGCCGTGCACCGACGCGCCATCTCCGCGTCGGAGGAAAAGCAGTGAAAGATAACCGTGTCCGGTGCGCCAACGCTGTCGAGGACGTCCAACACCGCTGCATCGGCGTCGCGATTGTGGATCATCAACGGCTTGCCTGTCCGCTTCGCCAGATCGATGTGCCACGCAAATGCCTCTCGCTGAACCGCCGGATCGGCACAGCCGTCGAGGCGGCCCGGCCAGTACAGATCCATACCGGTCTCGCCGATGGCCACCACCCGCGGGTCCGCGGCCAGTTGTTCGAGTTCGGCACGGGCGGCATCGTCGAGGGCACCCGCCCGCGTGGGATGCAACGCGACGGCCGCGTACACGCGCGGATCCCAGTGTGCGGCCTGCACCACCCAGCGGGCCGAGTCCAGATCGTCGGCGATGGTGACCACCGCCCCCACCCCCGCCGCCTGCGCGCGGTCCAGGATCTCGGCGACGCTCGCGGCGTCGGTGGCCCCGCAGGCGTCCAGGTGGGTGTGGGCGTCGATCAGTGGCGCCAACGGCGTCGGCAGCGGCGGGGCCTCACGGCCGCCTGAACGTTTCGAACTCACCGCCACACCATAAGGTGGAAGACCTGATGAGCGACCCTTACTACCTCACCACCGCGATCGCGTACCCCAACGGCGCACCGCACGTCGGGCACGCCTACGAGTACGTCGCCACGGACGCCATCGCGCGCTTCAAGCGGCTCGACGGATTCGACGTCCGCTACCTGACCGGCACCGACGAGCACGGCTTGAAGATGGCGCAGACCGCCGCCGCCGAGGGCATCCCCACCGCGGAGCTGGCCCGGCGCAATTCCGATGTGTTCCAGCGGCTGCAGGAGGCGCTGGGGGCGTCGTTCGACCGCTTCATCCGCACCACCGACGCCGACCACATCGAGGCGTCCAAGGCCATCTGGGCCGCGATGAACGCCAACGGCGACATCTATCTGGATTCGTATGCGGGCTGGTACTCGGTGCGCGACGAACGGTTCTTCGCCGTCGACGAGACCGAAGAACTACCCGACGGCACCCGGATCGCCACCGAGACAGGCACCCCTGTCACCTGGACCGAAGAGCAGACCTACTTCTTCCGGCTGTCGGCCTACACCGACAAACTGCTCGAGCACTACCGGACACATCCGGAGTTCATCGCGCCCGAGGTGCGCCGCAACGAGATCGTCAGCTTCGTCTCCGGCGGGCTGACCGACCTGTCGATCTCGCGCACCACCTTCGACTGGGGTGTGCCGGTACCCGATCACCCCGACCATGTGATGTACGTCTGGGTGGACGCGCTGACCAATTACCTCACCGGCGTCGGCTACCCGGACACCGACTCCGAGTCGTTCCGCCGGTTCTGGCCGGCCGATCTGCACATGATCGGCAAGGACATCATCCGGTTCCACACCGTGTACTGGCCGGCGTTCCTGATGTCGGCCGGACTGCCGCTGCCCAAGCGCGTCTTCGCCCACGGGTTCCTGTTCAACCGCGGCGAGAAGATGAGTAAGTCGGTGGGCAACGTGGTCGACCCGCTGGCCCTGGTGGACGCCTTCGGCCTGGATGCCGTCCGGTTCTTCCTGTTGCGGGAGGTCCCGTTCGGCCAGGACGGCAGCTACAGCGAAGACGCGATCATCTCGCGCATCAACACCGACCTGGCCAACGAGCTGGGCAACCTGGCGCAACGGTGTCTGTCGATGGTGGCCAAGAACCTCGGCGGGGTGGTACCCGACCCGGGTGCACTCGGCGACGACGACACCGCGCTGCTGGCCGAGGCCGGATCCCTGTTGGAGAAGTCGCGGAGCGCGTATGACCAGCAAGCCATGCACCAGTCGCTGGAGTCGATCTGGCTGACCCTGGGCGCCACCAACCGCTACTTCTCGGCGAACGAACCGTGGAAGCTGGCCAAATCCGAGAGCCCCGCCGACCAGCAGCGGTTGCGCACCGTGCTCTACGTGACCATGGAGGTGGTCCGGATCGCCGCCCTGCTGGTGCAGCCGGTGATGCCGACATCGGCGGCCAAGCTCCTGGACCTGCTGGGCCAGCCGGCCGAGCAGCGCGACTTCACCGCCATCTCGACACCGCTGGCCGTCGGCACGCAGTTGCCGGCCCCCAGCGGGGTGTTCCCGCGCTACCAGATTCAGTGACCCCGCCCGGTCGACGAGCCCGAGGAACGAGGGGGAGAGAGGGCCGGGCGAAGTGATCCCAGTCACAACCTGTCACAGCCGATAAGCCCGCGGTGTCTCGAGGTCAGACGGTCCCCACCCGGGGCCCGCAGATCTCGGAGGAACCCGACATGAGTGACACCCGTGCGATCGTGATCGGCGGCGGCTACGCCGGCGTGCTCGCCGCCAACCGCCTCACCCAGCAGTGCACGGTCACGCTGATCAATCCACGCCCGACATTCGTCGAGCGCATCCGGTTGCATCAGCTGGCTGCGGGCAACGACGACGCCGTTGAGGGCTACGACAGCCTGCTACACCCCGATGTCGAGCTGGTGGTGGACACCGCGGTGCGCATCGATGCCGAGGCGCAGGCGGTGACGCTGGCCTCCGGTGCGCAGCTGGACTACGACTACCTGGTGTACGCGGTGGGCAGCACCGGTTCGGTGCCTGCCGCGGTGGCTGGGGCTGCCGAATTCGGCTATCCGCTCAGTGAACTCGAGCAGGCTGCGCGGCTGCGCGACCGGCTGGCGGATGTGCCGCTGTCGACGCCGGTCGTGGTGGTGGGCGGTGGTCTCACCGGCATCGAAGCGGCCTCGGAATTCGCCGAGCGGGGCCGTGCCGTCACCATGGTCACCGATGTCCTCGGACCGTCGCTGTCCGCGGCCGGGCGTAGGTCGGTGGCCAAGCGGCTGCGCAAGCTCGGCGTCGAGGTCGTTGATGGGGCCCGGGTCGCTCACGTCGCAGCGCAGTGGATCGAACTGGCCGACGGTCGCCAACTACCCAGCGCCGCCACCGTCTGGACCGCAGGGTTCGGGGTGCCGACGCTGGCGCGAGACAGCGGGCTGTCCACGGATGCGTTGGGCCGCTTGCTCGTCGATGAGACACTGACCAGCGTGGACCACCCCCGGATCGTCGCCGCCGGTGACGCGGCCACCCCATCGAACCTGCCACTGCGAATGAGCTGCCAGGCCGCCCTGCCCATGGGCGCTCAGGCCGCCAACACCGTGCTGGCCCGCATCGCGGGCACCGACGCCGCGCAGCTGACCCAGGTGATGACCGGGCAGTGCATCAGCCTGGGCCGCGGTGGTGGCACCATCCAGCTGGCCCACACCGACGACACGGTGCGCAATCTCTACATCGGCGGCCGCACAGCGGCTTTCCTCAAGGAACAGGTATGCAAGGGCACGCTGGGCTTCCTGCGCAAGGAGGCCCGCAAGCCCGGCTCGTACTTCTGGGTCAAGGGCGGCAAGCGCGACCGCCGGCTCGCCGAGCAACCGGTTGGCGCCCGATGAGTGAGCACTCCGAGCGGTTCACCAGCCTACGGCCGTTGTTGTTCACCATCGCCTACGAAATCCTGGGTACCGCAACGGAATCCGACGATGTTCTGCAGGAGAGTTATCTGCGCTGGGCCGAGGTGGACCTGGAGCGGGTCACCGATACCAAGGCCTATCTGGCCCAGCTGGTGACCAGGCAATCGCTGAATGCGTTGCGGCAGAGTTCGCGAAGGCGCGAGGAGTACGTCGGGCCGTGGCTGCCGGAGCCGCTGCTGATCGACGCCGGAGCGGACGCGTCGGCCGATGTCGTGTTGGCCGAATCGGTGTCGATGGCCATGATGGTGGTGCTGGAGACGCTGACCCCGGACGAGCGAGCGGTGTTCGTCCTGCGTGAGGTGTTCGGGTTCTCACATGACGAGATCGCCTCGGCGATCGGCAAATCCACGGCCGCGGTGCGTCAGATGGCCCACCGCGCCCGCGAACACGTGCAGGCGCGTCGCAAGCGGTTCACCCCTGTCGACCCGCAGGAGTCTGCGGAGTTGACCACCCGGTTTTTCGCGGCGGCAGCCGGTGGCGATCTGCAGGCTCTGGTGTCGATGCTGGCACCAGATGTGGTGTGGACCGCCGACAGTGACGGCAAGGTCAGCGCCGCCCGCAGGCCGGTGTCCGGTGCGGTCAACGTCGCCAGGCTGATAGTGGGCCTGATCCGGTTGGGAGGCGAGGCGGGCCGGGTGCAGCCGGCCGTCTTCAACAACACCCCGGCGCTGCTGACTTATCTGGGCGACGAACTGGCCGGTGTCGTCGTGATGGAGTTCACCGACGGCCTGGTCTCCAATTTCTACGCCATGCGCAATCCGGCGAAGCTGGGCACAGTGCTGGTGCCCCGGCAGATCGGCCGCTGAGGTCCCGGTCTGCCAAGCTGGACCCGTGCGTATCGAGCGGCTGGGCGACCTCGGCGGGTTTCCCGCCCTACTGCGCGCCGTCGCCGCAGCCACCACCCGGCTGGGTCTGGCGCCGCCGGCGGCGCTGTCGGGCGACTGGTTCGGTTCCAGCGCAGTGATCGCTCCGACGGTCCGCGCGGAGCCCACCGCACCCACGGACGTCTTCGCCGTCGCTGCCGCACAGCACCCGTCTGCGGTGGGGGGCGGCTGGATCGGCTACCTGTCCTATCCCGAGGACGCCGGCACACCCTCGCGTTTACCCGAGTCTGCGGGCGGCTGGACCGACTGTGTGCTGCGGCGCGATCTCGACGGCTGCTGGTGGTTCGAGGATCTGACCGGGGCGCCCATGCCGGGCTGGCTGGCGGACGCGCTGCGCACCCCGGCCGCACCGGCGCCGTGGCGCATCAGCTGGACCGCCCCCGACCGCGCCGCCCACGAGGCGGGCGTGCTGGCCTGCCTCGAGGCGATCAGCGCCGGTGAGGTGTACCAGGCCTGCGTCTGCACGCAGTTCACGGGGATTCTCGACGGGGCCCCACTGGATTTCTTCGCCGACGCCGTCCGCCGCACCTCGCCCGCGCGGGCGGCGTTCGTGGCAGGTGAGTGGGGTGCGGTGGCATCGTTGTCGCCCGAGCTGTTCCTGCGTCGCCGGGCCGACGCCGTGTGGTCGAGTCCCATCAAGGGCACGCTGCCGTTGCACGCGGACCCGGCGCTGCTGCGCGAGTCTGTCAAGGATGTGGCCGAAAACGTGATGATCGTGGACCTGGTGCGCAACGACCTGGGCCGCGTGGCCACCACCGGGAGCGTGCGGGTGCCCGAACTGCTGACCATCCAGCCCGCACCCGGCGTGTGGCACCTGGTGTCGACGGTGACCGCGCAAGTGCCTGGGGAGGTGTCGAACCAGATGCTGCTGGATGCCACATTCCCGCCCGCGTCAGTCACCGGAACGCCGAAACAGCGCGCCCGCGAACTGCTTTCCCAGTGGGAGCCGCACCGGCGCGGGGTGTACTGCGGCACCGTCGGGCTCGCATCCCCCATCGCGGGCACCGAACTCAATGTCGCCATCCGCACGGTGGAGTTCGACGCCGGTGGCAACGCGGTGCTCGGTGTCGGCGGTGGTATCACCGCGGACTCCGACCCGGCGGCGGAGTGGAACGAGTGTCTGCACAAGGCATCACCCACTCTGCACCTCACAGCAGATGAGGTCACTCCCGCGACTTGAGCACTCCCGACTTCACCACCGCTTCGTAGAGTTCGCGCCGCGACGGCGCACCCGGATGGCTCGCCACCACCTGCGCGCAGGCGTCCTTCACGCGCATGCCGTCGGCCGCGAGTTCTTCCACCTCGACAACCAGGGCGTCCAGGTCCGCCGACGGCACCGCCCCCGCGAGCACCACGGTGATCTCCCCCAGCACCCCGTCTGCCGCCCACTCCGCCAACTCCGCCAACGTGCCGCGGACGATCTCCTCGTGGGTCTTGGTCAGCTCGCGGCACACGACCACGCGGCGCTGTCCACCCAAAGCGTCGGCCGCATCGCGAAGGAGTTCGGCGAGTCGGCGCGGCGATTCGAAGAAGATGCAGGTGCGCTGCTCCCCGGCCAGCGTCGCGAACCAGGCCTGACGGCCCTTGCGGGGTGCGAAACCTTCGAAGCAGAACCTATCCGACGGCAGGCCCGAGACGGCCAAGGCGGTGGTGACCGCTGACGGACCGGGCAGACATGTCACCGGAACTCCGGCGTCCACACACATCGACACCAGGCGGTAGCCCGGGTCGGAGATCAGCGGCATCCCCGCGTCGGTGACAGCCAGTACCGTCGCACCCGATTTCATGTCCTCGATCAGGGCAGGTGCCCGCGTCGACTCGTTCTGGTCGAACAGGCTGACCACCTTGCCCACCATCCGCACCTCCAGGGCGGTGGCCAGCGCGCGCACCCGGCGGGTGTCCTCGGCGGCGACGATGTCGGCGGTGGCCAGGGCGTCCCGCAACCGTGCCGAAGCGTCCGACGGCTGCCCCAGCGGAGTGGCTCCCAGCAACAGTCGGCCACCACTCATGAACCACAGCCTACGATCGTGTGCGATGACCGCTCCCTCCACCGTGACACCGGAGCGTGCCGTACCCGTGATCAGCCCCGGCCCGCTCGTCCCCGTCGCCGATTTCGGACCCGTCGACAAGGCCAACGGCTGGATCATGACGGCCGTGGTGACGGCGCTGGCGTTGGTGACGCGGTTCCTGAACCTGCAGTCGCCGACCGACAGCGGCACCCCGGTGTTCGACGAGAAGCACTACGCGCCGCAGGCCTGGCAGGTGCTGCACAACGGTGGCATCGAGGACAATCCGGGCTACGGGCTGGTGGTGCACCCGCCGCTGGGCAAGCAGCTGATCGCGGTAGGCGAATGGATCTTCGGCTACAACGGCCTGGGCTGGCGGTTCACCGGGGCGCTGCTGGGAGTGCTGATGGTGGCGTTGGCGGCCAGGACGGTGCGACGGATCAGCCGCTCGACACTGGTCGGCGGGCTGGCCGGGGTGCTGCTGGTGGCCGAGAGCGTGTCCTTCGTGACGGCGCGGACGGCGCTGCTGGACGGCTTCCTGGTGTTCTTCGTGGTGGCCGCCTTCGGCGCGCTGATCGTCGACCGTGACCAGATGCGCGAGCGAATGCACACCGCGCTGCTCGAGGGCCGCATCAACGAGACGCCCTGGGGCCCCCGGCTCGGCGTGCGGTGGTGGCGGTTCGGCGCCGGTGTGCTGCTGGGTCTGGCGTTGGCGACGAAGTGGTCCGGGCTGTACTTCATGCTGTTCTTCGGTTTGATGTCGCTGGCGTTCGATGTCGCCGCGCGGCGCCAGTACCGGGTGCCGCGGCCCTGGCTGGGCACAGTGCGCCGCGACCTGGGCCCGTCGGCCTATGTCTTCGGGCTGATTCCGCTGGCGGTGTACCTGGGCAGCTACTGGGGCTGGTTCGCCTCGGAGACCGCGGTGGATCGGCATGCCGCGGGCGACGACATAGGCGAGCGGCAATGGTGGCAGCTCCCCGACGCCATCCGCTCGCTGTGGTACTACACGGCCAAGGCCTACGAGTTCCACGCCGGACTCACCAACGCGGCGGGCAACCACCACCCGTGGGAGTCCAAGCCGTGGACGTGGCCGATGTCGCTGCGGCCGGTGCTCTATGCGATCGATCAGGAGAACGTCCCGGGTTGCGGCGTGCAATCTTGTGTGAAGGCCGTGATGCTGGTCGGCACACCTGCGATGTGGTGGCTGGCCGTGCCGGTGCTGGTCTACGCGCTGTGGCGGTCGGTGTTTCGCCGCGATTGGCGCTACGCGGTGGTGCTGGTGGGCTACTGCGCCGGCTGGTTGCCCTGGTTCGCCGAGATCGACCGGCAGATGTACTTCTTCTACGCCGCCACCATGGCGCCGTTCCTGGTGATGGCGATCGCGCTGATCTGCGGCGACATCCTGTACAAACGCGGGCAGAACGCCGAGCGCCGCACTCTGGGTCTGCTGGTGGTGTGCTTTTACACCGCGGTGGTGCTGACCAACTTCGCGTGGCTGTTCCCGGTGCTCACCGGGCTGCCCATTTCCCAGGCCACCTGGAACATGCAGATCTGGCTGCCCAGCTGGCGGTAGGAAGCTGGCGGTAGGAAGTGTCCTTCGCGGGTGCTCTGGTCGGAACGTCGCTCACGGTCGTGAATCCGTCAGCGAACCGCCCCATCCACAACCATGGTGTACGTCTGGGTCATAGCACCGACTGAGGTACTTCTCACCCTCCAGAGATCGCCGCGCGTCCACAGCCTTCACCGCCGCGACGGGCGCCACGACGACGTGTGTGCCTGCGGTGCTGCACGATTTCGCACATGCGCCCATTTCTGGGGTCCGAAGCGCTTGCACTGGGAGTACTCACCCGGGGGCAGCTGCGGTGGCGGTACACCCCGATCCTGCCGGATGTCTACGTGCCGAAGGACTGGCCGGCGCTCGATGCCTGGCACTGGGCCGAAGGGACGTGGTTGTGGACCGGCCGGGCCGGTGTCATCACGGGCCTGGCCGCCGCCCACATGCTGGGGGCCTACCGCATTCCCTTCACCGGGCCCGTCGAGGTCATCACTTCGAAACGGCGGCCGCCGAAGGAGGTGTGCGTACGCGCGGAGCAGATCGCCGACGACGAAATCATCCGGTGGCCCGACTGTCACCTCACCACCGCCGCGCGGACCGCAGTGGACATCGGCCGCCGACGGCCGAGGGACGAGGCCGTGGCCATCCTCGATGCGCTGGCCCACGGCAGCTGCCTCACCGCGTCGGAAGTACTGCACGTGGCAGACAGATATGCGGGCACCCCGGGCATCGGCAACGCCCGATTGGCCGCCGTCCTGATGGACGGCGGTGCGTTGTCACTGCGGCAAACGCGACTACGGCTGGACCTGTTCGACCGGGGATTGCCTTGGCCGCAGACCCAGATCACCATCGGCGATGACGGGAGCAGCACCACGATCTCGCTCGGCTGGCCATGTTGGAAAGTGGCCGTGATGTTCCTGCCGGACCAGATTGCCGCCCACCCGAGCCTGCTGCGCCAACACGAGATTCAACACGATGTGCTGCAAGCCCAGGGCTGGTTCACCGTCTGGACCGCCGAACGCTACTTTCCTCGAATCCTGGCTTCCCGGGTGTCCGCAGCCATCAGGACCCAGAAGCGACGGGGTGTCGAAGCCGGGTTCACAGCGGATCGCGCGCCGCCGGGCAAGACATGCAGCGTGGACCGCCGCGGCCGGTGCCCAACTCCGAGGCCGAGATGCGCAACACCTCGATGCCCGAATCCTCCAGGCGTGCATTGGTTTCGGTGTTGCGTTCGTAGGCGACGACGACGCCGGGAGCCAACGCCAGGGTGTTGTTGCCGTCGTCCCACTGCTCACGCTCGGCGGTGACGGGGTCCAGGCCGGTGTCGATCACGCGCAGCTTCTCGATACCCATGGCGTCGGCGGCGGCGTTGACAAAGGGTGCCGCCCGGTCGATCTTCACCCCGCCGCTGTCCACGCGGTGAATGGTGAAGGCGGACAACGAATCCACAATGTTCGGGTACATCACCACCGCGTCGGTGTCGACCATCGTGCACACCGTGTCCAGGTGCATCTGGGCCCGCTCCTGGGCGATCGGCACCGCCAGCACGGTATGGGCCAGGTTGTCGTCGAACAGGCTGCGCGCCAGGGCTTCCGCACCGGCTGGAGTGGTGCGCTCCCCCACTCCCACGGCCACCACGCCCGGTGCCAGCAGCAGCACATCGCCGCCTTCCACCGGGGCCGACCGCGACTCGTAAGCCCGTCGCACCCCCAGGAAACGCGGGTGGTGGGCATAGATGAGGTCGGTCAGCGACGTCTCCCGCATACGGGCGGGCATGGCAAGGGAGGTGATGGCCACCCGCGGGCCGATCCAGAACGACGAGTCGCGGGTGAACAACAGGTTGGGCAGCGGGTCGATCACGAAGTCGGCGCCGTGATGCATCCGGCGCACCAGCGACAGCTCCTGCTCACCGAAGGGCAGCTCGTCGAACGTCATGCCCGCCATCAGCACATGGGCCAGCGAGGCCGCGTCGAGGGTGCGCAGGTAGGTAGCGAGCTCCTGAGACAGCGGCAGGCCGAGGCGTCGGGAATCCACCGCCGCGGAGATGCCGTGCATGCGCGCCGCACCGCTGGCCAGGGCCTCGGCCAACAGCTCGGGCAGCAGCAGCACCTCGACATCGCGGGAGCGCAGCAGTGCGGCGAAGGCGTCGTGCTCCTCCTGTGCCCGCGACACCCAGGGCAGGCCGTCGAACAGCAGTGTGTCGTTGTTGCGCGGGGTCAGCCGCTGCAGTTCGGCGCCGGGGCGATGCAGGATCACCGTACGCAGCCTGCCAACCTCTGAATTCGATCCCAGTGCAGCGACACTCACGCTTAGCACCGTAGCGCGATTTGCCGCCTCAACTATTGTTCAGGTGTATGGAGTCCCACGAACTGGCACCCGGTGAGCTGGCACACCGGGCCGGCGTCGCCGTCTCCGCACTGCATTTCTACGAGCGCGAAGGCCTGATCAGCAGCCGTCGCACCTCCGGCAACCAGCGCCGCTACAGTCGCGACACCCTGCGCCGAGTGGCTTTCATCCGGATGTCCCAGCGCCTGGGCATCCCGCTGGTCCGGGTGCGCGAGGCGCTGGCCACGTTGCCATCGGATCGTGTCCCCACCAGCAAGGACTGGGCCCGACTGTCGGCCGGATGGCGTCAGGATCTCGACGACCGCATCCTGCACCTGCAGCGACTTCGCGACAATCTGGCCGATTGCATCGGCTGCGGCTGCCTGAGCCTGAAGAGCTGCCTGCTGAGCAACCCCGGGGACGTGCTCGCCGAAAACGGGCCGGGCGCCGCGCGACTCTAGTTGATTCGAACGTCTGTGCGATACAGTGGCGGACGTGTCGGTTGCAGTTCAGGATTCCCTGTTCGACCATGCCGAACGACGGCAGCTCGAGCACGGTGCGTGGATCGACGTCCGATCTGGATGGATCGAGGACGTCGAGTGGGGCCGCACCCTGTTCGACGAACTCCGTGACGGTATTGCGTGGCGCGCCGAACGCCGCAAGATGTACGACCGGGTGCTCGATGTCCCGAGGCTGGTCAGCTTCCACCATCTGCTCGACGAGCCGGTGCCGCATCCCGCGCTCAAGCAGATGCGCCGTCGGCTCAACGACATCTACGCCGGCGAACTGGGTGAGCCGTTCGTCACCGCGGGTCTGTGCTACTACCGCGACGGCGAAGACAGCGTGGCCTGGCACGGCGACAACATCGGCCGCAGCCGCACCGAGGACACCATGGTGGCGATCGTGAGCCTGGGCGCGGCAAGGACATTCGCTTTGCGGCCGCGTGGCGGCGGGCACTCGCTGCGCATCCAGCACGGGCACGGCGACCTGCTGGTCATGGGCGGCTCGTGTCAGCGCACCTGGGAGCACGCCATCCCGAAGACCACCAAGCCCACCGGACCGCGAATCAGCATCCAGTTCCGCCCGCGCGACGTCCGTTAGGACCGGATCGCCGAGACCGCCTCGGTGAGCAGCGCCTCCGCCCGCGCGGTGTCCACCGGCACCACCGGCTTGTCAGGCAGCACCAGGGGGTTGGCGGTGACGATCACCTGGTAGTCCCCGAAGTGCGCCAGGTAGCTGTAGATCTCGCCGGTCTGCGCCTGCCCGTTGACGGTGGTCTGCAACACCCGGTGCACAGCCTGGGTCTGCACCCCCTCGATCTGCGGCACCTGCGCCACCTCCACGGTGCCGCGCAGCGCGCCGCCGGCGAAGTTGACCTTCTGGCAGTTGTCGGCCGGTTCGACCATCGGCAACTCTTCGTTGGTTTCCATCGCGATGACGATGAACCGCAGCCCCTCACCCTCGGCGGACACCGCCGCCATGTTGCCCTTGAGATCGCCGGGCATCTGCTGGCCGGCGGCGAACTGCGCGCAGTCTGCGGGTTCGAACTTCAGCCCGTCCGGGAGTTTCTGCGCGGACAGCAGTTTCGGGTCGATACCCGTCACGGGCACTTCGGAGACGGTGAACTCCGGGCCGAACGAGGACTTCAGATCCGCCACTTTGGCGATATCGGCCGACGGGCCGTCGGCCGCTTCACCGGAGGACGAACACGCGGCCAGCAGACCGACGCACGAAAGGAGGACCAGCGCTCTGCGATTCCACATCGGAGGTCAATCTACCCACGCAGAGTGTCGACCGTCGTCACCAGCAGGTCACTGGCGTACTGGGGTGGCAGCGGCGGATCCACCGCCCCCGGATCCGTGACCAGCGTCACGAAAACCGCATACTGGTCCACCAGCGCCATGAATGTGTCAGCGCGCGAATCAGTTTCGTTGCCGGACTCCACCCTGGCCCGAATGGTCGCCGCGGTGCCCACGGTTGCGGCGCCGTCGATCACCGGTGCGTCGAGCAGGCTGACCTCGGCCGTCGACGCCCCGTAGGCCATCGACCACCGACCGCACCCGCCGAGCAGCACCGGGTCCAGCCCCGCCTGCGGACGCGGCGGGCCCGTCACCACCACCACGTAGACGATCCCGCCGGCACCCGATCCCGACACCCCGATTGCGGGTCCGTCGGGCGCCGGGTCCACCAGAGCCGCGCACTGCGGCGGTTCGGCCGTCCAGCCTCGTCCGAAGCCCCAGAACGCCACCGGTGACGAGGCGTACCCGCCGACATCGGCGACTTCGTAACCCTCGGGAAGTTCGGGGCGGATCCGTCGGATCCGCTCAGGGTCGACGGTGGCGCCTCGTGCCTGCACGGAGGTCGCCGAAGTGGTCTGGTCGGGAGGTGTCTCGGCCACCTGAGCGCATCCGCCCAGCACAGTCACCGCCAGGACGACCAGCGCCAGTGACCGCACCGGCCCTTACTACCACAGGCGCAGCAGTCAGCGGTTGAGGCGCCAGATGTCGGTCGACATCACCGTGGCGAACGCGCACCACAGCGGGTACGGCGCCAGTGCCAGCCCGGCCGACGAATTCACCTTTGCTGTCCGCCTGGCCAGATCAGCGCTGCTGACGGTAAGGGCACCGGCCGCGACCGCCGACGGACCCAGTTTGTGTGCCTTGAAGAACAGCCAGCTCCAGCCGGCGTTGAGCACCAGATTCACGCCGAGGGCGGCGGTGTACCCCGACACCGATGCCGGATCCTGCGTGCGGAGCTTGTCGATGGTGGCCGCCGAGGTGACCGCGATATCGGTGTAGAGCGACGTCCACGCCACGGGGAAGACCCCGTTTGGCGGTACGTACCTGGGCTTGCGCAACGTCGGGTACCAGGTTTCGACGCCCGCCTTGCTGGCGACGCTTCCGATCACTGCGGCGGCGGCAGTGCCCAATCCGGTGGCGATGAGAGTGCGTGACGGCATGTTCTCGACGGTAGTCCGCCGCAATACCGACGAGCCGGCTTTGCCCACCGTAGGCTTCCCGGGGAGAACCAGCTCGAAGGAGACCACACCGATGAAGAAGTTCACCTCCGTCGCAGGTGCGGGCGTGACCGCGCTCGCACTCGGCCTGGCCCTCGTGGGCTGCGGCTCGGATTCGTCGACCGAGGCCACCTCATCCAGCAGCAGCGCAGAAGAGTCCACGGCGGAGTCCACCTCGGCAGCCGCGGAGTCCACCGAACCGGCTGCACCCGCAGGACCTAACGAGACCATCCAGGACTACATCGTCTCCAACGGAATCCAGGAATCGACGGTCAAGCGCGGTGACCCGGGTGTGCCGGTGGTGAACATGCCGGTGCCGCCCGGCTGGCAACAGCGCGACAACATCCCGGAGGCGCCGTTCGGTGCCATCGTGTTCACCGGCACCGCCGTGCCGGCGAACCCGCCGCGCATTCTGGCCCTGATGTCCAAACTCACCGGCGACGTCGACCCGCAGGCCATCCTCGACTACGCGCCGGGCGAGCTGGAGAACATGCCCGGGTGGCAGCCGATGAACCCGGGCACGCGCAACCAGCTCAGCGGTTTCGACGCCTTCCAGATCGCCGGCGCGTATGCGATCGACGGCCGCAAGGGCATGATCGCGCAGAAGACCGTGGTGATCCCCGCCGACGACGGTGTGTACGTGTTGCAGCTCAACGCCTACTCCGATGAGCAGGAGGCGCCGGTGCTGGGCAACGCGACGCAGGTGATCGACGAACAGACCACCATCACGTTCGAGTAGTCAGGCGCGCGAGATCCTGGACGCCTCCGCCACCAGGTCGGGCGACGGGCGCACCCCGGTGTATCGCGCGAACTGCTCGGCGGCCTGCAGCGCGATCACCTCTGCACCGGTGATCACCTGCTTGCCCGCCGAGCGGGCAGCGACGATCAGCGGCGTCTCCGACGGCAGTGCCACGACGTCGAACACGGTGTCGGCCGCGGCGATCGTCTCGGCACCGAACGGGCAGTCGCGTTCCTCGGGTGCGCCGGCCATGCCCACGGGCGTGACGTTGACGATGATCGAGGCCTCCGCACCGCCGACGTGCGGACGCCAGTGGTAGCCGAGCCTTTCGGCCAGCTCGGGGCCGGCGGTCGGGTTGCGTGCCACCACGGTGCCGTGGTGAAAGCCGTTGTCTCGGAACGCTGAAGCCACGGCGCTGGCCATGCCACCGCTGCCGTGGATCAGCACCGACTGCGCGGGATCGAGGTGGTGGCTGTTGATCAGTTGCTCGATGGCCAGGTAGTCGGTATTGGCTGCGGTCAGCACACCGTCGTCGTTGACGATGGTGTTCACCGAGTTGATCACCCGCGCCGAGTCCTCCACGTGGTCGACGAGAGCGAGCACGTCCTGTTTGAACGGCATGGACACCGAACATCCGCGGATTCCGAGAGCCCGCACGCCGCCGATGGCCGCGACGATGTCGGTGGTGGTGAACGCCTTGTAGAGGAAGTCGAGACCCAACTGGTCGTACAGGTAGTTGTGGAATCTGGTGCCGATGTTGCTGGGTCTGGCGGCCAGCGAGATGCACAGCGTGGTGTCCTTGGACAACGGCGGTCTGGTCATCTGGACTCCTGCTCTACAACGCCCGGATCATCTGGCGCGCAACGTTTTCGATGCGCTTCTCGGTCTCGGGACCGAACGGTACCGTGCTGGGCACGTTGACGACGGTGGTGACGATACCCAGATCCTCTCGCTCCCAGCGGGCGCCGGCGTGGTTGAAGATGGAGCGCATCGCTCGGTTCTCCGACAGCACCCGACCCGAGAAGGTCTTCACTCCGGCAACGTGGGCTGCCACTGTCAGGGCTCCCATCAGATAGGTGCCGATCCCGCGGCCCTGGTACTCGTCGCCGACAGTGAAGGCGATCTCGGCGGTGCTGTTGTCACGTTCGTCGCGCACGTACCGGGCGTCGGCCACCACGTCTCCCGATTCGGTGGTGACCACCCAGACGAAATGGTCCACGTAATCCACCTCGAAGAGGTAGCGCATCAGGCTGGGTGTCGGTGCCCGCGGCGACTGGAACCGCCGGTAGAGCGTCTCGCTGGAGAACTCCACGGGACCGTTGGTGGTGCGCTCGCTGTCGCCGGGCAGCACCGGACGCACCAGCAGCCGGGTGCCGTCGGCAAGGTTCAACGGCACCGGGGTGATGAATGCCGCCAAGCGCTGCCGGGCGGTGCGGATCAGCAGCGCCAGCACGCCGGGTAGTTCGATCAGCTCATCGAAGGCGTCATCGCCGCCCACCCACCCGGTCAGGTCTTCCAAGGCGGTGACCGTGGCCGTGCGCGGAGAGTGGCGCAGCAACGCGATCTCACCGACGATGCGGCCTGGCGCGACGTCGGTCACGAAAGAGTGTCCGTCCTCGCTGCTGTGGCTCACCTCGACACGGCCCGTGTGGATGATCAGGAAGAAATCGGCCGGGTCCCCCTGGGTCATCAGAGTCTCGCCGGCGCCCGCGGTGATCGGCGTCAGCTCGCGGGCCAGCGGATACAGGTCGGCACCGAAGCAGTCTGCGAACACGGTGAGTGCCGCAAGATCGCTTGCGCGCTCGACTAGTCGTTCGGCCACATCGTTCCGTTCTCTGCGATGCGGCCGACGTTACCGGAGTCCGGGCGTGCTTCGGGGCGGTTGAGGCGCAGCGAACAGTCACCCCGTGGTCGTGACGATCTACTCCTGTGACGTGACCGCCGGACTCGACGGCCGGCAGCGGCACCGCTCCGATGACAAATCCACCGAGTCCAGTGCCCTGCTGACGACTTTGCGCAGGGTGCCTCCGTCCCATGCGGCAATCCGGACCGCCCAACCCGCGGCGTTCGGCAGTTCGGTGGTCGCGACGTACACCCGGCGATCTCCGCCGAGCACGCTCAGCGATTCCATGTCCCCGACGGCCCCACACCCGAGGACGTACACCGTGGCGAAGGCCGTTGGCGCCCGGCAGGTCCGCGGAAACGACTCCAGCAGTTGCGCGTCCAGAGCCAGCAACACTTGATCGGATGACTCGATGCGGACCTCGGAGTCATATCCGCCGAACACCTCCGCGTCCAGGTCGGGATGCAACACCACGGCGTCGACCAGCACCGCCTGGCCCCCGGGATCGACGCAGACCCGGGTGCGCTGAAGGTAGCGGGCATACGGGGTGAGGATGCGGGGTGCTGGGTCGAACACCAGCCGGCTCGCGGCGCCGACACGAAGATCGGTGCGCTCGGCCGCCACAGCACCGCCGGGTATGCCGCTGACGGTGGTGGCGCCCTGCCCACGCACCCATGCGCTGCCTCCGTCGACCACCGCGATGTGTTGGGCCACAACGTCACCGGGGATCAGCGTGCCCGCGGCGTTCTGGACGGTCACCGACCCGAGTTTCGGATCAGCGCTGTCGGGGAAGACCCTGCCGACCAGCAGTGGCCAGCGGTGGCGCCGTCTGGTCAGTCTGGTTCGCCCGCCCACGTCGGCGAACATCAGATCCAGCGCGACGCTCACACGAACAGCACCTCGGATTCCAGCACGTCCATCACGGCGTCCACGCCGGCACCACCGCGGGCGCTGATCGCCACCACCGGTCGGCCGCCGCGGACGTCATCGGCCTCCTTGAGCATCAGCTGCAGATCCACTCCCACGTACGGTGCCAGGTCGATCTTGTTGACCACCAACAGATCACAGCGAAGGACACCTGGGCCGCGCTTGCGTGGGATATCGTCGCCGCCCGCGGTGTCGATGACGAACAGCCAGTAGTCCACCAGATCCCGCGAGAACGTCGACGCCAGATTGTCGCCACCGGATTCCAGCAGGATCAGCTCGGTGTCGGGGAACTCGCTCTCCAACTCGTCGGCGGCCGCCATGTTCAGCGACGGGTCCTCACGAATCACGGTGTGCGGGCAGCCTCCGGCTTCCACAGCCCGCACCCGTCTCGGGTCTATCAGGCCAGAGCGGCGAACCCGCTCGGCGTCCTCGGCGGTCACCAGGTCGTTGGTGATCACCGACACCACCCGGCCGCGCTGGGCGAAGCCGGCGAGCAGGGCCTCCACCAGCGCGGTCTTTCCAGACCCGACAGGCCCTCCGATACCGATGCGCGCAGCCGTCATCGCAGCATGAACTTCCTCGAAAAAGGCAGAGTTGCCGGGGCTTCCGCGGTGAGCAGGGTGCCGTCGGCATACACATCGAAGGTGCGCGGATCCACCTCCACCTGCGGCAGTGCACTGTTGCGCACCATGTCGGACTTGCGCAGCCCGCGCACCGAGCTGATGGGCAGCACGTTCTTGCGCAGCCCCAACTGTTGCGGCACACCGGCATCCACGGCCAGTGAGGACATGAACACGAAGCCCAACTCGGCCGCCGCGTCTCCGAGAGCACCCCAGTTGGGCCGCTGGATCACCGGCTCCGACGACGAGATGGAGCCGGCGGCATCGCCCAGCGCCGCCCACGCGATGAACCCGTTCTTGAACACCGCGCGCGGCTTCACTCCGAAGAACGCGGGCTGCCAGATCACCAGATCGGCAACCTTGCCCACTTCCACCGACCCGATGTGCGTGTCCACGCCCACCGAGATCGCCGGATTGATGGTCAGTTTCGCGATGTAGCGTTTGACACGCTCGTTGTCGGCGGCGACGGTGGTCTCTTCGGGCAGCCGGCCCACCCGCTGTTTCATCACGTGCGCCAGTTGCCAGCAGTTGGCGATGTTCTCGGCCACCCGCCCCATGCCCTGGGTGTCGCTGCCGAAGATGGAGATGGCTCCCATATCGTGCAGGAAGTCCTCGGCGACCATGGTCTGAGGCCGGATCCGCGCTTCGGCGAACGCGATGTCCTCCGGGGCCTCCCAGTTCATCAAGTGCGCCAGCATGGTCATCGGCACACCCTCGTCGAGTCCACCGAGGGTGTACGGGTTGGTCGGGTTGGTGGTGCCGGGGATGACGTTGGGGAAGCTGACACAGCGGATCAGGTCCGGCGCATGCCCGCCACCGGCACCTTCGATGTGATAGAGGTGGATGGTTCGGTCGCCGATGGTGTCCATGGTGGTCTCGGAGAAACCGAACTCGTTGATGGAGTCGGTGTGCAGATGCACGGCGAAGTCGGCGGAATCGGCTGCCACCAGGGTCTTGTCGATGATCGCCGGTGAGGCCCCGAAGTCCTCGTGGATCTTCACCGCGCCGGCACCTGCGGCAACCATCTCCAGCACCGCCGCAGGGTCCGAGGAGCCGCGGCCGAACGGCACATAGTTCATCGGCGTGTACTCACCGGCTTTGAGGAACAACCCGAGATTGCGCGGCCCGCCGGTGGCCACCTCGAAGGTGGGGCCCAGCGACCCGCCGATCAGGGTGGTGGTGCCGGTGGACAGGGCGTGTTCGGTCTGCTGCGGGGAGATCAGATGGGCGTGGGTCTCGATCGCACCTGCGGTGACGATCATGCCTTCGGCGGGGATGGGTGTGGTGGCCGTGCCCACCACCATGCCCTCGGTCACACCGGGCATGGTGTCCGGGTTGCCCGCCTTGCCGATACCGACGATCCGACCGGCGCGAATGCCGATGTCCGCCTTGATGATCCCCGCCTTCGCGTCGATGATCAGCGCGTTCATGATGACGTGATCCAGTGCGCCGTCGGACACCTTGGTGGCGGGTCGGTAGCCCTCGCCGTCGCGCACCGACTTTCCTGCGCCGCTGAGCAGTTCATAGCCGGGAATGGTGAGGTCCTGTTCCACCTCGACAAACAGGTCGGAGTCGGCCAGCCGCACCCGGTCACCGGTGGTGGGACCGAACACCCGTGCATAGGCGCGCCGGTCGATAGACGTCATGAAACACCGTCCAGCGCACCATTGACCGCTCCTGAGAAGCCGTGGATCACCCGGTTGCCCGCCATCGGCACCAGCTGGACGTCCACCGGAATTCCTGGCTCGAAGCGCACCCCCGCGCCGGACGCGATGTCCAGTTTGTACCCCCACGCCGCGCGGCGGTCGAATTCCAGCGCGGCGTTGGTCTCGAAGAAGTGGGACTGACTGCGGACCTGGATGTCGCGGTCACCCCGGTTGATCACGGTCAGCGACAGCCGCTCGACTCCCGGGAACAGCTCGACGGGCTCCGGCCCCACCAGGATCTCCCCTGGCTGGATATCGCCTTCTCCCAATGGGATCGGATCGATCAGCGTCACCAGCTTGGTGCCGTCGGCAAATGGAGCGTCAACGGTCAGGATGCGCACCAGCTCCGGCACACCCGGCTCACACTGGTGTGCTGCGAGCAAACCGCATGCCCGATCGATCACCTGGTCGTAGGGCAGGTTCTTGCGGGCATCCAGCAGTACCTCATCGACCAGTAGCGCCACCGCCTCGGGGTGGCTGAGCAGGATGCCCTCACGCAGATTGCGTCGGGCCAGTTCGGCGGCACTGAACAGGGTCAGCCGCTCGATCTCGGTGGGAGTCAGGTTCACACAATCTCCTTCAGCTCGCGAACAACCGGGTGCCGTCACCGCGGCGCTGGGCGGCGATGTCGGCAAAAGCGGTGAACATCGCCGGTTCCCGGCGCGGTTCCCGGCGCAACAAGTCCAGCATCACCGGTGTCGAGGCCGAGGTGACCCGTTGCGCTCCGAGGTGTCCGATGATGCCGAGACGCACTGCTGCACCGGTGATTCCGGAGAGTACCTGCCAAGCAGCAACCGCCTCGGCCGTCTCCAGAGTCAGCCCGGCAGCCCGGAAACAGACGGCCTGCGCCACCGGCAGATGGCCCGGGGTGGTGCCCGCCAGGACCCGAGACCGGTACTCGGCGACCCCGTCGAGCACCGCGGCGAACGTACCCAGGGTGGCTGCCCCGGCGCGCCGCGACGCCAGGCGCAGCACCGACATGACGGCCAGCGCTTCAGCCAGTTCGTCGGCCTCGTCCACGGCGCCCATCGCCCATGCCCGGCGCATCAGCACCCGGTCGCACTGATGCCAGCGGCCCTCCAGTGCCTCGGCGGCAAACCCCGCGACGTCGGCTTCGTCAGCCACCAGGCCGTCGCGGTGTGAGCCCTCCAGTCCCGACGAGAACGCGAAACCGCCCGATGGAAACGCACTGTCGGCAAAACGAATTGCCGACAGCAGCTGCCCCAGGTCAGCCATGTGACACCCGGCCGCTGTCCACCAGCTCGCGGACCCGGGCCAGGTAATCGGCTTCCGGCGCTTCCAGGTGAACCACCAGGACGTCGTCGTGCTGGTCGACCTTCCAGTGCAGGTGCCCGGCCAGGAATCCCAGGCGTAGCGCGGCGGACAGGTCCGTCGCCCGCAGGGTCAGTGTCTGCGGTGCGCCGGCCCGCACCACCACGGCGCGGTCTGATTCCAGCAACAGCACCGCACCGTCGGCCAATTCGCTGTCGCGCGGCAGTACCACCGCATAGTCGGTCCCGGCATCGGAGGTCACCCGCAACCGTCTGCGATCCAGATCGTGGACGTCGAGGTGCACGTACTCCACGGCATGCTGATGCCGCAGCTCGTGCAGGTGCTCCTCGACCGCACGATCTCCTGCCCAGCCGACGATGCGATCCAGAACCTGCAGTGCCATCAAGCCGCCACGGGGGCGATCTTGCCGACCACGTCGGTGTTCTGCTCCAGTGCGAACCCGACCTGGAGGATTTCCGGTTCTGCGAAGGGCTTTCCGAGTATCTGCACCCCGACCGGCAGCCCGGCAGCGGTGAACGCGGCGGGCACCGACAGCGACGGCAACCCGGTGACGTTGGCCGGTGCCGAATACCGGACGTAGGCCGGGGTGGCGGCCTCCTTGCTGCCGTCGGGCCAGGTGATGAACGGGTCCGACCGCAGCGTGGCGGGAGCCACCAGCGTCGGCGCCAGCAGAACGTCGATCGAGTCGAACATGTCCTTCCAGGCCGCTTGGATCAGGGTGCGCAGTCGCAACGCGTTGACGTAATCGGTGGCCAGTTCCGCAGCGCCGGTCTCCAACAGGGTGCGCACCTCGTCGGTGAACTTCTCCGGCGAATTGCGCAGGTAATCCTGGTGATAGGCGGCGGCCTCGGGCATCATGATGGCCCACTCGGTCGAGATGATGTGCTCGGCCAGCGGAATGGTGACCTCCACCAGTTCAGCACCCAGGCCGGCCAGGGTGGCGGCTGCGGACTCGGCAGCCGCGGCGACCTCGGGGTCCAGCTGCTCGTTGTAGTAGTTGACCGGAATGCCGATCTTCTTGCCCGCAACACCGGCGGCGATCCCACTCACCATGTCCGGCACCGGGGTGTCGACACAGGCCGGGTCACGGCGGTCGTATCCGGACATCGCCGACATCACCAGGGCCGAGTCGGTCACGTTGCGACTCAACGGACCGACGTGATCCAGCGACCACGACAATGACGCCACGCCCACACGGGAAGCCCGGCCGTAGGTCGGCTTCAGCCCAACGGTGCCGCACAGCGATGCGGGGATGCGAATGGACCCGCCGGTGTCACTGCCGAGCGCCACGTGCACCACACCCGCCCCCACTGCGGCACCTGAACCGCCGCTGGAACCGCCGGGCGTGCGGTCCGGCGCCCACGGGTTTCCGGTGGTGGGAGTGGTTGCCCCGTAAGCGAACTCGTGGGTGTGAGTCTTACCGATCAGGATCATCCCGGCGTCGTACAGCCTGGCCACCGACGCCGAGTCGGTGTCGGGAACGTAGTTCGCGCGCTGCTCCGAGCTCGAGGTGGTGAGCACGCCCGCGGTGTTGTAGAGGTCTTTGACCGCCAGCGGGATGCCGTGCAGCGGCCCGCGGTAGTTGCCGGCGGCGATCTCCTTCTCGGCGAGCCTCGCCTGCTCCAGTGCCAGGTCTGCGGTGACGGTGACAAACGCCGTCAACAGCGGCTCGGTGGCGGCCAGGCGGTCCAGCGCCGACTGTGTGACCTCGACCGGCGACACCTCCTTGGCTTCGATCTTGGCGGCGACGTCCACGAGCGGGAGTTCGTACAGTTCCATGTGTTTGCCTTTCAGTCCCAGCTGGCCTTGAAGCCGACGGCAGGCACGGTCTCGCCGAGCCCGGGGGTGGACGCCTTGCGGATCAGCGCCAGTGTCGAGGTGTAGGTCTCGTGGTTCTCGGCCAGCCGCTCCGCTGCAACGGGTAGTTCGGCATAGGCGAACACAGCGGCCACATCGTCGAGCGACGGCGTGAACTCATTGTCGGACATCATTTCTCCTTGAGATCGGGTACGGCATCTGCAAGTCCTACGAGTGCTTCGAAGGCACGGCCGGCGCCCAGCACGCCCGGGTCCGATCCCGGCCTGCCCATCAGTTGCAGGCCGACCGGCAGCCCGTCGGCGCCAAAGCCCGCGGGCACGGTCAGCGCGGGCATACCGGTGACGTTGGCCGGGACGGTCAGGGCATTGACCGCCCACAGGATCGGTGTGCTCTGCCCACCGAACGGCACGTCGGTGGCTCCGTAGGGCGGCGCGGTCATCGGGATCGTCGCCGACACCAGCAGGTCGATGCCGGTGTCGAACATCGCCGACATCCCTGCGATCACGGCGGCCCGGCCCCGCAGTCCTTCCAGATAGTCGACGCCGCTGTACGCCGCGCCCACGGCGAGAGCGTCCTGCACGTCGGCACCGAACTTGTCTCGGCTCATCCCGGTCTGCAGGGCGTGCCAGGCGGCGGCCTCGACCCCGCAGACCACCTTCACCACATCGGAGCTCAGCTCCACGTCGCCGAATTCGACGGCCCGGATGGTGGCGCCGGCAGATTCCAGCGTCCGCACCGCGGCCTCGAAGACCTCCGCCACGTCGGGATCCAGCCGATCGCAGAAGTAGGGCTCGGCCACACCGATGGTCAGACCCGCCAGTCCGCGGTCGAATTCGGCGCGGAAGTCGGGTACCGCGGCGGCGCTGCTGTAGGGATCGGCCGGGTCGTGTCCGGCGATGACCTCCAGCAGGGCCACCGCGTCGTCGACGGTGCGGCCCAGCGGCCCGGCGTGGTCCAGGGTGGAGCTCAGGGCGCTGACGCCGCGTCGGCTCACCATGCCGTAGGTCGGTTTGTGCCCGACGACACCGCACAGTGCAGCCGGGATACGGATGGATCCACCGGTGTCGGTACCCAGCCCGCTGGTGACGACTCCTGCCGCGACGGCAGCTCCGGTTCCGCCGCTGGAACCGCCGGGAATGCGGTCCAGTGACCATGGGTTGCGGGTCGGCGGGGTGTTGACGCCGTAGGCGTACTCGTGGGTGGTGGTCTTGCCCAGGATGATGGCCCCCGCTGCCCGCAGCCGCCGGACCGCTTCGGAATCTGTGGCTGCCAGATGCTCGGGGGCTCCCAGCGATCCGTTGCCGGTGCGGTAGCCACCGACGTCGTAGATGTCCTTGACCACCACCGGAAGACCTGCCAGGGATCCGGTGGCTCCCCGGTCGTTCTGCTGCTGCGCCACGGCCAGCGCCTCGTCGGCGAAGACAGCGGCGAAGGCCTGGATCTTGTCCTCGGTGGCCGCGATCCGGGCCAGCGCGGCACGCACCGATTCGACCGGGTCGGCGGCGGTGGTGTCCAGCAGTGTGTCGGTCATGATCGCTCCTTATCAGTTCGCCACTGCCAGAACGGGTTCCAGCACGGCGTCGACGAGTTTGCGGGTGATGTCGGTACCCGGAGTGGTCAGCAGCTGATCCACCGGACCCGACTCCACCAGCTTGCCGTGGTCGAGCACTCCTGCGTGTTCACACATGTGCTCGACGAGCGCCAAGTTGTGTGTGATCAGCAGCATGGTCAACTTCCGTTCACGCTGAAGGTCTTTGAGCAGGTTCAGGATCTGCGCCTGCACCGACACATCCAGCGCGGCCGTCGGCTCGTCCAGCACCACGAAGTCCGGGTCGGTGATCAGTGCCCTGGCGATGCCCAAGCGCTGACGCTGGCCGCCGGAGAACTCGTGGATGTAGCGGTCGTAGTGTGACGGCAGCATCCCCACCCGGTCCAGCAGCTCCAGTGTCCTGGTCCGTGCTTCGGCGGCCGAGCAGGTGCGGAACAGCCTGAGCGGGTATGCGATCTGCGCGCCCACGCTGCGACGCGGGTTGAATGCCGAACCGGAATCCTGGAACACCATCTGGATCCGTTTGCGGTAGCGGCGCATGGCGAGATCGGACAATCCGACGAGTTCGTTCCCGTCGAACGTCACCGAACCCGAGGTGGCCTTCTCCAGCCCCATCACCATGCGTCCGGTGGTGGTCTTGCCGGAACCGGATTCGCCGATCAGGCCGAAGGTCTCACCGTGGGTGATGGTGAAGCTCATCGAGTCGACGGCCACGAACTCGGAGCGCTTGCCGTCCTCACCGCGCACCGAGAAGACCTTCGTGAGGTCCTTGACCCGCACCAGACGATTGTCAAGCGACATGTTGTGTCTCCCCTCGGAACTCGAAAAGCCGGCGCTCTGCGCGCGGGATCTTGCGGGCGGAGGCGTCGAGGTGCAGCCGGGGCACCGCCCGCATCAGGCCCTGCGTGTAGGGATGCTCCGGTTTGGTGAGCACCTGATCCACGGTGCCCGTCTCCAGGACGTCACCGCGACGCATCACCGTGACGTCGGTGCAGACATGGGCGACGACGCCGAAGTCGTGGGTGACCAACAGGATCGAGGTACCCAACTCACGGTTGATGTCCAGGAGAAGATTCAGGATCTGCTTCTGCACGGTCGCGTCCAGCGCGGTGGTCGGTTCGTCGGCCAACAGCAGTTCCGGCCGGCAGGACAGGGCGATTGCGATCACCACCCGCTGGCGCTGGCCACCGGAGAGTTCATGCGGGTAGGCCTTCATCCGCCGCTTCGGCTCCGGAACGGCCACCAGTTCCAGCACTTCGAGCGCTTTGGCTCTGGCGGTGGACTTGTCCACACCCTGGTGCAGCCGGATCACTTCCATCAGCTGGGCGCCGACGGTGAAGGACGGGTCCAGCGCCGACAGCGCGTTCTGCGAAACCAGGCCGATGTGCGGGCCGCGGATGGCCCGCATCTGTTTGTCGGTCTTGTCCAGCAGGTTCTCCCCGCGGAACAGGATCTCACCGCTGGTGATCTTGGCCCGCGAGGTTCCCAGCAACCGCAGCACGGCCAGCGACGTCACCGACTTGCCCGATCCGGATTCGCCGACCAGCCCGAGGATGCCGCCCTCGCGCACCGAGATGTTCACGTTCTTGACCGCGTGCACCACACCGCCGTCGGTGTGAAAGTCGACGGAGAGGTTTTTCACGTCCAGGATGTTCTTCATCAGCTGGTCTGCTTCCTGGGGTCCAGCGCGTCGCGCACCCCGTCGCCGATCAGGTTGAACGCCAACGACACCACCAGGATCAGCAGCCCGGGGATGGTCGCGACGTGGTAGATGCCTTCCAAGAGCACGTTCTTGCCGTCGGCGGTCATGATGCCCCAGTCAGGAGTGGGCGGGATGACGCCGACGCCCAGGAAGCTCAGACCCGAGGCCACCACGATCATCAAGCCACACAACGTGGTTGCGTAGACCAGCAGCTGCACCACCACATTGGGCATCAGTTCGCGGAACATCAACAGCAGCGGGTTGGCCCCATAGGCGCGGGCCGCCTCCACGTAGTCCTTGGACGACTCCTGCACCGTCGCGGTGTAGGCGACGCGGGCCATGTACGGGACCAGCGTGATCCCGATCGCGAGCATCACGTTGCCCAGGCCCGCCCCGAGCACGGCGGACAGCGCGATGGCCAGCAGCACCAGGGGAAAGGCGAACAGCACGTCGAGGACCCGCATCAGCACCTCACCGGCGCGGCTGCGTTGGTAGCCGGCGAACAGCCCGATCATCAAGGCCAGTGGGAAGACCACCAGCACCGGGACCACCGCGACCGTCAGCGAGTTCCGGCCGCCGTAGAGCAGTCTGGTCCAGATGTCGCGGCCCTGGCCGTCGAGACCCAGCAGGTGTCCATCGGTTCCGATGCCGGCCAGCCGGTTCACCGGGTCGCCGGCCACCGGGCTGTAGGGCGTCAGCAGTGGGGCGAAGATCGCCGCCAATGCCACCACCACCAAGACGATCAGCGAGACCACCGCCCACTTGTCGCGGCTGAAGGCCCGAATCGCCAAACGCCACTGCGGTTGTGGAGCATCAGGTGTTGTCGCCGGTGGGACACCTCCGATAGCGGGGTCGGCTCCGACGTCCTGAGTGACTGCGCTCATGCTGACCTCCTGGTCCGCGGATCGAGCAGGCCGACGGCCGTGTCGGCGACGAGGTTGATGATCACGAAGGCCAGTGCGATGAACAGCACCCCGGCCTGCACCACCGGGATGTCACGCTGGGTGATCGAGGTGTAGAGCTGCTGGCCGAGCCCCGGCCAGCCGAACACCACTTCCACGAACACCACACCACCGAGCAGATACCCGACCTGCAGACCGATGATGTTGACGATCGGCGGCAGCGCATTGCGCAGTCCGTGGCGCCACAACACCGAGGTGGTGGACAGTCCCGAGGCGCGCAGGGTGCGGATGTAGTCCTGCGACAGGATGTCGACCATGACGCTGCGGGTCATGCGCGCGATCACGGCCAACGGCACCAGTGCCGCGGCGATGGCAGGAAGGATGAGGTGCGCCAAGAGATCCGGCAGCCCGCCGGGGAATCGCGGGTTGTACATACCGGAGGTCGGCAACCAGCCCAGAGTGACGGCGAAGCCGCCGATCAGCAGCAGGCCGAACCAGTACACCGGCACACTGGCACCGGCCAGTGAGATCACCATGGAGGCGCGATCGAAGATGCTGTACTGCTTGTGCGCGGCGATCACCCCCAGCGGTACGGCGATCACGATGCACAGCACCAGAGCAGCGCCGGTGAGGATCAAGGTGTTGGCGAACCGGGGCACCATGATGTCGGTGACTGGCGCGTTGACAGTCAGCGACCTGCCCAGATCACCCTGGAGCAGCCCGCCCAGGTAGTCGAAGAACTGCACAGGCAGTGCACGGTCCAGCCCCAGTTCGGTGCGCAGGGCCGCCACCGCATCCGCGGTGGCTCCGGAGCCCAGGATGGTGACGGCGGGGTCACCCGGCACCATCTGCAGCAGCAAGAAGACCACGAGGCTGACGCCGAACAACACCAGAAGTGTTGACAACAGCCGGGATCCGATCATGCGGGTCATTGTTCGAGCCTCACTTCCGTCAGGTCGTACCACTCCTCGCTGGCCGAGACGAACCCGGTGACATAAGGGGCGAGCATGTACGGAGCCTTGTCGTTGACGATGGGCACCAGCGCGGCGTCGTCGCTGACGATGTTGTTGGCCAGCTTCCAGAACTGCTCGGCCTCGGCCGGATCCAGCGCGGTGATCGCGTTGTCCATCGCCTCGTCCAGTGCCGGGTTGTCGTAGTACCCGACGTTGGGGCCGTTGGGGGCCTGCAGCTCCGAGGACGTGACGATGTAGAGCCAGTACGGGCTGGTCATACCCCACGACATCTGGGCCATGCCGACCCCCTCTTGCATCCCCCGCGCCCACACTCCCAGATATGAGATCCATTCCTGGGTCTGGATATTGACGTCGATACCGATCTCGGCGAGGTTCTGCTGGATGAACTCGGCCATCTGCGCGGGCATGATCTGACCCGAGCCGTCCGTCGACGTGATCAGAGTGGTTTGGAAGCCGTTCTCCAGTCCCACCGACGCCAGCAGTTCCCTGGCCTTGTCGAGGTCGCGCTCGTAGACGTCGCGGCGCTCGACGTACCCGCCGGCGGACATCGCCTGCACCCCGTAGGCGGGGTTGACGGAGCCGCGGAGGAGATCGCGCGCCATGCCCTCCCGGTCGACAGCCAGGTTGATCGCCCTGCGGACCTCGGGAATGGAGGTGTACTGGTCCTTCATGTTGAACGACAGGTACCAGGTGTGCGGCGGAATACCCTCCGACAGTTGATATCCCTCGCTGACCAGGTTGTCGATGCTGTCGGGGTTGGGCACTGCGATCATGTCGACGTCGCCGGAGCGCAGCGCCGCGGTGCGCGCCGACGGATCCGGTAGCGGCCGGAACACCACGCCGTCGATGTTGGGCACCTTGCCCCAGTAGTCGTCGTTGCGGGCGAGATCGATCCGCTCACCACGGATACGCTCGACGAACTTGAACGGTCCGGTGCCCACCGGATGGTCGGCGATGTCATCTCCGTAGCGCTCCAGCGCAGCCGGGCTCATGATAGCCGTCGAACCGTTGCCGCCCTGGGTCAGCATTCGCAGGAACTCCGAAAATGGCTGGGTCAGACGAATTTTCAAGGTGTATTCGTCGGCGGATTCCACCGAGTCGACGAACTTCCACACGAAGCTGGTCTGACCGGCCGCCCTGGCCGAGTACTGCGGCGCCTCCTCATCCCACATCCGCCGGATGTTGTACTCGACAGCCTCGGCGTTCAGCGGCGTTCCGTCGTGAAACCGCACCCCCTGGCGGATGTGGAAGGTGTAGTCCAGCCCGTCGTCGGACACCTCCCAGGACTCGGCCAGCGCGGGCTTGAGCGGCGGAATGGTCGCCTCACTGGACGGGATGGTGAGGTCCTGGTCCACCAGCGGCTCGAAGATCTGCCGGTTGATCCGCCACGACACCCAACCGCCCGCCACCTGCGGATCAAGGATGTCAGCCTCGGATTCGATGGCGATCACCATGATGTTCCCGGTCTCCACCGGCCCCCGTGAACAGCCGGTGAGCGCGAGCATCACGATCACCACCACTGCGAGTAGTCGTTTCGCTGTCATTCGTGCAACCTCCGGGTCGCCTCGGCTGTCATCGTCGTCGACGTTAACCATGTCGACGACTCAGCGATATCCGTCATCCGACGTATTCGCCTGCACCGGAACATCTCCCGTGAACACACGAGTCACCCGGGTGACGTCTGACGTCACCCGGGTGCTCCCCCGACGGTCAGTAGGCGCTCAAGCCCCGTTGCGGTGGTACCTGCACCACCGGGCTCTTGGGTTCGACGAGTTCGAGTTCGGTGGCATGCACGGCGGCCGCCACCCGATTGGCCACGCCGAGTTTGCGCAGTACCCGTTCGACGTGGGTGCTGACGGTCCGGGGCGACAGGAACAGCCGCTCGCTGATCTCGGTGTTGGACAGTCCGCCGCGCAGCAGAGCCAGGATCTCCTGTTCGCGCGGTGTCAGCCGGGCCTTGGCCCTGGCACGCATCCGCGTGACGTATTTGGTGAACAGCGGCCGTACGGTCTCGACCATGCACCGGCTGCGGGCGCTGAACTCCGGTCGCTCCATGTTGGCCTGGCACATTCCGACGATCTCGCCGGCACCGTCGTGCAGCACCATCATGAAGCCGTTGGTGAAACCCTCAGGGCGCAGGACTTTCGAGCCGCTGTACGACTCGGGGAACTCCGGTACGTCCACCCAGTCGGTGATCCTGGTGTAATCGGAGAACTGCTTGGTGAACTCCGGCAACGACTGGATGTCCGAGCTCAGGTACTCGGCCACGCCGTCGGAGTAGCCGACCTGTTTGACCAGGTTGAAACCCTTGGTCTTCGGCGCCTTGTAGGCGAGAAGAAAGCTGTCACACCCGGTCTCGACGCGCAGGAAGTCGATGGTGCCGCGCAGTCGCACCTCACTGTCGGTCGACACCATGGCGGTGGCCAGCGATGCGAAGTCAGGTGTCTCGTTCCTGGCACGAGTCATGTCTGCAAGTGGACAACGCACGGGCGTCAACGAGGTTCGGTGCCTGTTTCCTTGCGGTTAAGGCCCGTTACGAACAGCCGAATCCGGGGTGAGATGGCCCACACTGGCCCACACTGGCGCCCAGTTCGGCCCACAGCAGGGTGCTGCGCGTCGGGCCGGCGGGACGACTGATCACGGCGAATGTGGTGGTGCCCGCTCGGGCCAGCGCGACATTGGGCGCCACCTCCGAGACCGGCTCCCCCATCAACGCGGCCTCGCGGTGCGCGCTGACGAGCCAGCTGCCGGCCACCGGGGAAGATCCGGTCCGCAGCGCCGGGCCCGGAGCCGGTTGCGCAGCCACCGGCAGCGGCGCCGGGGAGCCCAGCGTGATGTTGAGGAACAGAATCGAACCCCATTGTGCAAGAGGCATTTTCACCTCCCTTCGGCCGTCGCCCAGGAACTCCCGCCTGGCCCGCCCGTCAGGGTCTCGGGCGTTGTCCAACACGCCGGTGTCCTCGCTGAAAGCACAGGCCAGGTGCGGGCATCTGACATTGCGGGTGCTGCCACAATGCGCGGGCACCGACATGCAACCGCCGAACGGCCTGGCGTTGACAGCGGCCACCAGACCGCTTTTGGTACGACGCACGTGGGTAGCGTGGTAGCCGACAGTGGCGGGCAGTACCGCACCCACCTCGGTCAGCTGCTCGGCGAAGCCCACACCGACCCAGGTTTCCGTCCAGTCCTCGCGATCGGCGCTGGCGTGCCTTCTTGTCGAGGCGGGCTGCAGCAGAAGATTTTTCACTGTGGCACGTCCTCGGGGAACTGGAAGTTCAGTGCCGGCGTCGCATCGAACCGACCGCGTGCGTGGATCTGGGCGGGATCGGGTTCGGGCAGCGGACCGTCCTGCGCGAAGTGGTTGAGCACATTGGCCGTCAACGTGGAGATGTTGTTGTCGTAGTTGTTGTGCGACAGGCTGCCGCAGTAGGAGATCGAACTGAACGCCCACACCGCGCCGCCGTTGGGCGTCTCGTGGAACGCCATGTCGGCGCGGATCCTGGGGTTCTGGGTACCGGTGTGCCCAGGGGCGTTGGTGAGGATCAGTTCGGTCACCGTCAGATACGCGTCGGTGTGCAGACCCGCCGATGTCGCCACCAACAGGGTGTGCGGGGGTGAGCCCAACGTGGTGTCCACCGTGTCGAGTTCGGCTCCGGCGGCACCGCCGCCCACCAGCCCGAAGTCACCGAGCCGTTCGCCGTACTCGATGCCCTCGAAGGCCCACGCGACACGGGGATCGAGGCTGTCGGGGGTGCGCTTGAAGTAGGTGGAGATGTCGAACCCCTGTGCCACCATGGAGGTTCCGCTGACCGCGGCCATGTCGCGGCCCAGGAACCGCCACATGCCGCCCAGCCTGCCGTCGCTCTGGTGGTAGTACTCGCCGGGCTGCGCCTGCCAGGGGCGGATCCCTGATTCGCAGCGGCGCAGCTCGGTCACCTCGCCACGTCCGTAGGCCGGGTGGAAGGTGTGGCGCCAGTAGAACCCGTCGCCGCCCATGTACATCAGCCGGCCGCCGCGTTCCTTGTAGGCCGCCAGCGCGTCGAGATAGTGCCCGTCCTTGTGTTCCGGGTGCGAACCGGTGAGCAGGACGTTGTATCCCTCGATGCGCTCCAGGCCGTCGTAACTGATGTCTTCGTCGGTGATCACGTCGAAGTCGTAGCCCAGTTCGGTGAGCCAGTCGATCAGGTGCAGGTCGGCGTTGAACTGCCAGGGTGACTGTGTGAGCCACGAGTCGTACTTCGGCGCCACGTTCAGCACGGGTCGCAGCCGGGAGGAGATGTGCACGCCCGAACCGTCACTGTGGGTGTCGTAGAGGGAGTAGCCGTACTCGCGGTGCACGGACAGGAAGATGTTCTCCAAAGCCATGATCGGCGTCCGGTACAGCAAGGCTTCCACGCTGCCGAAATTGCTGGCTTGGTGCTCGTTGGCGTAGGCCATGTAGTCGGTGGTGGACATGATGACGGCGATCCTGGCCTGCGGCCTGCCCAGTGGAGTGCGCACCATGAACGGGATGTAGGACTCGTCGTCGTCCGTGGTGAGCTTGATCGCGTAGACGGCGCTGGGGAGGTCGGCCGGGACCGTCAGGGTGAAGTCGACATCCCAGCGCGCGTCGTCGACGTCGTCGTCGTGGAAGTGGATGGCCCCGTACTCACGGTGATCGACGCTCCAGGAGACAACCGCACCACTCCAGTTGTGCCCGGTCATCCCCCGGGCCGGCATGCCCACCAGTTCGCCGTCGAGCCGGTAGGGGCCGCAGTCGACGACGGTGCGGGTGGGGATCTGCAGCCCGAAATCCCACGCCGCCACCAGGACTGCCCCCAGGTCCGGGTTGGGCCCCACCCCGCGGCGTTCGTCCATCCCCGGAGCGGCACCGACTTTCATGGTCTCGATCTCGAGCCTGCTCAGCGCGCGGCAGCACAACCGGACGCCGTCGATCTTGCCGTTGTAGTGCGATGTCATCGTCCATCCGCCGGGCTGGCGGGAGGCAGCGTCGGCGACCGCGGCACGCGGGTGCGCGGCGAAGGTGAACGGCACGTCGGTGTGGACGATGCGTTCACCGAACACGGCTTCGACGGGTTGCGGCGCGGGGTCCAGCGCGTAACGGAGCTGCGGTTCGTGGTGCAGTGCGGCGCGCCCGGTGGCCGCGTCGTAGGTGGCGGCCACAAAGTGCCAGGCGCGGTCGCGCAGCGGCTCCGCAGCGGTCAGTGTCCGGCCGTTGATCCGCAGGCTCAGGTGGCCCTGGAGGTTGACGAACAGCCCGTACCCGGCGCCGTCGGCCCACTTGCCCACGATCATCTGCTCTCCAGGACACCAGTAACCGTCCACTTTGGTGGGCATGGTCGGCCAGATCCAGCACTGCAGGGTGAAACTGTCCACCCGCAGCGGTGGGCGGTCGATCACCATGCCGTACGAGCCGGCGTGGATGGTCTGCGGCCGACCCGGGTAGGTGCCGTTGGCCGGGACGTCCACCGGCGATTCCTTGAACCCCGGTCCGCTGGGGTGGGTGTCGCCGTGGATCAGAGTCACCAGCTGTGCGTGGTACTCGGTGGGACCGTCACAATTGACGTGGAACTCGACGGTGTCGCCCTGCTGCACCGACCATTTGCTGCCGTAACCGGTGAGCCGCAGCATCGCGGGGTACATGTCGTCGTCGCTCACGCCCAGTTCTCCCCACGTGCTTTCCAGGCCTGCGTGCAGTGCTCGGGCATCCCGTCTTCGGCCGGGTACTGATCGAGGCGCATCGAGAAGATCTCGGCCTGGGCGGCCTGCTCGTCGGTGAACACCCGGTCGTCGATGAACTTCGGTGGCACCCCGCGCACCCCGGACAGCCGGGCGATCCGCCATTCCCGCTCGGGTTTGGTGCAGATGATGACGAACTTGCCGCCGAAGGCGCCCGCGGGCTGCATCCGCAGGCGGGTCAGCACGCGCTCGAGTTGCATGTCGTCCTGGATTCCACCGTGGGCGCCGATGGCGGTGCCGGGGCGTTCGGTGCGCACCACCGAGAACCCGGGCACCCCGTGGAAGTCCTCGACGCTCGCCTCGATCTCCCGGCGCATCCGCTGCCGGGTTTCGTCGTCCGCAGGTATCGGGATCATGCGCCTCAACGTTATGGATCGCGCCCCGTTCACACCATCGGCCATTTGACGGATATTTGCCTCCATCCGTCAGCAACGCAGCCGAGATCGCTGCTCGCCTACGGGGGTTCGCCAAGCCCATCTGGGGCTGGTTGCACCACCGTCACTGCGACAGACCCGGCCGGTTCCCATTCTTCGCGGTGGCTCGTCTGCGCTGTCCGAGCCCCTTGTCGAGGATCTCGACCCCGGCTCGTGAATCGCGGTCCGTGGTTCCGGCGTAGCCGAGCAGAAGTGCGGGCGGCTGGTCTGTCCGGTAGGAGTGGATGGACAGCGGCCAGACGTGAATCCCTTGCCGCAGTGCATAATTGGCGAGTTCGGTATCGCTTTGCGCATCGGGTAATCGACCGAGCAGATGCAGGCCGCCGTCAGAGGGTGTCAAGACCATCCGATCACTGACCCGCTCGGCGTATTCGATCAGTTTGTGTTGGCGCTCGAGGTGCAGAACTCGCATCCGGCGCAGATGCTGGGCGAAGTGTCCCTGCTCGATGAAGTCGGTCACCACCGCCTGGTCCATCAGGTGAGCATGCATATCGCTGCTGAGATGGGCGGCGGTGAAGCCGTCGACCACATTGGCGGGAGCAATCACATAGCCCAGCCGCAAGCTGGGGAACAACGTCTTGCTGAAAGTACCGACGTAGACGACCCGGTCATGGGTGTCGATGGCCTTCAACGCAGCCTGGGGTTTGCCGACATACCGGAACTCCGTGTCGTAGTCGTCCTCGACAATCCATGCGGAATTGCTTGCAGCCCAATCGATCAGAGCCAAACGGCGTTCCAGTGACATGGTGTATCCGAGAGGGAACTGGTGCGACGGTGTGACGATGGCCAGCCGCGCGGCGGCCTCGATTCCGACCCCCGCTGCCACATCGATCCCGGCCGCGTCGACCGGAACGGGGATGATCCGAGCGCCGGCAGAGATCAACGCAGCACGTGCACCGAGGTAGCCGGGATCCTCGAGCCAGGCGGCGTCACCCGGGTCCAGCAGAATCCGCGCGCAGAACTCCAACGCCTGCTGGGAACCAGTCGTCACGATCACCTGGTCGGCAGAACAATGAATGCCCCGCGCCACGCTGATGTAGGCGGCGATCGCCTCACGCAACGGACGGTATCCGGCAGCATCGTCATAGCGCATCAGTGCCGAGCCGGAATTGTTCAAGCGACCCGAGTACAGCCTGGCCCATGTCTTGAAGGGAAAAGCATCCAGTGCCGGCAGGCCGATGAGGAATGCCGTTGTCCGGGGCTGGCGGCCCAGCACCGAGGGAAGCGGCATCCGCGGCGCGCTGGCCAGTCGCTGCCCCCGGGCAGACAGCGCGGTGGCGGTGCTCGACGTGCGTGCCGCCGCCGACACCGAGGCGCTCGTGGTCTCGAGATACCGTTCGGGTAGGACCTTGGCCACATACGTCCCTGATCCTTGGCGCCCGATGGTGTATCCCTCTGCCTCCAGTTGCTCGAAGGCCGCCAGAACGGTGTTGCGCGACAACCCATTCTGACGCGCCAGCACCCGACTCGGCGGCAGCCTGGACCCAGCCGGCAGTTGCCCGTGCAGAATGCTCGACCGCAACTGCTCGTAGAGCGCCCGGTAGGCCGGCACCGTGGATCTCGGACGATTGCTCTGTTCCGATGCCCCCGTGTTTCGCGTCGATGTCATGTGGCTCCTGCAGATGCTGGCCGATTGGCTCTGGCGCAACTGTGCGCCCTGTCCAACCATAGGAACCAATTGTTCACGCTGCATAACAGCCCCGAGGCAGCCGATCACAGGAGGTTCGATGCCGATCTATCTCAGCATGCAACGCGTGCGCTTCTCCAGCCCCGACGCCTACGAGAAGTTCAAAGTCGTGTTCGGCGACACGCGGCACTTCTTGATGAAGCTGCCCGGCTTCCTACACCTCACCTGGTGGGAGCACCCCGACGATCCGGGCTGGTTCAACGAGTGCAGCTTCTGGACCAGCAAGGAAGCCCTGTACGACTGGCACACCGACACCTACCACAAGCACGCCAAGGCCTGGGCCGCCAACGGGGCCATCATGGAAGACATCATCACCAACTTCGAACTCGTCGGCACCCGCCTGTTGCGGATCTGCCCATGCTGCAACGAATTGCAGGACAAGCAGTATGACCTCAGCCAAGAACAAGCGGTGCTACGCGAGCAGTGCCCGAAATGCGGCTTCCACTTTCCCTATCTCACCGAACAACCCTCGAGCTTCGCAGTCTTCAAAGACGCGGCCCTACCGGATGTCGACAGCGAGCGCGCCGATGTGGTGGCCTCCGGCGTCGGCCTGCAGGCCGACACGCCGTGAAAAACCCTACTCAAACTCTGTGGAGCTAAGGGGAATCGAACCCCTGACCTTCTCGATGCGAACGAGACGACATGGACTTTCGGGGATGTTGGGATAGTTGGCTCGGTTAAGTATTTGCAGGTCAGCAGGTTGCAACGGTTGGCGAGCGTTGAGCATTGCCGGAGCTACTGCGGACGGACTGCGGACACGCGCATGTAGGCCGAGGTTGACTGGGCCGCCATACTCCACAAGTTCCAGCGCCTTGACAGCCAGTCGCGCGTCCAAGACTCATCGGTGAATGCGTCGACCGCACCTTACTTCCTGTGTAGCGCGCGGAATGCCGGCTGCCCTATCCGGACCCGGGCCTGCCGCGACGTAGGTCCTCTGGCGAGAATCTGATCGCAGGCGATTACGAGCGACACAGAATGCGCGGCTCCGTTACCGCAACCCAGGCGGATACAAACCGGGGCCAGTTCGAATCGACCGGATGATGTCCTCAGATTACGTGGCGAGCTACGCAAGGTAGCGTCATCAAGCAATCCGGCTAGATCCAACCTTGCTGGTGGTCTGTTTGGTAGTGCACGACTTAACGATCCGCCCGTAGGTACGGCGAACTCATGGTGGCAGTCGCATGAAGCGCAAATGCTCTGCCAGCACAAGGATCCCAAGGGAATCGTGCCAACTACGACCCGCGCTCAATAGCCCGTTAGGTAGTTCAGTTCGGGGCACAAATTAATGACAGAGGCAGCCAACCACAGGTTGGCGTTCTCCGGGCTGCGACCATTGTTGATCATGTAAGAGAGCATTTGCGGGCCGCTGTTGTAGGTCTCCAGCAGATTGCAGATCGCGTATCCAACGTCCACGCTGGCGAGTGCGACTTCGGGTCCAGATACGTCTTCGCCGTAGCGGGCGAGCATGTTTACGAAGTTCTCACTGTCGGAATCCGCAAACGCCGGTGCGGCGGTCCCGAGGCTCACGGCGGCAACGATCACGCCCGATGCGAATATTCTGGCGTTCATCGTCAGCACTCGCAGCCGAGACCGTCTTGGTCGCGGTCAAGCTTGGCCTGGTAGTAGGGCGAATCCGACGGAATGTTGCAGTGGCCGTTGGCTTTCGCTTCCGAACAGTTTGCATAAGGAACGGCGTTAGCGATGACCTGCGGTGACAGAGTTCCGATTCCGGCAACGATAAGGCCGACGACAAGGGTACGAACTAGCATGTTGGTCCTCTAAGTGAAGTCATTGGGTGTGGAGGGGGCGGTTGACGCCCCGCTTTCGAGAGAGTTCTATAGCGGCGTTTCGAAGGCAGGAAAGCCTTGCCCCGAACGAGCAACGGGCGCATCTGTTGGGCCGACACAAACCCATTGCACACATTTCGGCAGCGAGTTACTTAAGGCGTCGCATTCTGGAACCCTTCGCCGCAAGGCTCCGTCCGATCCGACTCCAAACCACCGGCACAGAGAGTAGAGGTGTCGTAGCCAAGCTCCGGAGACCGACGTGGTGCTTAGGCTGCCATCGGCGTTAGCCGCTGCCGCTAACCGCCCACTACGAACGCATCGCTGGACGACGCTAAAGACATTTAACCAAGATATTTACCCCCTCGTAAACTTTGGTGCCAGGGCAGTATTACATACTCATTCCACATTTGCTACATCTGCATCGACGGTTCACGTCTTCCGATCCTGACACTGGTTCGCGGTCATCCGCCCATTTGCTCCCAAACGGATCGAGGCGCTTGCGACCTTGCAACATGCAGAGACAGGAGGTGATCAGGGGTGCTTCGTAGGCGATCTTGGAGAGAGAGAAGCCGCTGGCCGAGTTAGGCGCTCACAGGACAGCGGAATGGGGTACCCCCCACCCCCCTCGCCTGAGCGCCAAGAAGCCGCGCACCGAACACGGTTCGGCCTAGCTCCGCAGCGCTAATATGAGCCGTCTGCACAACCGGCGGGCGGGTTCGGCAACGTGCATGGGTGCGGCTCGGGCGGACCTGACGGCGGAGGCGGCGTGCTGAGCGACTTAATCCACGGCCACACGTCTGGACACATCGTGTTCGCGGCTGCGGTCATGATTATGGTTTTCTCGTGCGCGGTCCAGGTTCCGAAACTGTTCAGTTGACTAGCGAGCGCAGGCCCGTAGGTGCGGGCGCGCATCCCATGACAGGCAACCTTGCCAGCGTCGATCATGTCCAAGATGTTGGCATAGTAGATCCCGCTGCCGTCCACGGCTGAAATGAAGTCGTACTCGTCAGCATGGGCGGGTGAAGCTGCAATCCCACTGCAAGCCACCGCCGCTACTCCGGCAAGCATCGCCCGACCGAACATGACACCCCCGAACTGTCCTATTTTGCTAGCTAAGCATACGCACGTTGATCTCAACCGCATGCGTCAAGGTGAGGCACTCTAGTAGCCAGCGGCAAGAACGACGTCGAATCGTTGCCCTGCCTGCCACCGATGTTGCCTCAGTGTCTCGACGTCGGCTCCTCCGGGACATGCATACGGTGAGACAGCTCGGACATCGTGGCAGACATTCTTCTGCTCCTTCGCGACTGAGTTCAGTCGCTCTTCTGGAGCAGGAGGCCGATCTGGGTTGTCTTGGAGGTTGGAGTTCCAGCGGGCGGGTCTTGAGAAATCACCACCCAATTCCATGGATTCCAAACGCTTTTTCCATTGGTCGTCTTGTATCCGATGTCAGTAAAGCCGGCGTCGCATAGAGCTCCGGTCGCATCTGCAAAGCTGCTGTACACAACATCAGGAACCACAGCGGTCCCCTGCTTCGGTGTCGTGCAGTCAGAGGCAGGTTCTGGCGCTTCCGATGTAGTCGTTGGCAAGGTTGTGGTTGTGGTCGTCGTTGTTGTGGTCGGCAGTTCCAACGGCGCAGGAGCTGTCGAGTACACGGTTACGACTGACGTCGACGTCTGAGTAATCGTGTCCATCGCGACGTCCGCTGGTGCCCCACAAGACGCCAGTCCGAACGATGCGGCTAACCCGAGAGCTACCGTTACCGACGCGCTTTTGACCAACTTCATGAAACCCCCGAAGTGCAATGCAGGACTGTAATGCCTGCACATTTCACCACAGCCGACGACCACGACTCTTAGGTGTCGGCAAGCACCCGATAGACGGTGGCCCTACTGACACCCAGTGCCGCAGCAATGGTGGTCGCGGACTCGCCACTGGCGTGCATACGCTGCGCCAGGGCTGATTTAGATGCGTCCAGCACCTTTGGGACCTGCAGCCAACCGCGAAACGCGCTCTACGCCTCGGAGACCTGGTTTCGCTCCGTCGACCGAACTACCCCGATAGGTACTCGATTACCGCCATATGAGCGGCATTCCTCATCTGCCGAGCGCGCACCTCGCCGACATAATGCAGCTTCTTGAAGCTTTCTTCGTCGGTATTAAGGACTTCGCCAATCGTGCTTAGCTCAAGCTCAGAAAGCTTCGACCGTAGAAATGCTGTTAGATCGAGGCTGGAAATAGGTGATGTCAGCCTCGCTTCGAGCGCTACGTTCCCATCCTGCTCAAGCTGTTGTAGCGAGAAGTCCTGAATCGATCGATAAGCACCATGATTTGCGCCAAACTCGACCATTCGTCGCTTGTCCAACGAACCTCTTAGCCGCCGGCCATATGAAATTGGGCTAGCGTCCTGCGCCAAGTTGCAACCGACGTTGACCATATAGCGAGTGCCTACCTCACTCCTCGTCGCCCTTATGCCGGCCGTTCCTTCTTGCAAGATTCCGCTATAACACAGCAACCGAAGTGCCTCACGCACTACTTGCGGAGCATCGCGGTGAATCCAGATTGCCGAACTCGCCTCGGTTTCTTTCTGATTTCTCGCATGCAAAGCAGGGAGTACTTCGTTTTCAAGAAAGTTGCGACCCCAATCGATTAGCGTGCGATGGCCGGGGTACCTTTCAGCGAGCGTCGAGTGTTCGGCCCAAATCTCTTCGCGATAATATTCGCGAATCGTGCTCTGCGCTGAGTTCTGCCGCAACGGGGTACTTGCAGTTAAAGTCTTTAACAGAATTCTCGGGTTTCCGGTCGCCGCGAAAGCTAGAATGTCGAAGATCTCTCCATACTGTTCGATATCTTTTCGACGGCTGGGATCCTGACGGAAAACGATTTCGCGCATCGCATTCGCATATGACGCATCCACGACGTTGCGTTCGATATCGAGCACCGCCGCGTCATGAGTAGGTTGAAATGATTCACCGTAGGATGTAGCGCCAGGATAAACAGCAGCCTTGACGGATAGATAGGGACTTCGAAGATCGCGCATCAACGTGAAAAACTGCCGCTGCTGCTCGGGAATAAAGACATGTGCTGCTTCGTCAACGAGCAGCGCGATCCTTGCAACTCCTATATCGTCGCATAGATCCTCAATTGCATATCGGATTGCTTCTGGCTCAGGAGCACCGCTTATATCCTCAGACGGTTTATCTTTTGACCAGAATTGTTCAAAGACCGAAGTAAGTCGCTCCATCAATGTTGGCCCCTCGGACACCTGCGACGCTTGTGTGCCTGCTAGTGCTGCGAGGGCTGAGCTTTCTGGAACTTTGAGCCCGTACGAGGTAATGGACCTTTGGACGGAACTAGTAATTTTCGCGGTCATCCAGGGTAGAAAATTGTGTTGGTCCTGCTTAATCAGGCCAGCACGCGCGAACGTCAAATAGACCGGCAGCACGGCTTCTGTCTCGAAGCTAGCTTTCATCTCGGCCTCTGCCACGCGCAGGAGAAATGATTTGCCAACACCCCTGCTGCCGCGGAGTAGCACTGCACTCCGCCCTTTGATAGCGTCGATTATCCTTCGGTCGCCGCTTGTCTCAACGAAGTACTTAGAAACTTCTTCGAGGCGAAGATCTTCGGTTCGGAAAAATAGCTCATTAGTCATCCGTTACTAACTCCACCTAGACGGCTCCGAATCTGGGATATATGGTTGAACCGTGTTAACAACATCGTGCGGAGATCATCATTAGCTTTGTCGTTTGCAATATCACCGTACCGAACATACAAGACAAAAAGTACAACTTCGGTAGCTTGCTTTGCTTTCTCACACCATTCCGTTAACACGTCGGAAGAATATTCTAACGTGGTAGGGAGTCGCTCACTATCCTTATGCTTACCATGGATGAACTGTGAGCAATAGCGATAACATGCCTGCGCCCTCCGGCTATGATCAGTCGCGTCCATCATCAAGTCGGGTGCAAACTCGGAGACAAACATGCCTGATAAAATTCCTGTTTCAGAATTTAAGGCACTCGACCATGAAAAGTCGAATCTGTCAGACACCCAGCGCCGCCGTTCGAGCTCGTTGACTGAGAAATAGACCGCAGCAAAATTTAGCTCTAGAAACAGACGTAGAGAAGCGAAAGCCTGCCGGTACAATCCGGACGCTGCACTGTATTCGGCAAGAGCAAGTTCCCTGCGAGCTGTGACCATCATGGGGACGGTAGGGCCGTCAAGGTGGTTCAGCCAGAGGACGAGATCGGCGTCGCCTTGGTGAACTTCGCCCAGTTGAATCTGGTGGGATGCGAGCGTGCTTTGACGGCATTTGTCGCTTGCATCAGCCAGCAGAGTTAGGTGCGCTTCGATGCCGGCCATTGAGACACCCTAGCCACTAAGTGCTGACGCAGTGACGTAACAGGCACTCCTACATATGCGTAGCTCTGCGGTGGTACGCCGGAGGGAAGCAGCTCGGCAATGTGGGCGGGGCTGCGCAGTCTTACAGCTTTGCGGATGCCGATACCCGCCCCAGTGTGGCTGTCGGCGTAGTACCGGTCAAAGTCGGCTCGGTCGATGCAGCCCACATCGGAGAATTTTCGCCAAAGGTCAGTCGGTTTAGCGGTGTGGATGGCTCCCACTTCGAAGTAGCCGATCACCTTCCTGACGGGAGCGGTGGCGTAGACCCAGACGACCGTCACGTCGTCGGCAAGACGACGTTTGCGAAACTCAACCTTCTTGCGCCCGTCCATAATTGCCTCCGCGAACTGCGGATGCACGGACATAACTACATGGCGTCCAGTTGCTGATGCACCCATCGGGTACCTGCCTCCTTTACTTTGGTGACGGTTTGCGGCGGCGCTTTCAGGACGTCGTGAGCTTGAAGCTCTGCCAATGTCCATTCAGGGTCAACGATGCGATCTTGCCGGAAGAGGATGACAAGCACCTGCGAGCTGTGGGATGCCAGTTCGGCTATGTCAGCAGGTCCGTATACGGTTCTTCCACCAACCAAGTTCAGTACTTCCTCGGGTGAGGACGTCCGAAAGGTCTCCTCGACCACTCCAATTACAGATACGGCCTGAATCCCTGAGCGGTAGAACAGAATCGCGTCTCCTGGCTGAACCTGCTTTGTGGGCGCGTTGCATAGGTACGCTTTCCGGAGCGCGTTACCCCATGGATGCGTCGCGCCATCCAGCCCAGGAATCATGAGCTGCTCATCCTCGGGTATGCACTCGGGGAATAACTGATCGTGCCAGTGCTCGATGATTGGTATGACAAACACGCTGGCGTCACCCGACACCGCGGGTGGGCCGTACGCGATGTGGAAGTCTAACGGTGACAAGGAGGTATCGCGGGGCTGGTAGTGCTTGGCAAGGACGATCTCGCCGCGCGCCGACTTGCCAGCGCCGTAATACCCAAACATTCCCATGAAATCGATGAGCGGTTGGTGGTGCTCCCAGACCTCGACGTAGGCGCTTCCGACGCGGTGTTCATGGTGAGAGCGCAGAACGGCTTTGAGCAGAAGTTCTCCGTAGCGGTGTCCGCGAAAGTCTGGTTCCACCTTGAAGGTCGAAATCTTCGTGATGGGCTGAGGTAAGCCGTACGGACATTCAGAAACGGGTTCGTTGGTCTTCAAGATAGCGATGGCGGCATAGATGCCACTGTCCTCGGCGATGACGAAACATTCGCGGTTCGGTGAATCCCCACGTACCTTGTCAATCCACGTATCGAAGCCTTCGTAATCGTCTCTGATGCTGGCAAAAATGTCCTGGTCGAGATCGAGAGCATAGGACTCTTTCGGCGTCACCTTCGGTGGAGGTTCGACGACGGTCGGTTCAAATGCTTCCAGCATTGCCACGGCATCGGCGAGCGTAAGGACGCGATCACCAAGTCCGACCCTCTTTGCCCGCCTGCCCAGGCCCGCGTCATCAGTGACAAGAAAGTTCACGGCGTTTGCGTCCAGTGCCGCCAAGATCCGCAAGTCGCGATGATCGTTGGAGTCCACAACGACCGGACCCAATTCATCCTGGAGGCGAGCACTGATTGGTACCTCAGCGAGCATCGCGATCTTGTCGAGCTCGGCAATCCGCTGCGTCGCGCGTGTCCTATCCTTGCCCTCGGCAAGCTCATCCCTTGTAGCGGGATGGACGAATACGAGATTGCGTTGCTTCATCACCAGCCGCATGAACGTGGCTGCTGGCCCAAGGCCGGGTTCTATCTGTCCATCAAACGGCTCAAGAGCAATGAATGCGTTGGTGTCGAGCAGAAATCGGGTTGGCGACGTTGCCACCGCATCCCCCTTTCCCGCCACGGTCGTGATTATCACCCGCACCACCGGCCACGCCGGAATGAGACACGCCTCAGAACGAGGCGGGCGACTCCCCCATTTTTCAACGCGATTTCGGCGGCTGGGCGTCCAGCGGACTCGCTACCCAGTCCGGCGGGCCGGAACGACCTCTATGGAAGTCCCCGGCCCGCCGCACTGTCACGCTGTCACAGTTGTCACATCTTCTATCAGGCGCTGGTCAGCAGTTCTTCGGTGCTGGGAGCATCTTGCGGCACTTGTGACACTGTGACAGGTCCGTACTGCCCATGGGCGATCCGCTCGATCAACCCGTAGTCGGATGCCAGGCGCGAGAGGTACTTACGCGCTGTTCCTTCCGGAACGTCGATGTACTCAGCTACCGCACTACTTGTTGACGCCACGCCAGAGTTCACGATGTCCAGGGCCTCCTGCATCTTCGGACCGAACCTCCGAGTCCTGGCCCGCTGCGCAGCTTCCGCCAAGTCGCCACCATCCGTCGACCACCGTCCGTTAACGAAATTAACCCTGTAGACCATCTCGTCAACGTCGCGGCCAGTCACGCTCAGAGTGCCTGACGCACCCGTCCTTTCCCGGTTGAGCGTGATGATCGTATCCACCGATCCGGAGAGACCTAATGTCCCGGACACTTGGTCCAGGAAATCGTCAGAATCGCCCTTTCTGTTGTGGTGTACTGCGATGACGGCACCGCCTGGAGCAAGCAACTCCTGTAGAAGCATCCCCGCCTTGTAGTCGTCCGAGTAGGCATTCTGAGACCGTCCGCCACGAATCTTTTCCAGCGTGTCCACGATGACAAGTGGTTTCTCTGCATGGTGGGCGTTCACCCAGGCTTTCGCCGCCTCCATCGCACACTCGGTGTCCTCGCGAGTCATGAAGCAGAATTCGGCTGGCAACGGTTCCTCTTCCAACAGCATCCGCGAACGCAGCTGCAATCGTCGCGGCCCGTCTTCGAGCGCCATGTAGAGCACCGGGCGAGGATCCACCTGCACACCGAGAACCGTGCCACCGCCAGCCGCCGACAATGCGACGTCGAGCACCAGGAACGATTTCCCGATCTTCGGATGGCCCGAGAGGATGCAGCACCCTTCCGGAATGATGCCTGGCACACACCAGCTCGGCTCCGAGAACTCTTGCCGGTCGAGCCACTCGCCGTCCTGGATTGGACTCATAAGTCACCGCCGCGGGCATGCTCGGCTTCCTGCGCCGTCGAATGGTTTGCGTCGCTGCGATATACCGTCATGCCGCCGCCCTCAACCGATCAGTGGCCGAAATAAGCGCTGCTGCAAGCTGTTCAGCTTCGGTGACCGCGAGAAGAATCGCCTGCTCGGGGTGGCCAAGATCCTCCGCGTACAACGCGCCATAGAAAAGGAGCACGGCGACGTAATCTTCCTCCGCGACGACAATCACGGTCTGGTCCTCTGCGGCAATCCGCTTCACGACGCTCATGCGACGAACTCGCCGCGCCTGGTGTTGCGCTCCTGCTCATCGACCCACGCAAGGACATCAGTACGGCGGTACCGCACACGACCAGCCAATCGAAACGACATCGGCCCACGCTCCATCGAGCGGTAGTACCGCAGGGTGCCTACCGGAATGCCCAATTCGTTCGAAACTTCTCGGGTGGTCATGAGATCCGCCTCGTCGTTAGTAGCCAACATTCCTCAATCTCATATCGCTTAGCTTTCCAAGCGTGTCGAGTCTCGACGGGTTGGAATGTTAAACGCATGGAGCTTGAAAATTCAAGCCCTAGAGACTTATGGTGTGCCGGTGACTAACCCTGAACCTTGGGCACTCGCCGCAGTCGAGGGCCAACAGCTTGTCCGTGATCTGCGCGAACAACTCCCTCCTGATACCGCTGACATCTCGATCAACGAAATCGCGCTGGCTCGTCAACGACACGAGTCCTGGGAACGTCGATTCGGCGAGCACCTACGTGGCTGGCGACAGGACCGGAACTGGTCGCAGGAGGATGTCGCTGAACGGCTTCGCCGCCAGGGGTTCGAGATGCACCAAACCACCGTCGCGAAGATTGAACGCGGGGCACGTCCCCTCCGCGTAGCAGAGGCCGCTGCCCTCGCCGAGGTGTTCGAGATGCCGATTATTACCGTGCTCGGTGTTGAGGCAGCCACCGACTTCGCCGCAAGCCCCGACACGTACCAAAGGGAACTTGAACAGGCCCGAAAGCGCCTCGACCACAGCCGCGAGAACCTTCATAGCGTTGCTCAGCAGCACGCTCATCTACTCGCCGAAGTCGAGAAACTACTTCTCCAAATGAATCAGCACAGCTCAGAGACAGGTGAGAAATGACCCAGAAGCGCAACCAGCGAGCCGGGGTGGAAGACCGCTGGATGAAGACCTATCGCGATGAAGATGGGGCAGTCCGAAGTATCCCCAGCGCTAATCACGGCAAGGGGAAGCGTTACCGCGCAAGGTATGTCGACGACGCAGGGCGGGAGCGGGCTAGAGGATTCACACGGAAGTCCGACGCTCAAAAATGGCTCGATTCAGAGGTGACGGCCAAGCTGGCTACAGGGACATACATCGAGCCCTCTGCCGGTCGAGTCACGGTTTCGGCTGTGTACCAGTCGTGGTTCTCCGCCCAAGCGCACATCTCGGCCAAAACAGCGGTAACGCGCCGGAGCGTTTGGAACAGTCGAGTTGAGCCGCAGTGGGGCAACACCCTCGTTGCCGATGTTCGTCCCGCTGCGATTCGAGCGTGGGTGGCTGCAATGGTCACTGATGGAGCCGGGACGCCGATCATTGAAAATGCTTTCGGCGTCTTGCGCCAGGTGCTTGGAGCCGCAGTCGAAGACAACCGGATCGCCCGGAATCCCTGCGACGGCATCAAGCTCCCTAAACGGAAGCACTCGGACCGGGGCTACCTCACTCACAAGCAAGTGGTGGCCCTGGCAGCCACCGTCGACCGCGATGGCATGGTCGTCCGGTTCCTCGCTTATACGGGTCTGAGGTGGGGCGAAATGGCCGCCCTGCGCGTCCAAGATTTCGATATGTTGCGCCGCCGGGTGAACGTGTCCCGCTCGGTTACCGAATCCGGCGGGCTCCAATGGAGCACGCCGAAGACATGGGAGCGTCGCTCGGTTCCCTTTCCCGCCACGTTGTGTGACGAGCTGGCCGCTCTGATGATCGGTAAGGGGCGTGACGATCTCGTCTTCACCGACCAACGCGGTGGCGTTCTCCGGAACTCCAACTGGCGCACAAGGGTTTTCCGGCCAGCTGTCCTTAGCTGCCAACTAACGGATCCAACATTCCCAACCATCACTCCCCACGATCTGCGCCACACAGCGGCCAGCCTCGCGGTCAGTGCTCGCGCCAATGTCAAAGCCGTTCAACGGATGCTCGGCCATGCCAAGGCATCGATGACCCTGGACACCTACGCCGATCTCTTCGACGACGATCTCGACGAAGTTGCGGACCGTCTCGATATGGCAATCAAAGCTACTGCGGACGGACTGCGGACGGCCCAATAGTAAAAGCCGCAGACCATGGCTCTGATCTGCGGCTTCACTGTGGAGCTAAGGGGAATCGAACCCCTGACCTTCTCGATGCGAACGAGACGCGCTACCAACTGCGCTATAGCCCCTTGGTCGGTAGCAGGCTACCAGTCGGCGGCACCGAATCCGAAACCGGTCGTCACTGCCCCGCCGCGCGTGGCAGGTCGTACTGGCTGGAGAACGGCACATAGTCCAGGTGCTCGAAGGCGGGATCCTCGTCGTCGATCTCCAGCACCGCCGCGCCGGGCCGACGCAGCCGGGCCGGCACCACGTTGAGTTCGTGATCGACGGTGTTCTCCACCCCGAGCCGCGAACGGGCCATCCGCTGCATCCGCCGACGCCGCAGCCGCTCCTCGATACGGGTCTGGCGACGCAGGTATGCCAGGTACAGCAGCGTGATGGCACCCACGGTGGCGCAGGCGTACCACATCGTCGACGTCCACAGGTAGGCCGCAGTAGCGGTCACGAGCAGCAGCACGGCCATCGACATCAGCATCCGCTTGCGGAAGCGGTACTTGCGCGCGCTGACGGCCTCGGCGGTCTTGGACTCGAAACGGCGGGCGCGGGCCGCGACCGGAATGGCTCCGGTGGGCGGCTCCGCTTCGGCTTCCAGACCGGAGGTGTCGTCGACGTACTCGTATTCGTCGGCGCTGCCGTCGTCTGCGGCCTCGTCGGTGGCCTCGTCTGTCTCTGCAGCCTCGACGACGGGCTCGTCGGACGGCGTGTCGACGGGATCGGGATCGGCGTCACCGAAGTCCAAGGGCAGTTCGTCGGCCTGCTCAGCCGCTGGGGCGGCAGTCTTCTGTGCGTCGGCGACGGGCAGCGCGCCGGAGTCCATCTCGACCACGTCGACGTCGAGGTAGTCGTTCTCGCCTTCTTCGGCGACCGAGGTGACAACCGCGACGGAACGCACGCGCGAGGGCCTGCCGGTCACCACGACGGGTCCGGTCTCGTCTTCGTCGAAGTCGTCGAGTTCTTCTTCGGGGCGCCACTGCGGGTCGCTGCGGTGGCCGGCAGCCGGCTTTCCGCGCCTGATCAACCGCGCGGCACGACCGCCGCTGTTGAGCACACGGGTAGCCAGGGCGACGTCACTGGTTCGCTTGACGGTGTCCCGCTTGTTGATGAGCATGGGCACCAGCACGAACAGCCAGAGCACGACGAGTGAAATCCAGAGCAATGACTGGGGGATGCTTGGCATGGTGGCCTGCTCCTTTCCCCTCCAGGCTAGGTCGGCTGACCTGCGCAACCAGGGCGGCGCGCCGAGGTCAATTACACACCTGTAATTCGCTGGATACAAGCACCATCAGTCACACGTGTCACATCTGCAACACATCAGACCTTGTTTTCTACCGCAGGGTTGTGATTGGCAGCCTGTCACGACCCTGGCGCAGAACTCAGACCCACCGCGCGCGGCCCGCCCGCACCAGCGTCGAGGTCACCGAGCCGTTGACCTCCTCGACGGTCATCGCCACCAGCAGGTGGTCGCGCCAGCCGCCGTCGACGTCCAGATAGCGCCGCAGCAGGCCCTCCTCGCGGAACCCTGCCTTGGCCAGCACTTTGCGACTGGCGGCGTTCTCCGGCCGCACGGTGGCCTCCACGCGGTGCAGCATCACCGGCCCGAAGCAGTGGTCCAGCCCCAGCGCCAGCGCACCGGTGGCCACGCCACCGCCGGTGACCTCGCTGTGCACCCAGTAGCCAATCCAGGCCGACCGCAGTGCGCCGTGCGTGACGTTGCCGATGGTCAACTGGCCGGCGAACTTCCCGTCCAGTTCGATGATGTAGGGCAACATCCGGCCCCGGCGTGCTTCGGCCCGCAGCCCCGAGCACACCGCGGGCCAGGCCGAAACCGCATGCCGCACAGGCCAATCCATCTCCGCGGTGGGTTCCCACGGCTCGAGGAACTGACGGTCGGCAATCCGGATCCGGCTCCACTGCGCGCCGTCCCGCATGCGCACCGGGCGCAGCCGCACCACCCCCGCCCGCACCCGGAGCGGCCCCACTGCCACGGGCCACCCCGGGTGCAGCGAGTTGGACCGCCAGAGGTTCACGGGCGTCAGCCGCGTTGAGCCAGGAAAGCGACGTCGACGGTCTCACCGGTGCGCAGCTGCTCGACCTCGCTGGGCACCACCACCAGACAGTTGGCCTCGGCCAGCGTGGCCAGCAGATGTGATGACGATCCCGGCGCACCGCCGAGGGCCTGCACCAGATACTCACCGGTGTCCTGATCGCGCATCAGCTGACCCCGCAGATAACCCTTGCGGCCGGCAACCGAGGAGATCGGCGCCAGGGTGCGGGCCTGCACCACCCGCCGCAGCGGCTGCCGCTTGCCCAACGACAGCCGGACCAACGGGCGCACCATCACCTCGAACACCACCAGCGCACTGACCGGGTTGGCCGGCAGCAGGAACACCGGCACTCCGTCGCGGCCCAGTTGTCCGAAGCCCTGCACCGAGCCCGGATGCATCGCGATGCGGGTCACTTCCATCTCGCCGAGTTCGGAGAGCACCGCACGCACGCTCTCGGCGGCCGCTCCGCCGACCGCTCCCGCGATCACCACGATCTCGGCGCGGCTGAGCTGTCCCTCCACCACTTCGCGCAGCTTCTTGGGATCACTGTCGACGATGCCGACGCGATTGACCTCGGCGCCGGCATCCCGTCCGGCCGCGGCCAGGGCGTAGGAGTTGACGTCGTAGACCTGCCCGGTGCCCGGCGATCGTGAGACGTCCACCAGCTCGCCACCCACGGAGAGCACCGACAGCCTGGGACGGGGATGCACCAGTACGCGGTCGCGGCCCACGGCGGCCAACAACCCCACCTGGGCGGCGCCGATGATGGTTCCGGCCCGGACCGCGACGTCACCGGGCTGTACGTCGTCGCCGGTGCGCCGCACGTACGCGCCGGAGCGCACGCCTCGCAGCACCCGCACCCGCGACTGTCCGCCGTCGGTCCACCGCAGCGGCAGCACGGCGTCGGCAAGTGTGGGCATGGGGGCGCCGGTCTGCACGCGGGCGGCCTGCCTGGGCTGCAGCCGGCTGGGGGTCTTGGTGCCGGCCTCGATCACCCCCATCACCGGGAGGCTGATCTGTCCGCCTGCGGCGTCGGCGTCGTCATCGGCGGCGTCCGCGCCGAGCACGTCCACGCTGCGCACGGCGTATCCGTCGATGGCGGCCTGATCGAAACCTGGCAGCGGGCGTTCGGTCACCACTTCTTCGGCACACATCAGCCCTTGGGCCTCAGCGATCGCCACCCGCACCGGCCGCGGCGCCACCGCGGCGGCCTGGACACGGGCCTGCTGCTCCTCCACCGAACGCACAACGCGCCTTTCTGCCATCGGCCCCCGGCTTTGTCGACCGGGGCGACGCTAGCGCTATTGCTCGCTCAACCCCAATCGCGCAACCAGCCAGCTGCGTAGTTCCGGGCCGTAATCATCACGGTCCAAGGCAAAGTCAACCGCAGCCTTGAGGTAGCCGCCGGGATTTCCCAGGTCGTGTCGAGACCCGCGGTGCACCACCACGTGCACGGGATGGCCTTCTTCGATCAGCAGCGCGATGGCGTCGGTGAGCTGAATCTCACCGCCGACACCCTTGTCGACCCGGCGCAACGCATCGAAGATGGCCCGGTCCAGGACATAACGGCCGGCGGCGGCGTACGGGGACGGCGCGTCCTCGGCCTTGGGCTTCTCCACCATGCCTTTGACCTTGAGCACATTGGGATTGGCCGCATCGGGCACGATCTCGACGTCGAAGACGCCGTAGGCACTGATCTCGTCTCCGGGGACCTCGATGGCGCACAGCACCGTCCCGCCGCGCTTGGCGCGCACTTTGGACATCGTCTCCAGGACGCCGGTGGGTAGCACCAGATCGTCGGGCAGCAGGACGGCGACGGCATCCTCGTCATCGGAGAGCACGGCCTCCACACAGCCGACGGCGTGCCCGAGGCCCAATGGCCGCTCCTGGACCACCGACTCGACCTTGATCAGGGCGGGGGCCCGGCGCACCTTCTCCAGCATCGCCTTCTTGCCGCGCGCTTCGAGGGTCCCTTCGAGCACCAAGTCCTCGACGAAGTGCGCCACCACGCCGTCCTTGCCTTCGGAAGTGATGATTACCAGTCGCTCGGCGCCCGCCTCCGCGGCCTCGGCGGCCACCAGCTCGATACCGGGGGTGTCCACCACCGGCAGCAACTCTTTGGGCACAGTCTTGGTGGCCGGTAGGAACCGGGTGCCCAGACCTGCTGCGGGCACGATAGCCGTGCGCGGAATGGGTACCTGAGGTGCGTTCATCGTTCACACCCTAACTGGAATGGTGGGGCGATACAGGGTGGCCACCGAAGCCGCCAGCTGCTAATTCTGTACCCGTGGAAGCGGCAACCAAAGCTCAGCGGCGGGCGCTATTACTGGCTTCCCGACGTTCAGTAGCTGAAACCGTTCACCAGGCGGAAGCCGAGGCGCTGGCAGCTCACGCAGCAACCCTCGTGAGCGCGAGAACACCCGTCTGCGCTTACGTTCCCATGAAGACAGAACCGGGTTCCATCGCGTTGCTGGATGCACTGTCCGCAACCGGTGTCAAAGTGCTGCTTCCGGTCAGCCGCACCGACGCGCACGGCGACCCGCTGCCACTGTGGTGGAGCTCATACTCTCGCGGCGAGTTGATTCCAGCAGCCTTCGGGCTTCTGGAACCCGCAGGTGAGGCATCGCCGCCTGCGACCATCGCCGAAGCGCAGATCATCTTGGTCCCGGCGTTGGCAGTCGACCGACGAGGAGTACGCCTTGGCCGTGGAGCCGGTTTCTACGACCGGTCGCTACCCCTGCGCAATCCGATTGCCAAGCTCATCGCCGTGGTTCGGGACGAGGAGCTTCTCGACGAACTGCCCGGCGAACCCCACGATGTGCCCATGACGCATGCGCTGACCCCCGGCAACGGGCTCGTCGAGCTGGGATCCGAAGCGGGAATGCGGACGGCCGAATAGCGGTTCTAGCACTTGGCACGGTAGAGTGCTAAGCAAAGTCTGATCTTCCGGAGGTTCTAGGTGCCCACCTACAGCTATGCGTGTACCGACTGCGGCGACCGTTTTGACGCGGTGCAGGCTTTCTCAGATGACGCACTCACCACGTGCACCAAGTGTGAGGGCCGGTTGCGCAAACTGTTCAACTCGGTGGGCGTGGTCTTCAAGGGCAGCGGTTTCTACCGCACCGACAGCCGTGAAGGCGGCAAGAGTTCGTCGACGTCGTCGAGCTCCAGTTCCGAGTCGAGCTCGAGTTCCAGCGACAAATCGTCCAGCTCGAGCGAGAAGAGCTCCAGCAGCGACAAGTCCTCGTCGTCACCGGCCCCTGCCGCCGCATCCAGCTAGCGCTCCCCCGGTTATCCACAGACAGCCCGCCGCGTGAACGCGGGCTGTCTGTTCTGGTTTCTAGGGTGCGTGGATGCCCCACAGTCTCGACCCCACCGCGTTCAACCGCCTTCGCCAAGCGTTGCAGCCTGATTGGGTGCATTCGGTGCGCGCCCGCCGGGGCGCCGCGGCCGCACTCGTCATCCTGGCAGGCGTCGCGGCGCTACGTTCCGAACCCGGTGGAGCCCACCGGGACGCGGTGATAGCCGGACGTGATCTGAGCCCCGGAGTCACGATGACCGCAGAGGATCTCGTGGTGGTGAGCCGCCCGGTCGACACCCTCCCCGAGGGTGCACTCAGCGACGCCGGCACCGCGGTCGGAGCGACGCCCGCCGGCCCGGTGCGATCAGGAGAGGTACTCACCGACGTCCGGGTGCTGGGGCCTCGCCTCACCGAATCGGCCGCGGGCCCGGGTGCCCGGGTGGTGCCAGTGCAGTTGGCGCAGAGCGCGATCCTCGATGTGGTCCGCGAAGGCGACGTGGTGGACATCGTCGCCGCACCGCAGGACGGACCGCTTACTGACGTCACGCCGCGGGTCATCGCCGTCGATGCCGTGGTGGTGCTCATCTCACCCGACGCCGAAGGTCTGGGCGCTCGAGCCGACCGGGTGATTCTCGTGGCGCTGCCCGCCGCCGCGGCCGTCGCGGTGGCAGCAGCCACCCTCGGCGAAGTCGTGACACTGACGCTGCATTGACATTCCCGCCATGCCCACCGCACCGACTACCCTTCAAATCCTGCACACTGTCCGACAGCAGGAGGGTTCGAAGATGTTGAAGGGGTTCAAAGAGTTCATCGCGCGAGGCAACATCGTCGACCTGTCGGTCGCGGTGGTCATCGGTACCGCGTTCACCGGTCTGGTCACCGCGTTCACTCAGAACGTGGTGCAACCACTGATCGACCGGATCGGCGCGGGCCCCGACAGGGAGTACGGAATCCTGCGGATACCCCTCGGAGGTGACCAGTTTGTCGACCTCAACGCCGTGCTGTCAGCGGGGATCAACTTCGTCCTGGTGGCGGCGGTCGTGTACTTCCTCATCGTGCTGCCGTACAAGAAGCTCCGCGAGCGTGGTGAGGTGGAGCAGGCCCAGGACACCGAGTTGAGCATCCTCACCGAGATCCGCGACCTCCTGCATGCCCAGAGCCCTACTGCAGGTACCGCCTCCCATGAGCATGTGACCGGCCCCGGGACCGGCCCGAGCCCTGACACCGCCAAACACACCAGCGCCGACAAGGAGTGAAACCCACCGAACAGAAATCGCCCCCGACCTGAGGTCGGGGGCGATTTCTGTTTCAGGGCCTTCAGATCACCAGTCACCCATGGGGGCGCCGAAGGAGAAGGAGCCGTTCTGCTCCAGGTTGAACGGAGCGGCGGTGGTCCCGGGGACGGCCATGATGCTGTCCTTGACCTCGCCGACGGCATGCACGATGCCGGAATCAGCGGAGCGGGTGCTCAGGAAGCCACGAGCCTCACCGATGGCGGTGGAGCGCAGTGCGTTGTCGTCGATGATGAGGGCCTGGCGGCTGGTCACCTGCGGGGAGGGTGCCACCTCCTCGACGGCGCTGGCGGTTCCGCTGCCGAGGCTCATGAACGCTGCGGCTACGGCGAACGAACCGAGACCAAGAGCACCCAGCTTCTTGGAACTGCGGATGAGGCCACTGGCGTTGTCGGCCATCGGCGCTTCCCTTCATTAGAGAGGGCCCAGAGCGGCCCTATTGCTGTAAGTCGTAAAGCTTCCTGAACAATACCAGTGAATGTCCCTGTGCGGGAGCTGAGCCCGGAATTTTTGAGGACGTCGAGCGAGAAATTGTTCAAGCGCCGCCAGAGGTTCTTCATCGAAGCATTCGATCGACGAAAACTGCTGTACATCAAGGGATTTCACCCACACTCCGGACGTGGCAGGCGATTCTCCGAGCACCTCCGAAGTCATCGAATGGCGGCAGCCGTGCACGCCAATTCAGCGGGTTCCCAGAAATGACAGCTCGGGGCATACAAAACGACCCCCGGCCGTAGCCGGGGGTCGTTTTGTTTACGAACTGTTTGGTACTGAGCCGAAACTCAGTTCATGTTCCAAGGCTCGCCGTAGGTGGTCACGCTGTCACCGGCCGAGGAGATCAGCCGAGCGTAGGGGCGCAGCAGCACGCCACCGGCAGCACCGGTCACGGTGCCGTGAGCGTTGGAGACCGCAACTGCACCGTTGGCGCCGGCGACGTCCACGGAGAAGGTGGCGACTTCCTGGATGCCGGGGCCGTTGCCCAGGTCAGCGGAGATCGACACGCCGGGGAACAGCGGCGGGGTGACGATGGCGGGGATCAGGTCGATACCGGTGTCGACACCCGGGCCGAACGAGCCGTAGTCCTGGCCGTCGAACGCGATGTTCGGGGTGGTGTAGCTGAAGTTGATGCCAACGCCCAGCGACCACGGGAAGCCGACCTGGTAGCCGAGCTCCAGGACGCCCTCGAAGTCGTCAGCGCCTTCGCCGGTCACGGCGTAGACAGCCTTGCCGGAGTGGAACCACTCACGGGTGAGGCGGTTGCGGTCCAGCGGGAAGACACCGTTGAGGAACGTGTCCCACTGCTGGATGGTCAGGGTGCGACCCTGGCCGTCCACAAGGCTCAGCTCATTGTCCAAGCCCGCGTGCGAAGTGCCCGTGCTCGCGAACAGCGCCGCGATGGAGGCGATCAACGCCACCAGCACCCGACTGATTACCTTCATGTTCTCCCCAGCTGTGTTGGCGGTGATCCCGGGGCGGTTTCACCGATTTGGTGGTTTTCGTGAGTGGCATGTTCACACCGCTCCCGAAGTAAGACTTCGCAAATGAGAGGTCTCACATGCTGTTCTTACGTTTCGCTCATCGTTGATGACGGGAGAAACATAACGGGGCGACATACAGGCGGCAACGCGGGGGGTTTCCGTGTCTTATCTGTGGCTCAGCTGGCAGAAGTTTGCTGAGGTTCAGTGATCAAGAAGTTGGCCAGAACCACGGCCTGATCACCGTGACGGCACGCCGGCCGCAACAACGGTAGGCACAAAAATCACGCCGGGTCGAAATAAATGCAGATCACGGACGTTTCCGGCGTCTTCCCAGCTCAGCCGTGATGCGGCGGAACGTTGTCCCGGAGCCAGCGATCACGGTCCGGGTCGTCGCGTCCAGACCCGGGATCACGCTCATCGGAGGATTCCTGGGGAATTTCCTTACCGAAGACTTTGTTAACTGCATCTCGGTCTCGCGGCGATAACGGCGTCACAATTCCACCTTTGTGTGACTAAGATCACATCTTGCACGTTTGTTCTGTTCACCTTCGCGAAACATTGCGGCAGGATTAGAGAACGGTTGGAGACCGGTGTTGAGGGACATGGCGCAAAAATTAAAAAAGGCCGCCTGGGTGCCATCCGGGGTCGGATGAGCACTCAGGCGGCACATGTTCGGTCTCAGGTCAGATTTCCAGGCTGGAGAGCTGGCCGATGATCTGGGTCGCCAGCGGACTCAGCGTGGCCATCCCGTCGCGCACCGCCGGACGTGAACCGGACAGGTTCACCACCAGGGTGCTGCCGGATATCCCCGCCAGACCACGGGACATCCCTGCGTCGATGATGCCCGCGGACAGCCCGGACGCCCGAAGCGCCTCGGATATCCCCAGCAATTCCCGGTCCAGGATGTCGACCGTGGCTTCCGGAGTGACGTCACGGGGGGTCACCCCGGTGCCACCCACCGATACCACCAGGTCGACGCCGCCGATCACCGCTGTATTGAGCGCGTTGCGGATCTCCACCTCGTCGGACGCCACCACCACTACTCCGTCGACGACGAAGCCTGCCTCGTTCAGCAGCTCGGTGACCAGCGGACCGCTGTGGTCTTCTTCGTCTCCGTGCGCGGTCCGATCATCGACAACGACGACGAGAGCTCTACCCACCAGCTCATGCGGCTGTTCCATGGAAGCAACCGTATATGTGGGGATGGACATCGTGCTCACCGCCTGTGGGGGTGCAGTCCTGATGATCGTCACTGCGCAGCCTTACCCAGCGTCACCTGCAGTGTCTGCGGATTACTGTCCTCGGACTCGACGAAGGTCAACGTCACCTTCTCTCCTGGCGCCTTGGAGCGCACCGCAGCCACCAAGGCCCCGGCTCCCGAGATGGGCCGGTCGTCGACCTTCGTGACCACCACGCCGTTGGGCAACCCCGCGGTGGCAGCGGCTCCACCTCGGGTGATCTCGACGATCTTCGCGCCGTTGATGGCGGTGTCGTTACTCACCTGGACCCCGAGTGAGGCGTGTGATGCCGAGCCGGTGCTGATCAGTTCGTCGGCAATCCGCTTGGCCTGGTCGACGGGGATGGCAAAACCGAGTCCGATCGAACCCGACTGCGGCGCGTCCTGCCCTCCACCCATGGTCGCGATGGCGGAGTTGACCCCCACCAGCTCGCCATTCATGTTCACCAGCGCCCCACCGGAGTTACCGGGGTTGATCGCGGCGTCGGTCTGGATGGCATCCAGCACGGTGTTCTGGTTCTTGGCGTCGCCCGCGGTGGACACCGGCCGGTTCAACGCGCTGACGATTCCGGTGGTGACGGTGCTCTCCAGGCCCAACGGCGAACCAATGGCCACCACATCCTGACCCACCCGCAGATCCGCCGAGGATCCCAGAGTGATCGGCGTCAGCCCGGACACCCCCTTGGCCTGGACCACGGCGACATCGCTGGCGGGGTCGGCGCCCACCACCGTGAACGGTGCGGTGGTGCCGTCGGAGAAGCTGACCGTGGTTTCGGGATTGGCGTCGCGCAGCTCGGGACCAGACGGGATGCCGGGCAGCGCGTCGGGCGCCGCCGACGCTGCGCCCGCGGCAGAGACCACGTGCGCATTGGTCAGGATGAGACCGGTGGGCGACAAAATGATGCCCGAGCCCTCTTCGTGGGCACGACCGAGTTTGATCTCCAGCTTGACCACGCTGGGTACCACCTTGGCGGCCACCTGTTCCACCGAGCCGGCGGGAACGTTGGCCGCGGGCATTCCGGGGGCTGGGTCGCTGGCCGTGGTGAAGGTGTTGACCGGACGCTCATCGGGGTGCGCCATCACCGCGACGCCACCACCGATTCCGGCCGATACCACGGCAATCGCCATGGCACCCGCGAAAAGCTTGGTACGCGAGCGCGTCTGGTTCGGCAACGGCGCGGTGTGCGGTGACCGATACGCCGGATAAGCGGCGGACTGCCGGGGATCGGTCTGCTGGGTGGCGTACCGCCAGTCGTACGGCTGCTGCTGCCCCTGCTGCGGCCCTCGCGCATAGTGTCCGTGCTGCGCCGGATGCGAATAGTGGTGTTGTCCCGACTGTTGCGGCGCGGGCGGGTACCTGCCAGGTGTGGGCCCAGGGTTGTTGTTCGGCCCTGGATAGCTCGTCATGTGCTCGAGTCACCGATCCTTCGACAGTCAACCGTGACCGGGGCGGGTCACGACGGGAGAACGTTGCCAATCAGCAACTACCTTGCCCCCGTCGACTGAGAATCGACTGAGATAACGCCCGGTTGTGATCGTGTCGTTGCCTGATTTGTATCCATGGGCGCCGAATCACCGTCGTTGACGGTGCCGTCAGCGTTGTCGGCGGTCGGGAAGGGTGCCGGCGCTGCGGGCCGCCCCGGCAGCAGAACAAAGATGGAGGTGCCCGGCGGCTGTCCTCCCGGCACTGTCTCCTCGACCCGCAGCGCTCCGCCGTGCTTGAGCACCACCTGTTTGACGATCGCCAGTCCCAGACCGGATCCGGGCATGGACCGGCTCGCGGTGGCACGGTAGAAGCGCTCGAACACCAGTCGCCGCTCCTGCAGCGGGATACCGGGACCAAGATCGGAGACCACGAGCTCGGCGTGCGACGGGTCCACCTGTTTGAGGGTCAACCGCACCCGCCCCTCCGACGGGCTCCACTTGGCGGCGTTGTCCAGCAGATTGAGCACGGCCCGCGACAATCCGGCGGCGTCCCCGTAGACCTGCCAGGGCGTGACGTCGACGTCGAACTCGATGTCGTTGCGGCGCCGCCGAACTCGTTCGAGGCTGCGATCGACGACCTCGGTCATGTCGACGGGCTCGTGGATCACCCCGCCGGCCTCGTCCCGAGTGAGATCCACCAGATCGCCCACCAGCGTGGACAATTCCTCGATCTGCCCGATGACGTCGGCACGCAGGTCGTCCATCTCCGCTTCGGGGATGTCGGCCGCGCCCGGTCGACTGGATGCCATCAGCAGCTCCACGTTGGTCCGCAGCGATGTCAGAGGAGTGCGCAGTTCGTGCCCGGCGTCGGTCACCAGGCGCGCCTGGCGCTCCCGGGATTCCGCCAGTGCCCGCAGCATCATGTTGAACGCCTCGGTCAGACGGGCCAGCTCATCGCTACCGAACACCGGGATGGGCCGAAGGTCATCGGTGCGCGCCACCCGTTCGGCGGCTTCGGTCAACTTGGCGACCGGGCGCAAGCCGGTTCTGGTGACGGCGGCACCCGCGATGGCAGCAACGGCCACCCCGACCCCGCCGACGATCAACAGCACCCAGCGCAGTTTCATCATCACCGCGTCGGTGGGCGCCAGGCTCTTCGAGATCAGCAGTGTGCTGCCATTGGGCAGGTGCACCGCCAGCACCCGCTGATCAGCGGCGGTGCGGCGGGACATGAACAGCTCACCGGCGATGACGGACTTCTCGGTGGCGCCGATCGGCAGTGTCTGCCCCTCCTGGTTGGCGGTGTAGATGGACCGCCCGGGGTTGATCAGCATGGCGTTGACATCGGAGTAGGCGGTGCCCTCGATGGCCTTGCCCGGATCAGAGGCCAGCGATCCGCTGGCGATCAGCAGCTGCGCCCGGCTCTGCAACTGGTTGTCGATGTCGTCGTACAGCGCGGCCGAAACCACGGCGTAGACCGCGAACGAGATCAGCACCACCACCATGGCCACCATCGACATGGCAAGCAACATGACCCGCCACCGCAGTGACAACGATGTGGTTGTTCGAGATTCGCGCCGGTTGGGCCGTGCCATCGTTACGCCCGGCACCTCACGGTGGCGTCTCCCGCAGCACGTAACCCACTCCGCGAACGGTGTGGATCAGCCGCGGCTCGCCCTCCGCTTCCGTCTTGCGACGCAGATATCCGACATACACCTCGAGTGCGTTGCCCGAGGTGGGGAAATCGAAACCCCATACCTCTTCGAGAATGCGGCTGCGCGTCAGGACGCGCCTCGGGTTGGCGATCAGCATCTCCAACAGCGCGAATTCAGTGCGAGTGAGACTGATCTGACGCTGGCCGCGGGTGACCTCGCGGGTCACCGGGTCCAGGGTGAGGTCGCCGAAGCTCAGCGCGACGGCCTCCACCTTGTCCTCCGGGCCGGTGCGGCGGAGCAGTGCGCGCATCCGGGCCAGCAGCTCCTCCAGGGCGAACGGCTTCGGCAGGTAATCGTCGGCGCCGGCGTCCAGGCCCGCCACCCGCTCGGACACCGAGTCGCGGGCGGTTAGCACCAGGATCGGCAGATCGTCGCCGGTGCTGCGGAGCTGGCGACACACCTCCAGACCGTCCAGTCGCGGCATCATCACATCGAGGACCACGGCGTCCGGCCGGTCGCTGGAGATCGCGTTGAGCGCCTCGACACCGTCCTCGGCCAGGGATACCGAGTAGCCGTTGAAGGAAAGGGAACGACGCAGCGATTCGCGCACCGCGCGATCGTCATCAACGACAAGAATGCGCACGGCCACCAGTGTTATCCCAATGTCTGAGAGCGGCCTGAGAGGCGCGCGGAAGAAAATGCACGGAAGTTCCGTGCATCGTCATCTGTGATCGAACGAACGAGTTCAGCGCTTGTCGAGGTCGACCAAGCCGAGGCGGGCAGCCTTGAGCAGGCGCCGCGGCACCTTGTGCTGGGTGCCGGCAACGGTGACGTTCACCAGCCCGGTGGCTTCGGTCTTCCACTGCGCGCGACGGCTACGGGTGTTCGCACGCGACATCCTGCGCTTGGGCACAGCCATGACGAGCATCTCCTTGCTTGTGGTGTCCGCCGCACGAGGAAAACGCCACTACGGGCGGCGACGATTGCCACTCAGGATAGCCGGTGAGCGGCGTCGGCTCCAAAACGGCGCCTGAACTGCCTTTCCGCCCACCGAACGCGCTCACACACCGGCGGCAGCAAGTCGCACTTGACGCGGTACCGCGAGTTCTAGGTAACCTACCGGTTGGTTGAGTGACGGGAGTGCAGGTGTCGGTCCGCATCGGGAACTGTTCGGGCTTCTACGGCGATCGGCTCGCTGCCATGCACGAGATGCTGACCGGCGGCGAACTGGATTACCTCACCGGCGACTACCTGGCCGAGCTGACCATGCTGATCCTCGGCCGCGATCGAATGAAAAACCCCGAGCGCGGTTATGCCAAGACGTTCCTCACCCAGCTCGAGACCTGCCTCGGGCTGGCCGTCGACAACGGTGTCCGCATCGTCACCAACGCCGGCGGGCTCAATCCGGCAGGTCTGGCCGATGCGGTGCGTGCGCTGGCGACGCGGTTGGGGCTCGCGGTGAGCGTCGCTCACGTCGAGGGTGACGATCTGCTCGCCCGGGCCGACGAACTGGGCCTGGGGACGCCGTTGACCGCCAATGCCTACCTGGGCGCCTGGGGCATCGTCGAATGCCTGAACGGCGGAGCCGATGTCGTGGTCACCGGCCGAGTCACCGACGCCTCCGTGGTGGTGGGACCCGCCGCCGCGCACTTCGGCTGGACCCGCACCGACTACGACCGCCTGGCAGGCGCCATGGTGGCCGGTCACGTCATCGAGTGCGGCACGCAGGCCACCGGAGGCAACTACGCGTTCTTCGGCGAGGTACCCGATCTCGCCCATCCGGGGTTTCCGGTGGCCGAGATCCACTCCGACGGCTCGTCGGTGATCACCAAACACCCCGGCACCGGCGGACTGGTCAGCACCGGCACCGTCACTGCACAACTGCTCTACGAGGTAGCCGGCGCCCGGTACGCCAATCCGGACGTCACCGCCCGGCTTGACACCGCCCGGCTCATCGACGACGGGCCGGACCGCGTCCGCATCGAAGGGGTGGTCGGTGAAGCCCCTCCCCCGACGCTGAAGGTCTCGCTCAACAGCATCGGCGGATTCCGCAATGCCATGACCTTCGTGCTCACCGGCCTGGACATCGCGGCCAAGGCACAACTGGTACAGCGGCAACTCGAGTCGGCTCTGACAGCCAAGCCGGCCGAGCTGGAGTGGACTCTGGCCCGCACGGACCGTCCCGACGCCGACACCGAGGAAACCGCCAGCGCGCTGCTGCACTGTGTGGCACGAGACCCCGATGCCACCGTGGTGGGACGCCGATTCTCCGGCGCGGCAGTCGAACTCGCGTTGGCCAGCTACCCCGGCTTCCATGCGCTGACGCCGCCGGGCGACGGGCAGGTGTACGGCGTGTTCACCCCGGGCTACGTCGATGCCGCCGAGGTGCCACACACCGCGGTGCACGCCGACGGCACGCGGGTGGCCATCACCTGCGCGCCCGAGGCCCAGGTACTGGCGGACGTCGCCCAGCCCGAACTCCCGGCTCCCCTGCCGGACAGTCCGACGCGACGGGTTGCGTTGGGAGTCGTCGCCGGCGCCCGCAGCGGCGACAAGGGAGGAGCAGCCAACGTCGGGGTATGGGTGCGCAGCGACGAGCAGTGGCGCTGGCTGGCTCACTTCCTGACCATCGACGTCCTGCGCCAATTGCTGCCCGAGGCTGCCGATCTGCCGATCCACCGGCACCTGCTGCCCAACCTGCGTGCCGTCAACTTCGTGATCGACAACCTGTTGGGGCAGGGCGTGGCCTACCAGGCCCGCTTCGACCCACAGGCCAAAGGCCTCGGCGAGTGGCTGCGAGGCCGCGTCGTCGACATCCCGGAAAGGTTGCTGGCGTGACGATCTGGAATTCCCCGAGCGTGATCAACTCCGCAAGACAGTGCGCAGTTTCGTCGACCGCGAGATCATGCCGAACATCGACGAGTGGGAGCGGGCCGGCGAACTGCCTCGGGATCTGCACCACAAAGCAGCTGCGGCGGGCCTGTTGGGCGCATCCTTCCCGGTGGAGGTCGGTGGTGGTGGCGGTGACGCCGCGGACTCTTTGGTGATCTGTGAGGAGATGCACCAATCCGGCTGCCCCGGAGGCGTCTTCGCCTCACTGTTCACATGCGGAATCGCCGTGCCGCACATGGCCGCCAGCGGTGACCGCAGGCTGATCGACGAGTTCGTGGCACCCACCCTGGCCGGCACCAAGATCGGGGCGCTCGCCATCACCGAACCCGGCGGCGGCTCCGACGTCGGACACCTGACCACCCGCGCCACCCGCGATGGCGACACCTACATCGTCAACGGCGCCAAGACCTACATCACCTCCGGGGTGCGTGCCGACTATGTGGTCACCGCGGTGCGCACGGGCGGCCCCGGCGCAGCGGGTGTCTCACTGTTGGTGGTCGAGAAGGGCACACCGGGTTTCGAGGTCAGCCGCAAGTTGGACAAGATGGGCTGGCGCTCGTCGGACACCGCCGAGCTGTCCTACACCGACGCCCGCGTCCCCGCGCACAATCTGGTGGGACCAGAGAATTCCGGCTTCCTGCAGATTGCCGGTGCATTCGTATCCGAGCGTATCGGCCTTGCCGCCCAGGCATATTCGAGCGCTGCCCGCTGCCTGGAGCTGACCGCGCAGTGGTGCCGTGACCGCGAGACCTTCGGCCGTCCGTTGATCTCCCGCCAATCCGTGCAGAACACACTGACCGAGATGGCCCGCCGCATCGATGTGGCGCGGGTGTACTCCCGCCACGTGGTGGAGCAGCAGCTGGCCGGGGAAACCAACCTGATCGCCGAGGTCTGCTTCGCCAAGAACACCGCCGTCGAGGCCGGCGAATGGGTGGCCCACCAGGCCGTGCAACTGTTCGGCGGCATGGGCTACATGGCCGAATCGGAGGTCGAACGGCAGTACCGCGACATGCGGATTCTGGGGATCGGCGGCGGAACCTCCGAAATCCTCACCGGGCTGGCCGCAAAAACACTTGGATACCAGTCATGATCGCACCGTCTTCTCCTCATCGCTCGTGCCTCGCTCTGCATCGGCGACGGTGGTCATGACAGCACTCACTTCAGTTCTCGACCCCACCTCGGCCGCGTACACCGAGGCCGCCGAGGCCATGGCAGCCAAGCTGGCCGAGGTGGACACCGAACTGGCCAAGGCACTGGCAGGCGGCGGCGAGAAGTACGTGCAGCGCCATCACGGCCGCGGCAAGCTGACCCCGCGCGAACGCATCGAGCTGCTGGTCGACGAGGACTCGCCGTTCCTGGAGTTGTGCCCGTTGGCCGGGTACGGCAGTCAGTACCAGGTGGGAGCTAGCCTGGTCACCGGCATCGGCGTGGTCGAGGGTGTCGAGACCATGATCGTGGCCAACGACCCCACCGTGAAGGGCGGCACCAGCAATCCGTGGACCATCCGGAAGTCGTTCCGGGCCAACCAGATCGCGTTGGAGAACCGACTGCCGCTGATCTCGCTGGTGGAGTCCGGCGGCGCCGACCTCACCACCCAGAAGGACATCTTCATCCCCGGCGGGCGGCAGTTCCGCGACCTGACCCGACTGTCCGCCGCCGGCATTCCCACCATCGCGCTGGTGTTCGGCAACTCCACCGCCGGCGGGGCCTACATCCCCGGCATGTCCGATCACGTGGTGATGATCGCCGACCGTTCCAAGGTGTTCCTGGCCGGGCCTCCGCTGGTGAAGATGGCCACCGGCGAGGAGTCCGATGACGAAGCCCTTGGCGGAGCCCAGATGCACGCCCGCACATCGGGTCTGGCCGACTACTTCGCCGTCGACGAGGCCGATGCCCTGCGCATCGGACGACGCATCGTGGCACGGTTGAACTGGCGCAAGCGCGGGCCTGCGCCGGGCCCGGTGACCGAGCCGCATTTCGACGCCGAGGAACTGGTCGGCATCGTGCCCGCTGATCTGCGCATCCCCTTCGACCCCCGCGAGATCATCGCCCGCATCGTGGACGGTTCGGACTTCGACGAGTTCAAGCCGATGTACGGGGGCTCACTGGTCACCGGCTGGGCCACGGTGCACGGCTACCCGCTGGGGATCCTGGCCAATGCCCGCGGTGTGCTGTTCAGCGAGGAATCCCAGAAGGCCACCCAGTTCATCCAGCTGGCCAACCGCAGTTCCACTCCACTGTTGTTCCTGCACAACACCACCGGATACATGGTCGGCAAGGCCTATGAGGAAGGCGGAATGATCAAACACGGGTCGATGATGATCAACGCCGTCTCCAATTCGACGGTCCCGCACATCTCGCTGCTGATCGGCGCCTCCTACGGCGCCGGACACTATGGCATGTGCGGCCGTGCCTATGATCCGCGCTTCCTGTTCGCCTGGCCGAGTGCCAAATCCGCGGTGATGGGCGGTCCCCAGTTGGCGGGGGTGCTGTCGATCGTCAACCGGGCCGCCACCGAGGCCCGCGGCCAGCAGTTCGACGAGGCCGCCGACGCTGCCATGCGGGCGGCGGTCGAGGGGCAGATCGAGGCCGAGTCATTGCCGCTGGTGCTGTCCGGGATGCTCTACGACGACGGTGTGATCGATCCGCGGGATACCCGCACCGTGCTGGGAATGTCGTTGTCCGCCATCGCCAGCGGCCCGGTCGAGGGGACGTCGAACTTCGGCGTCTTCAGGATGTGAGCACCATGGTGGACAGAGTCCTGGTGGCCAACCGCGGTGAGATCGCACGTCGGGTGTTCACCACCTGCCGCCGTCTGGGCATCGACACCGTAGCCGTCTACACCGACCCCGACGAGGACTCACCCCATGTGGCCGAGGCCGATGTCCGGGTACACATCAACAGCTATCTCGACGGTGCGGCGATCATCGCCGCTGCCGTCGCGGCGGGAGCCGACGCCATCCATCCCGGTTACGGCTTCCTCTCCGAGAACGCCGATTTCGCGGACGCGGTGATCACGGCGGGGCTGACGTGGATCGGCCCGCCGCCGGCCGCGGTACGCGCGATGGGATCCAAGATCGAGTCGAAGAAGATCATGGCCGCCGCAGGCGTCCCGGTGCTCGACGAGCTGGACCCGCAGACCATCACCGAGGCGCAGCTGCCGGTACTGGTGAAGGCCTCGGCCGGCGGCGGCGGCCGCGGCATGAGGGTGGTGACCACACTGGCCGAGCTGCCCGAGCAGGTGGAAGCGGCCGGCCGGGAAGCAACATCGGCGTTCGGCGACGGCACGGTCTTCTGTGAACGCTATCTCGCCAGCGGCCACCACATCGAGGTTCAGGTGATGGCCGATGCGCACGGCACCGTGTGGTCGGTGGGCGAACGCGAGTGTTCCATTCAGCGCCGCCACCAGAAGATCATCGAGGAAGCGCCGTCACCGTTGGTGCAGCGCGTACCGGGGATGCGACAGAAGCTCTTCGACGCGGCCCGCACCGCTGCGGAGGCCATCGGCTACAACGGGGCCGGCACCGTGGAATTCATGGCCGACGACAGCGGCGACTTCTTCTTCCTGGAGATGAACACCCGCCTCCAGGTGGAGCATCCCGTCACCGAGGAGACCACCGGACTGGACCTGGTGGCGCTGCAACTGGATGTCGCGTCCGGGGCGCGGCTCGATCCCGAACCACCACCGGCTCAGGGTCATTCGATCGAGGCCCGGCTGTACGCCGAGGACCCGGCCAGGGACTGGTTGCCGCAGTCGGGTGTCGTCCACCGGTTCGACGTCCCCGACGGCGTGCGGGTGGATTCCGGAATCGTGGACGGCTCGGTGGTGTCCATCCACTACGACCCGATGCTGGCGAAGGTCATCTCCCACGCCCCCACCCGCGGCCAAGCCGCCCGGGTGCTGGCCACCGCGTTGGCGCGCACCCGCCTGCACGGCATCCGGACCAACCGGGATCTGCTGGTGAATGTGCTGCGACACCCGGCCTTTCGCGACGGAGCCACCGACACCGCGTTCTTCGACACCCACGACCTCGCGGTACTGGCCACCCCGCTACCCGATCGGAGTGCGCGGCGACTGTCCGCGGTGGCCGCCGCACTGGCCGCCGCCGCACACAATCGCGCGACCGCCACCACGTGCGCGACCGTGCCCGGCGGCTGGCGCAACCTGCCCTCTGCGAATCAGCTGAAAACCTACGACATCGACGGCGAGGAGTACCGGGTCGCCTACCGGGCCACCCGCACGGGCATCCGACTGCCTGACGACGCCGACGTGACGGTGCGCAGCACGTCCCCACAGTCGGTGGTGCTGGTCGACGGCCGCGCAGTGGAGATCGAGTTCGACGTGCACACCTACGGCGCCGACGTTTTCGTCGACTCGGCACTGGGTGCGGTGCATCTGGTGGCGGTGCCGCGCTTTGTCGAGCCGGGGACGACGAACACATCCGGCTCACTGCTGGCCCCGATGCCCGGAGTGGTGGTCCGGGTGGGCGCCGAACCGGGCGCGCACGTCAGCGAAGGCCAGCCACTGCTGTGGCTGGAGGCCATGAAGATGGAGCACACCGTCAACGCCCCCGCCGACGGTGTGCTCACCGAACTGCGCGTCGGTCCCGGCGTCCAGGTGGAGGTCGGCCAAGTGCTCGCAATCGTCAACAGCGAAGGGAAGTCATGAGTTTCGTCGAGAGCCCGGAACGCCAGGCGCTGCGCAAGTCGGTGGCAGCGTTCGCATCCGACTACGGCCAGGACTACTACCTGCAGAAGGCCAGGGCCGGTCAGCACACAGACGAATTATGGAGTGAAGCAGGCAAACTCGGCTTCATCGGCGTCAACCTCCCAGAGCAGTACGGCGGCGGGGGCGCCGGCATGTACGAGCTCTCACTGGTGATGGAGGAGATGTCCGCCGCGGGTTCGGCACTGCTGATGATGGTCGTCTCGCCTGCCATCAACGGCACCATCATCTCCAAGTTCGGCACCGAGGAGCAGAAGCAGCGGTGGCTGCCCGGCATCGCCGACGGCACCCTGACCATGGCCTTCGCGATCACCGAACCCGACGCGGGTTCCAACTCGCACAAGATCACCACCACGGCCCGCCGTGACGGCGGCGACTGGATCCTCAGCGGACAGAAGGTGTACATCTCCGGCGTCGACCAGGCGCAGGCGGTGCTCGTCGTCGGCCGTACCGAAGATCACAAGACCGGCAACCTGAAGCCGGCGCTGTTCGTCGTCCCCACCGACGTCCCGGGGCTGACCTACACGAAGATCCCGATGGAGATCGTCAGCCCCGAATTCCAGTTCCAGGTGTTCCTCGACGAGGTACGACTGCCCGCCGACGCACTCGTCGGTTCCGAGGATGCCGCCATCGCGCAACTGTTCGCCGGGCTGAACCCCGAACGCATCATGGGAGCGGCCAGCGCGGTCGGGATGGGCCGCTTCGCCATCGGCAAGGCCACGGAGTACGTCAAGACCCGCCAGGTCTGGAAGACCCCGATCGGCGCGCACCAAGGCATCGCACATCCATTGGCGGCCAACCACATCGAGATCGAACTGGCCAAGCTGATGATGCAGAAGGCGGCGTCGCTGTACGACGACGGTGACGACTTCGGCGCCGCGGAGGCGGCCAACATGGCCAAGTACGCCGCCGGTGAGGCGTCGGTGCGCGCAGTCGACCAGGCGGTGCAGTCCCTCGGCGGGAACGGTCTGACCAAGGAGTACGGCATCGCGTCGGTACTCACCGCCTCCCGGCTGGCGCGCATCGCCCCGGTGAGCCGCGAGATGATCCTGAACTTCGTGGCGCAGACGTCACTCGGCCTGCCCCGCTCCTACTGATGGCGCAACTCGTCGACTACCGCGTCGAAGGCGGCGCTGCGCACCTGACACTGAATTCGCCGCACAACCGCAACGCGCTGTCCACGGCGCTGGTATCCCAACTACACCACGGACTGACCGAGGCCACCGCCGATCCCGCTGTGCGGGTGGTGGTCCTCGGCCACACCGGCGGCACGTTCTGCGCGGGTGCCGATCTGAGCGAGGGCGCCGCCGGTGACCCCTACGAGATGGCGCTGGCCCGAGCTGTCGAGATGGCCACCCTGCTGCGTGCTCTGGTGTCCTGCCCGATGCCGGTGGTGGGCGCGGTCAACGGCCACGTCCGTGCCGGTGGTCTCGGGCTGGTGGGCGCCTGTGACATCGTGGCGGCGGGGCCCGCGAGCACCTTCGCACTGACCGAAGCCCGCATCGGCGTGGCCCCGGCCATCATCTCTATGACGCTGCTCCCTAAGCTGGCCCCGCGCGCCGCGGGTCGCTACTACCTCACCGGTGAGACGTTCACCGCAACAGAGGCCGCCGGGATAGGCCTGGTCACCACCGCCACCGACGACGTCGACGCGACCGTTTCCGCGGTGGTGGCGGACTTGACCAAGGCCTCACCACAGGGCCTGGCCGCGTCAAAAGCGCTGACCACCGCCGCAGTACTGGCCGGATTCGACGCCGATGCCGACCGCCTGGCCCGCGAGTCCGCGGCGCTGTTCGTCTCCGAGGAAGCCCACGAAGGAATGCACGCTTTCCTGGAGAAGCGCCGGCCGCGATGGGCACAGCCCGGCTGATTTGTTCGCCGACCTTTGCGGTTGACAACGTTCGTCGTAGGCTCGGTGCTGATGAGCAATTCAGCGCCGCGGGACTCATCGTTGCGAGCCGCAGACACGGGTCCGATCCAGGATGACCGAATTCAGGTTGCGCAACTGCTTTCCGAGGCCGCTGCACAGGGCAGGCTGGATCTTGCCGAGTACGAGAGCCGGTTGGCCAAGGCCTACGCTGCCAGAAACTACGCCGAACTCGATCAGCTCTCGGCCGATCTGCCCGGTGTCACCGCCGCCCGCCGCGGCGCCAGCAAGCCCGCGCCGTCGACGGTGCTGCTGGCGATCATGAGCGGATTCGAACGACGGGGCCGCTGGAACATCCCCAGGAAGCTGACCACGTTCACACTGTGGGGCAGCGGCGTGGTCGATCTGCGTTATGCCGACTTCACCTCGGCGGAGGTGAACATCCACGCGTACTCGATCATGGGGGGCCAGACCATCCTGCTGCCGCCCGAGGTCAACGTCGCCGTGCACGGCACCGGGGTGATGGGCGCCTTCGCCCACGACGTCACCGGAGCAGGCGCCCCCGGCGCGCCGCAGGTCACCATCACCGGGTTCTCACTGTGGGGCAGCGTCGGTATCAAGCGCAAGAAACGGCGCGACCAGAACAAGCAGTCGCCCGCCTGAGTCAGCTGAATCTACTGTGCGACAGAGCTTTATGCGCAGTCGGCACACATCTGCGAAGTCACCGATGCCATCCGGCTGCGGTGGTACACCAGAAAGCAACTGGTGCAGGTGAACTCGTCAGCGCGCTTCGGGATGATCTTGACCACCAACTCTTCACCGGAGAGATCCGCTCCCGGCAGCTCGAACAGCTCGGCGAGATCGCTCGGGTCCTCGTCCACCATGGCATCGCCGTGCAGGGTGAGACCGGACGCCACCTCGCGAATCGGATCTGCCGGAGTGTCCTCGATATCGCGGCGTCGTGGTGCGTCGTAGTCGGTAACGGTGGCCATGGTGCTCCTTTTCAGTCGTGAGCGGGTCGTTGACGCACCGCAGCAGTGTCAACGTGGATCGGTGTTACCCGTCCTGAGGCAAATCCACACCTGGAATTCGAGGAAAGTTCCCCCCGGGCAGAACCGCCACGTGACCGCATGCCCACCAACGCTTTCCGCGGCATGTTCGTGAGCGTGGCGGAGATGATCTGTGCCGCCGCGGACACGTCACGCAGCGGCACAGTCACCGTCTGCGTACCCGCGCCTGCGTCTCGGCCAACACCGGGAACCGACGTTTAACCGGGCCGAAACAGCTCAGTTGAACAGGGCGCTGAATTCGTTGTGCAGGGAGTAGAACCCGACCCACGCTTCGACCTTGCCGGCGTGTTCCGCCGACAGCGATTGCCGCTCGCGCAGCACCGCGCCCAGGACATCGCGGATGACGATGGTGTATTCGCCGACCCCGAGGTTGACGAAGGCCATGTCCCGTTCAGCCTGGGTGAGGGCGTCTCGGTGATCGTCTACCAGGTCCCATGCGAGATCAGCTTCGTTCGGTCGCTTCTTCATCGTCAGTCTGCGAGCTCAATTCCCAAATTCTGCACGGCCGCATCCAGGGTGGGCCACATGTTCAGCGCCTCGCCGAGCCCGATCAGGGTCATGGGTCTGCTGGTTGCCGGTCCGTCGGCAATCACAGCGAACTTGACGTCAGCATCGAGTTCGCGGCGCACCAGTGCCAGTACGTTCATCCCGTGCGAGGCCAGGAAGTCCACGGCCAGCAGGTCGATGATGAGTGCGGACGGTTCCTTCTTGACCACCTCGGCCAGCCGCTGCTCCACGTGCGGGGCGCTCACCATGTCGATGACACCCGCGCACGACACGATCACCGTTGATTCCCGCCACTGCTCGGTCACCACGCATTCCGGCAGGTCTGCGCGGCCATCGAAACCACCGACAGGCGGGCCACCAAAACTGTTCACACGGTCCCTCGCGGTTCATCCTCGTTACTCTGTCACCGCGTCGACTCGCGGGCGCGGGGCTGAGCCAGGCAAGTAATGCGCGATCGGCCCCCACAGCCTAGCCGTCCGCCGAACTTCCCGATAGCCAGCGTCCCCTCAGCGGCGTTTGCGCGCTTTCAGGTAGTCCCCCACCACCGCAGCGCCCAGGCCGTCCAGATCGGGAACCACCACCCGGCCCTGCACGCGGCGTGCCACCTGATCGATGAACCGCGCCAACCCGGGGTCGTTGCCCAGCCGGAAGATGGTCACCTGAGCACCCAGCCGGGCCACCTCGTCGAGTCCCTTCACGGTGTGGGCGATGGTCCGCGGATGCGGCGGGTAGTCGAAGAACACCGCGGAAGCCCCTGCTCCCCCACCTTCGGAGGCCGGGTAGCTCTCCAGGTGCGCCGTGGGTTCACCGTCGGTGACGATCAGCACCACCGGCTGCGCATTCGGGTGGCGACGCAGGTGCCGGGTGGCCAGGGCCAGCGCGTGGTGCAGGTTGGTGCCCTGTTCGTAGACGCCCTCGAGCCCGGTGAGTTCGGCGGCCGTGACCGTGCGCGCGTAACGGCCGAACGCGATGATCTGCAGGGCATCGGAGCGAAACCGGGTGCTCACCAGATGGTTGAGCGCCAGTGCGGTGCGCTTCATGGGTAGCCACCGGTTCTCCATCACCATGGAGAACGAGGTGTCCACCAGCAATGCCACCGCCGCCTGGGTGCGGGTCTCGGTTTCGGAGATCTCGACGTCGTCGACGGTGATGTCGATCTGTCCCTGTGCACCGGTGCCCGCTCGGCGCAACACCGCGTTGGTCAACGTCCTGGTGACGTTCCACGGTTCGGTGTCACCGAACGCCCACGGCCTGGTGGCTCCGGTGAGTTCACCGGCCGCCCCGGCCCGCCGGGTCTCCCGCTCCCCGTGGCGACCCGAAAGTTGTTGGGCCACGTCGCGGAGGGCCGCCTGACCCAGTTGTCGCATCGCCTTGGGCGACAGCCGCCAGCTGCCGTCCGAACTGCGGTCCAGAAAGCCCTGGCTCATCAGGGCCTTCTCCAACTCGGCGAGGGTGCGCGCGTCCACGGCGGCGTCCTCGCCCAGCTGACGTGCCAGCATGTCGAGATCCACGTCGTCCATGGTGGCCCCGGCGTAGCTCTGCGACAGCTGCTCGGCCAGCTGCTCCAGCTCGGCGATGTCGGCCAGTGCCTGCGCACCGTCAGCCATGCCAAGGGGTTGGTCACCGGAGAAGTTCTCCGAGCCGTTCCAGTCCTCACCGGGCCGCGCCGCCTGCAGATGCGAATCCAGCCGGTTCAGCGCGTTCGTCAGCGACGGAGAGCCGAATGCCTGCTGCGCCAAGGCATCCAGTTCGGCGCGCTGGTCGGCGGACAAGCTGTTGCGGAAGCGCTGGGCGGCGGCCGACCGCTTGGCCAGCGAGTCCAGCAGTTCGTCGATGTTGCGCGGGTTCTCCGGGAAGAATTCGCCGTGCTTGTCCATGAACTGGTCGAAATCCGCACTCGTGGCCTCACCCCTGGCGTTTTTGTCCAGCAGGTCGTTGAGGTCGTCGAGCATGTCGTTGACACGCTGACGGTCCTCGTCGGTGGCGTTCTCCAACGCCTGTTTCATACCGGCGAAGCGCTGGTCCAGCATCTCGCGACCCATCAGATCGCGGATCTGCTCGTACTTCTGGCGCCCTTCCGGCGAGCGCCATTGATAGTCCGCCAGCTCTTCGACGGCCTTTGCGGGCGAGGGTGACAGCGCTTGGAGTTGCAGTTCGCCGAACCGGGCGTCGTCGTCGAGTGCGCGGGCCAGCTCCTTGCGTTCTGCCAGCACCGCCTCGTCGAGCAGCTTCTTGATCTCCTGCAGCGTGCCGTCGAGGTTGTTGCGCTGCAACAGTTGTCGCCGTTTGCGGTTCGCTTCGGCGGCCAATTTGTCGGCTCCGGTCATGTTCGGCGTGCCACGACGCAGCAGCTCCGAGAGCGCCCGCCGGGGCGACGTGCCGTCCATCACGTCCTCGCCCAACTGCTCCAAGGCCTCCCGCAGGTCGACGGGCGGCGCCAGCGGGTCAGGCCCGCCGGTGTATCGCGAGTAGCGCGAAAGCCGTTTAGCCATAAATTGTTTCGCCTTCGCCCGATACCTTGTCGATGCGCTTGGCCAGATACAGCGCCTCCAGTGCCAACTCCACCGCCGCGGCGCGCTCACCGTCTGATTCAGCACCAAGGCGACCTGCGATCTCGTCGATCACCGGCAGGTCCGGCAGAGCCGCCAGTACGTCCTTGGCCGACACCCGTTCCCCGGTGGTCACGGGCTGGTCGGCCTCCACCGCGGCCACCAGCGGGCCGACGTCGAGACCGCCGAGCACCCGCTGGGCAGTGTCGGCGGTGGCGCGGCGCAGCAGGTGTTCCAGCACCGCCTGCTCACGGCCCTCCTCACCGGACTCGAATTCGAGCTTGCCGCGCAGCACGTCGACGATGGTGGACAGGTCCACCACCCGAGCCACCGGATCCTGCTCACCGAGGATGGCGCTGCGGTGCCGCGCCGAGGCCGCCACCGTCTCGGCGGCGGCGATGGCGAAGCGCGCCGACACACCCGAACGCTGATCCACCGACGTCGACTCACGCAGCAACCGGGCGAAGCGGCCGATGACCTGCAACAGGTGGTCGGGCACCTGCGCAGACAGGTGCGCTTCCTGGGCGATGACGCCCACCTCGGCGTCCAGCTCGATGGGGTAGTGCGTGCGGATCTCGGCGCCGAACCGGTCCTTGAGCGGGGTGATGATCCGGCCGCGGTTGGTGTAGTCCTCGGGGTTGGCGCTGGCCACCACCAGGACGTCGAGGGGTAGGCGCAGCGTGTAGCCGCGGACCTGGATATCCCGCTCCTCCATCACGTTGAGCATCGACACCTGGATCCGTTCGGCCAGGTCGGGTAGTTCGTTGATGGCCACCACACCGCGATGCGCCCGCGGGATCAGCCCGTAGGCGATGGTCTCGGGGTCACCCAGAGAACGTCCTTCGGCCACCTTGATCGGGTCGATGTCACCCACCAAGTCGGCGACGCTGGTGTCAGGAGTGGCCAGCTTCTCCGTGTAGCGCTCGCTGCGATGCTTCCAGGTGATCGGGGTGTCCGCACCGGATTCGGCGACCCGCCGGATCGATTCCGGGGTGATGGGTGAGTACGGATGTTCACCCAGTTCGGAGCCCGCGATCACGGGCGTCCACTCGTCGAGCAACCCGATCAGCGATCGCAGCAGGCGGGTCTTGCCCTGCCCGCGTTCGCCCAGCAACACGAAGTCGTGACCGGCGATCAGGGCTCGTTCCACCTGCGGCAACACCGTGTCCTCGAAACCCACGATGCCCGGCCACACCGTCTCGGCGGTATCACCGTCGGCCAACCGTGTCAGCAGGTTCTCCCGGATCTCCTCCTTGACGCCGCGCTCGGTGTGGCCGGAGGCACGCAGCTCGCCGAGGGTGCGGGGAAGGTCGTCAGGCAGATTGTTGGGTGACGTCACAACCTCCACGCTACGACTGACCACTGCAACAGGCATGGCCTCCGCCGACTTTTCGGGCGCCGATACGCGTCGGGCTGAACCGGGAAGAAACCGGGATGTGAGGTGGACGGGCTGCACTAGACTGCGGCTGAGAGTTTGCTGCGAGGGGGTGGTGATGCCGAAGAACCTGCGGGTGGACATCTCAGGTCTACAGACCGCCAGCAACGGGGTCAGCGACGAACAGTCCGCCTTGTCCGCTCATCACAGCCAGGCCGTCAGCGGCGTCACCTCCGCGGCATCCGGATGGATCGGTTCCTCCGCCGCCGCCCTGGGTGAGCTGACCAGCAGCTGGGAACGCACCACCACCAGACAGTCCACCAGCATCGAGGGCCACGCCGGTGACATGGGCACCGCGGCGCAGCTGTTCGCCTACCTGGAGGACCGCAACGCCGCGAGACTGCGGGCGGTGCACCAGGGCTCGCCGCCCAGCCCGTGAGCGGACTGAGCCTCGACGACATCGACCGCTGGGATGCCGGGGCTGTTGATCAGGTCTTCGGCGAGGCGCTGCGACGTGCCAGGCAGACCCGACAGGCCGGCGTCCACATCGGCCAGTTGACCACGTTCGTCGACTGGGACGGTGACGCCGCAGACGCCGCCCATGACTCCGCCCGGCGCATCGTGCTGGACCTGTCGGCCCACGCCGAGGCCTGTGAGGCGGTGGCCGCCGCCGCCGAATCCGCAGTGGGAAAGGTCGAGGCGGTGAAGGCCAGACTGGCACAGATCAGAGCCGAGGTGCAGTTCGGCATCACCATCGACAATGCCACCAACGACGTGTCACCACCGCCGGATGTGGCGTCGCGACCGAACGCCCGGGTGATCCAACTGCTGGTTGACGATCTGCAGCGAATGGTCAACCAGTTGGTGGCCGACGCCGACGCCGCCGATGACGATCTGGCTGCGGCGATCCGCGCCGCCGACGGCTCCCTGTCGCCGGAGCAGGTCACCGATCAGCTCGACGGCGGTCAGGTGTCGGTACCGTTCCCGCCCGCCTCCGGAGATCCCCGGGACGTCAACAAGTGGTGGGATTCGATGACTCCGCAGCAACAGGGGGTGGCAGTGCAGAGGTTCGGCTCGCTGCTGGGCAATGTCGACGGCATACCCGCCGCGGTCCGCTCCGACATCAACATCGGCAGGCTGGATAGTGAGATCGCCAGACAGGAAGCCTTGGCAGCGGCCCGCAAGTTCGCCCCCAGCGGCCTGCCCGACGCCCAGACTGCGCTGCAGGTGCAGCGTGCCCGCGGCAAGCTCGAAGATCTCAAGGCCATCAGGCAGACACTCGACGACTACCCGGAGGCCGGGCTGTTGCTGCTGGACACCACCTCGAATGACGAACGGGTGCTGGCCGCGACGTTTCTGGGGGACGTCGACAATGCCGCACACGTCAGCGTCACCACGCCGGGGATGAACTCCACGGTGCGCGGGTCGATCGACGGCATGACCGACGAGGCAGCGGCCCTGCGCGGCCAGGCGATGGACCTCAACGGCGGTCAGGAGGTTGCCACCATCGCCTGGGTCGGTTACCAGACACCGGGATTGAACCTCGACGTCGCCGACGACGCACTCGCACAGGCCGGCGCGGTGGACCTCAACCAGTTCTATCGCGGCCTGAGTGCCACCACCAATGTCGGGGACCAGCATCTGACCGCCCTCGGGCACTCCTACGGTTCGCTGACCACCAGTCTTGCTCTGCAGCAGGGCGGAACCGGTGTCGACGACGTGGTGCTCTACGGCTCCCCCGGCGGGTTCCTGGACAACGCAAGCGATTTGGGTGTCGGTCCCGGTCACGCGTACTACATGGTGGCCGAAGATGATGTGGTTGCCATCGAGATAGCCGGCCTCGGCCGGTTCGGCGGGCAGCTGCAGGACGTGCCTGGCATGGTCCCGCTGTCCACGGCGGGCGCCAGCGAGACGGTGCTGGACCCGGTCACCGGTTTCACCCGTGAGGTCTGGCATGACGGCGCTACCGGACATTCGGAGTACCCACGCTTCGGCGGCAACAACGAGTTACGCACCCCGGGCCACAACATGGCCGCGGTGGCGGGCGGTACGCCGGCCGCAGCAATTGGGCCTCCGCCCGAACCACAGACCATCCAAGGGCCACGTGGCCCCGTCTACAATCCCGACTACCACTCGTGAGACGCATGCCTGGACTACGAAGAACCCTGCTGACCGCCGCGTTGGCTCTCGGATTGGCACTCGGATCGGTCGGCTGTATCAACGCTCGCGATGTCGATCCGGCCGCCAAACCCGATGAAACGGAACTGAACCGGCTGCAGGAGACTGTCAACGCCCGCCCCGACATGGAAGTGGTGCAAGGCCAGCTCCGCGATCTGCAGGCGCAGGTGCAGCAGGCCATCACCCGCATCGTCCCGGGGGCGGTGCTGCCGGAGTCACCCAGCGCGGATCCCGGGCAGCCGCAACCGGGGCGGCTGGAGGCGTGTGTGGAACCGTTCAACCACACCGTCGGGCGCCGTTACCGATCGGGTGAGTTCGTCAGTACCGGTGGGGGTTTCACCCTCCAACAATGGCAGCAGCTGGTCGACGCCATGACGCCGATCTTCGATGCCGCCGGATTCTCCTATGACTCAGCCAGATACGGGCCGCCGGGTCCGGACCACCGCAACAACTCGCAGGCGCGAGACGATGGCGTCCGGATCGAGTTCCTCGGCTCGGTGCACGACGACGGGCCGGTGCTGTTCGGCTACGAGATATCGTGCAACCTGCCTGCGGCGTGGCGAACGGGGCCGCTGCCGGCAGACCAGTTCGCGACCATTGCTCCGGGTGCGCACTATCCGTACTTGTACGGCGACGGCCGGGCCGACAGTTGAGCCCTCCGCTAACCCGCTTCCGGCGGCAGGATCTGGAAGCCGCCGATGATCTGGTCGGTGTCGCTCTCGTACTGCGGATTGCGCGGATCGTCGGTCTGGCTGGTGACCGTCACTGCATAGGTGCGGTCATCGGTGTGCATCACCGCGATCAGCACCCGGGCCGGCAGCGCACCGACGGCACCGATAGGCGGGGTGGTGTACTCGATCAGTTCTGCGGGCAGTCCGCAGTGCAGTTGTTCGGTGACCACCAGATCGGTGGCACCGAAGCCGATCTCGAGTGACTCGCGCTGGGACTCGAAGACCACCGTCGGGTCCTCTTTGCCCGATTTGCTCTCCAGCGTCACCACCACCGTCGGGGCGAAGTTGTCACTGGCCAGGTCGATACTTGTCATCGTGAAGCGGAAGAGGTCGCTGTCCATCTCGGTGTAGCGGTCCCATCCGTCGGGCTGCGGGATGCGCAGGATGGGTTCACCGTCGTCCACCGGTTCGATATCGGTCAGTGGAGCGTCCACCGGGGTGCAGTCCGCTTCGCTGGTGAACGCGCCGGCAGTCAACAGCTCTTGAGAGGCGACGGGCACGGCATCGACGTAGCGGGTGCAAGAGACGGTGAGCGCCGACGCTGTCAGCAGGAGTGCCACGCGGGCCGCCATCAACACGGGTCAACCTTAGCTGAGGGCTCCCGCGTAACTGTCGGTCACTCCGCTGCCGCACCGCTGCTTTCGGAGTCAGCGCCGATCTCGTCTGATTTGCGGGCAGGAGATCCTGCTGGACGACAACGGCGTCAGGCCAGATCCTCACCGACTTCGGCACAGCGCTCGCCACGGTAAGCCGTTCGACCAATCTGCAACCAATATCGGCCCAATAGGGCCTGAAAGGTATGTACTGAACTGTCGCCCGTCACTCGCCTCATAACGGGCCGTACCTCCAATCTGCAGACTCCGTATGTCACCTCACCACATCGGTTGCAATTGGTTGTAGACGGTCAATTTTGAGTGCCGGCGCGCCCAATAGGCGGCAATTGGTTACATTGACGGGCGAACATTTCGATCGTGTTCTTCAAGGGGCCGTCCGTTGCGCGCAGGATCCACGCAGCCCGTCGTCGACCGGGATCTGCGTCGAATCATCGAGGGGCACCTTCTGGTGGCTGCATCTCAGGACGGCGGCCGCGTTCCCGCGGAACGGCACATCGCCGAACAGGTCGGATGTTCGCGTACCCAGGTGCGCCGCATCATGGCCCAACTGGAGCGCGAGGGCCGCGTCACCCGAGAAGTCGGCCGCGGGACATTCGTCACGCCGGCCAACCGATTCGGAGCGTCGTTCACCCCGGCTGCCATCATGACCGCATCCATGGTGTTCGAGCCCGAGGTGGTCTCACTGGCGGCACTGGCCGCCACCGAAGAGGATTTCGCCGAGTTGCACCGCTGCCTCGAACGTGGCGAGGTCGCTTCTGATTACCAGTCCTTCGAGCAGTGGGACATCTCGTTGCATCGTGCTTTCGCTGTCGCCACCCACAACAACCAGATCTTGGCGATGGTCGACGTGCTGAACTCCACCCGCAACAACCCGGTGTGGGGGCGGCTCAAGGAGGACGGATTCACACCGGAGAACCGGGAGATCATCCAGCGCCAACATCACGAGATCGTCGCCGCGCTCGTCGACCGAGATCGCCGTCGGGCCGCCATCGCCATGACCGAGCACTTGCGTTTTGTTCGCAAGGTTGTGACGGGACAGTGATGATCACAGTCGAGAAGTACCTCGAGGACCTGATCCAAACCGGTGAGCTGGCGCCGGGCAGCCGGGTGCCGACCGAACGCGCATTGGCCGCCCTTCTCGGGTGCAGCCGCCATGACGTGCGCAAGCAATTGGACACCCTGCAGAGTCAGGGCCGGGTCACCAGAGAGGTGGGCCGCGGCACCTTCCTCACCGGATCTGCGGCCGCACCGTCGGGTGAGTCCATCCACACCCCGGTCAACCTCAGCCCACTGGACCTCATCGACGCCCGCGCCGCCTGGGAACCGAATCTGATGACCCTCGTGGCAGTTGCCGCCAACGCCGACGATTTCGTCGAAATCCGCCGCTGCCTGGAAGCCGGCGGGGCCGCTTGCACTCCCGAGGAATTCCTGCTCTGGGACATCGCATTTCACCGCGCGCTGGCACTGGCCTCACACAACACTGTGGTCGCCGCGCTCAACGACATGGTCGAAAGCGGGCGACGCCAGCTTGCGGGCAGCGGCCTGGACAAGCGCCGCTACACCATCGAGAACTGCGCCGCATGCCAGGGTGAGCACCGCGAGATCGCCGACGCCATCTTCGACCGCGACCCGCTGCGCAGCCAGGCCGCCATGCGCACACATCTGCAGACGGCGCGCAGGCAGCTACTGTCTGAACTGCCTTGGCCCTAGTGCGCGAAATGCCTTGCGCCGGTGAGGTACAGCGTGACACCAGCCTTCGCCGCGGCTTCGGTCACCAGGTCATCGCGCACCGAGCCACCCGGATGCACAATCGCACGCACACCGGCATTGGTCAGAACCTCGAGACCGTCGGGGAACGGGAAGAACGCATCCGAAGACGCCACCGCACCAGATACGCGGTCGCCGCCACGCTCCACAGCCAGTCGCGCCGCATCCACCCGATTGACCTGTCCCATACCGACTCCCACTGTGGCGCCGTCCTTGACCACCACGATGGCATTGGACTTCACCGCCCGGCACGCCCGCCAGGCGAAAACCAGTTCGGTCAGCGTCGCGGCGTCCGCGGGCTCTCCGGTGGCCAGCACCCAGTTGGCCGGGTCGTCGCCGGCAGCGTCCAGTGCGTCGCGCTGCTGGACCAGTAGCCCACCGCTGACCTGTCGGAACTCGGTGCCTCCGGGCTGCGGCTCCGAGGCCACCAGCACCCGGATGTTCTTCTTGCGGGCCAACACCTCGACCGCACCGGGCTCGTAGGCGGGGGCGACCACCACCTCGGTGAAGATGTCAGCCACCGTCTCGGCCATCTCGACGCTGACGGTGCTGTTGGTGGCGATCACGCCGCCGAAGGCGCTCAGCGGATCACACTCGTGGGCCTTGCGATGGGCGTCGGCCACCGACACCGAGGAGATCGCGATACCGCACGGGTTGGCGTGCTTGATGATCGCGACGCAGGTTTCCTCGTGGTCGAAAGCCGCCCGCCAGGCCGCATCGGCGTCGGTGAAGTTGTTGTAGGACATCTCTTTACCGTGCAGCTGCTCGGCCTGCGCCAGACCGGGCCAGTTGGCGTCATCGGTGTAGAGGGCAGCCTGCTGGTGCGGGTTCTCGCCGTAGCGCAGCACCGTCTTGCGCCGCCAAGTACCTCCGAACCACGCGGGCAGAAGCGCAGGCGAGGTGTCGTCTCGTGAAGGCGCCAGCACCTCACCCATCCACGACGCCACCGCCACGTCGTACTCCGCAGTGTGCCGGAAGGCCAACGACGCCAGAATCTTCCGCTCGGCGAGGGTGAAGCCACCCGAGCGCACCGCGGCCAGCACCCCGTCGTAGCCCAGCGGGTCCACCACCACAGCGACGCTGGGATGGTTCTTCGCGGCGGCCCGCACCATCGAGGGTCCGCCGATGTCGATCTGTTCCACACATTCGTCTTCGCCGGCGCCGGAGGCCACCGTCTCGGTGAACGGGTACAGGTTCACCACCACGAGTTCGAACGCCTCGACCCCCAGTTCCTCCAGGGCCGCAGCATGTTCGGGTTTGCGCAAATCAGCCAGCAGTCCAGCGTGCACCCGTGGATGCAGTGTCTTCACCCGGCCGTCGAGCACCTCGGGAAAACCGGTGACGTCTTCCACGGGTGTCACCGGAATACCGCTGGCGGCAATGGTTTTGGCGGTGGAGCCAGTGGAGACTATGCTCACGCCGGCCTCGTGCAGGCCGCGTGCCAGATCCACCAGGCCCGTCTTGTCGTACACGCTGATCAACGCCCGCCGGATCGGCTTACGCTCACTCATTTTGCGAAGACTGCCTTTCGTCCACTCCACGTCACGCCACGGGTAGCCACCGCGGCCAGCACGTCCACAAGCAACCGTCGTTCGACGACCTTGATACGTTCGTGCAGAGTCTCTTCGTTGTCGTCGTCCAGAACGGCGACGGCCTCCTGCGCCAGCACCGGACCGGTGTCCATCCCGGCGTCCACCAGGTGGACGGTGCAACCTGTCACGCGTACGCCGTACTCCAGCGCGGCGAGCACGGCGTGCGCGCCGGGGAATGCCGGCAGCAGCGCGGGATGGGTGTTGACCACGCGGCCGGGGAACTTGGTCAGGAACTGGTTGCCCAGGATCTTCATGAATCCGGCGGTCACCACCAGGTCCGGGGAGTACGCCGCAGTCGCCGCGGTGATGGCGGCATCCCAGGTGGCGCGGTCCGGATAGTCGCGCAGCGGGACCTGGTACGTAGGGACACCTGCGTCGGCGGCAATCTGCCCGGCGTCGCACTGCCGGTCCAGGCCGACAGCGACCACCCGGGCAGGGTAGTCGTCCACGGCAGCGTCGAGCAGCGACTTCAACAACGACCCGGTGCCGGACGCCAGGACGACCACGCGGGCCGGGGCGCTCGGCGGCACATGGAAGGGTTGTTGCACTCCGAGAAGCTTAGTCGGTGCGAGGCGGGTGCCGATCGGCGGTGGATTCGCCGGTTGTCGAATCGTTGTCGGCGTCCAGGAAGTCCTCGGCGTCGGGCAGATCCGCCAGCGCTTCGTAGTCGACGTCTGGGTAGTCCGACTGCGGCAGCGGCTCGGGTTCGGGTTCCGGCTCGGGTTCGGGTTCCGGCTCCCGCGCGGGTGGGGCAGGCAGAATCAGGGGTGCGGTCTGCTGCTCGGTCAGCACCACGTCGTCGGGCTCCCCCAACGGGGTCTCGGGCTCGTCGACAGGTTCCTGTGCCACAGCCACCGGCTTTTTCACCCGCTTGGGGAACAGCAGCCCGCCGGACATCACCACCGTCACCGCGCCCACCACGACAAACCACAGGAACACCGCAGGTCCGTAGGTCGCCTGGTCCACGCCCACAGCACCGAAATTGCCCAGTTGCCCGCCTCCGGCGTATCCGAGCAGCGCCATCGACACGGCCGCTATCAGCGCCGCCACCAGCAGTTTGACCAGTGCCGGCCCCGGTGGCAACGGCTTGCGGGCGCACTGCTGCCCCACGGCGACACCGGCGGCGGCACCGATGATCAACAACGCCACCCAGATCGGCCCCAACGGCGGGGTGGGCGCGGCGGCCAGGATGGGGACCGCCGGGATGTCGCCACCGAACACCGTGAAGGAGCTGAACGTCGCAAACCCGACGTGCGCGCTGGAACCCACGGCCATGGCGGTGGCTCCGAGAATGACGTTCGGGGCGTACAGCACCGACAGCACGGTCAGGCTGAACTGGCCGAACATCGATTCTGTGATGCCGAACAACTCGTGCATGGTCCCCCAGTGCACGATCAATGCCGCTGCCGTCACACCCGCGGAGAGACCGAACAAGGCCAGCATCCCGGCGGTGGCCGCCCGCACCGAACCCGACAGCCAGTTCGGCAGCGGCGACGCAGCCAGCACCCGGGGTCCGATCTTGTTGCCGACACCGATCAGCGCTCCGACGGCGTGCACCACGAACACGTTCAAGAACGCATGACCGGCGCTGGGTGTCTGCAGTTCGGTCAGCACCGATGCCGCATCGTGCAGCACTGCCAGCAGCAGAGCTGCGATCAGCAGCGGTCCCCCGACCGCTGACGCGACGATCCAGCGGACGACGAACCACGAGGCGCGATTCGACGTGGCTTGGGCGGTGGTGCGCGCGGTCCCCCACACCATCAGCAGCGCAGGGAGCAACGGCATGACGCCGAGTTCTTGCCCGCTGATGAAGATGGGTACCTGGTGTACCCCTAGCCACATGCTTGCGATGGCGCCGAATGCACCGGTCATGTCGCTGTTGGCGACCACCAGCTGCACCAGCACCACCGCCGCGATGATGACCAATGCAACCAGTGCTGGTCCGAATGCGACCCGGATCAGGTCACGTGCCTGGCGCGCCCCCGCCGTGCGGTTGTCCTGCATTCACGTCAGAATCCGCCGCGCCCGGATGGCCGGGCGCGACGGTATCGGACTTAGGACGGAGTCTGACCGGGCGACGGCGCAGACTGCTGGGTCTGCGGCTGTTGCGGCGGCGCAGCAGTGTGCTGCCCGGACCCCACCGCAGGCGGCGGGCTGAAGCTGGGGTATCCGGTGGGCGGGGTCGGGGGGCTGTTGTCCTGGCTGTCCTGCGGAACGTATCCGCTGGTGGGCCCGGGGTTGTAGGTGCCGTACGGAGTGGGGTAGCCCGGCCGCGCGCCCTGCTGCGGCGGCTGCGGCTGGCCTTGAGGCTGCCCGTAGTAGCCCCCGGGCGGACCGTACTGTCCGTACTGAGGCTGCTCGTACTTGGGCTTCGGCGCGGGCGCGGTGATCACACCGGCCTCCAGCAGCAGCGCAGCGATGGCGACGATGGCCTGCAGGAGGCTGAACGCCAGTACCAGCCACGCGGCCCAGCCGGTGGTCACGTACGTGGAGGTGTTGAACAGCTGGCTGACGACCACCATCACACCGAGCACCGACAGGATGGTCACCACGGCCAGATAGCTCTTGACCTTGGGCAACAGACCGACCGCGGCCAGCAGCGCCGCCAACAGGGTGGCCAGCGTCAGGACGACGCCGCCACCACTGGTGGCTTCGACGCTGATCGGGCCCAGTTCCGCGCTCGAGGTGAACACGGGGCCGAAGCTCGACAGGTACGCGGCAATGCCGAGCACCACAACGGCCGCCGACAGGTAGAGCGGGAGCTTGCTCGGGCCCGGCTCGGCGGCCGGCGCGAACGACTGCGTCGGCGCTGCGTAGGAACCCGACGAGTAGGAGCCTGGCGGTTGTGCCGGCGGGAACCCGCCGCCTGGTGGATTACCGGGTGAGTAGGTCATGACCTCTCCTGTGTCGTTGGGCGCCACGGTGGTGACGCTGACGAACACCTGCGTCGGCATTCGAGACGGTGATTCGGATATCCACGCTAGCGCACCAAGCTGACGGTGCGATGCGCCGTTCCGCGTGTCACCCGCAGCAACGACACCGGGTCAGACCAAGAGCAGTTCCCTGGCCGTGTCCGAGGCTTCGATCTCGCGCACCAGAGGAAGGACTTTGGCCCCGAAGTACTCGATCTCCTCCTGGAAATGCAGGAAACCGCCGAGGATCAGGTCGACACCGCGCCTTCGGTAGGCCGCGATGCGCTCGGCGATCTGCTCCGGGGTGCCGATCAGCCGAGTCCGGAAACCGTCGTTGTACTGCACCAAGTCCTCGAACGAGGAGTCCGCCCACATGCCTTTCCTGTCGCCGGTCGCTGCGCCGGCCTGCTGGACGGCGTCGCGGAACCCCTCGACCGCGGGACGGTTGGCCTTGGCGATGATTTCTCGCAGTACTTCCTTTGCTTCTTTTTCGGTATCTCTGGCGATGATGAAGCCGTTGAGTCCGACGCTGACCTCCCGGTGCACTTCCCTGGCGTGGTCGCGCACGTCCACTATCTGCTCGGTGATGCCGTCGAAATCCTTGCCGTTGGAGAAGTACCAGTCGGCGTAGTAACCACCGTTGCGCCGAGCCGCGGTCGAGTTGCCGCCCTGGAACAGCTCGGGGGTGTGCACCGGCTTCGGCTTCAAGGTGAAGTCGTGGATGCGATAGAAATCACCGCGGAAGTCCACGTCGTCCTCGGTCCAGATCTTGCGCAGCACCTGCAGGAACTCCGCACTGCGGCGATAGCGTTCGTCATGCTCGAGCCAGGGCTCACCCAGGTGGGTGAACTCGTCCTTGAACCAGCCGGAGACGACGTTGACGGCGAAGCGGCCATTGCTCAGGTGGTCAGCGGTGGCGCCGAGCTTGGCCAACACCGCAGGTTGCCACAGCCCGGGGTGGACCGCCGCGATTACCTTCAGCCTCTCGGTGGCCAGCAGGAGGGCAAGCGAGAAGCTGGTTGACTCGTGCTGGAATTCGGCGCCATAGCTGGCTTCATATCGGACCTGGCTCAGTGCGTACTCGAAGCCGTTGTTCTCCGCGGTTTGGGCCAGTTTCTTGTTGTACTCGTAGTTCCAGTCGGTGCGTTGCTCGATATCGCTGGTCACCAGGCCGCCACTGACGTTGGGCACCCAATAGGCGAACTTGATGTTGTTCGCGATCCGTTCGGTCGTCATAGCGCGATCACACCGCGGTTGCGGCCCCTCGTCACCCCTTTAACTCGCCGAGAGTCTTTGGTCGGATGCCCCTCCCTTGCCCTTCCGACTAGAACACGTTCTAATTCTGGGCATGGACTACGGGCTCGTTCTCTTCACCAGTGACCGCGGCATCACCCCGGCAGCAGCAGCCAAGCTCGCCGATGACCACGGCTTCACCACCTTCTACGTGCCCGAACACACGCACATCCCGATCAAGCGCCAGGCCGCTCACCCCACCACCGGTGACGAGTCCCTGCCCGACGATCGCTACATGCGCACACTCGATCCCTGGGTGTCACTGGGCGGGGCAGCCGCGGTGACATCGCAGGTGCGGTTGTCCACCGCCGTGGCCCTGCCCGTCGAACACGACCCCATCACCTTGGCGAAATCCATCGCGACACTGGACCATCTGTCCGGCGGACGTGTCAGCCTGGGCGTCGGATTCGGTTGGAACACCGACGAGCTCACCGACCACAACGTTCCGCCGGGACGCCGCCGCACGATGCTGCGCGAGTACCTGGAAGCCATGCGGGCGCTGTGGACACAGGAAGAGGCCGAATATGACGGCGAATTCGTGAAGTTCGGACCTTCGTGGGCCTGGCCCAAGCCCGTACAACCTCACATTCCCGTGCTCGTCGGTGCGGCAGGCACCGAGAAGAACTTCAAGTGGATCGCTCGCAGCGCCGACGGTTGGATCACCACGCCCCGCGATTTCGACATCGATGAACCGGTGAAGCTGCTGCAGGACACCTGGGCCGCCGCCGGCCGCGACGGCGCCCCGCAGATCGTCGCCTTGGACTTCAAGCCCGTGCCCGAAAAGCTGGCCCACTGGCAGGATCTCGGTGTCACCGAAGTGTTGTTCGGTCTGCCGGACAAGTCCGAGGCCGACGTGGCCGCGTATGTGGAGCGGTTGGCCGGAAAGCTCAGCGCTCTGGTCTGATCTCCGCCGAGCGGGCGCGTTCGTACGTTGACACACCGATGGATTCACGTAGTTTGCGCACACTCGTCCAAGAGTGAATTCTCATCTGCACTTCTGTTTTCGGCGTAGGTTATCTGTCGTACCCCGTCGATAACGTGGTGGCATGTTCGCAGGGTTGCCCGATTCCGCAGCGCGGTCACACATGACCGACGTGGACCTCGACGACGCCATCGCCAGCTACAGCCGCGGAATGTCCACCATGGCAGGACACCGGTTCCTGTTCATCGCCGAAAAAGCGCGCCGCAACTACAACGACGATCTCGCACCGACGAAGACACCCAAGCCTCCTGGAACTCGGTGGCCGCGGAGATCGCACTGGCCTCCGGCATCTCGCACGGCCGAGGATCCGGGGACATGGACGTGGGGATGGCGTTGGCCACCAAAGTCCCCCGCGTTGCAGACCTGCTGGTGGCGGGAACGATGAACGTCACCCTCGTCTACCCCGACGGCACCCGCGAGCCAGCCCGCAGCGAACAACAATCACCCGCCGTCGCCGAGCCTCCCGAGGACACCCCGGCCGCGGCGGCCCACACCGATGACCCACCTGCCAAACCGGTTTCACCTATACCGTCAGCCTTCCGCCGTCCCCCGGCGGGCATCCTGATCGGCATCGGCTCCATCCCCGCACCGCTGATCGCGGCACTCATCACCCGCGGCGCCATAGTCCGCAACGTCACACCCCCGGGCGTCGACCCCGAACCCCGCTACAGCCCGTCAACGGCCCTCGAGGAGTGGTGCAAGGCGCGGGACCTGACGTGCCGATGGGGCACGTGCGACCGGCCGGCGCATTTCGCAGATTGGGATCACACGACGCCGTGGCCGGCCGGCAAAACCCATGCCTCCGGCGGCAAGATGTTCTGCCGTCTCCACCATTTCGGTAAGACGTTCTGGCCGGGCTGGTCCGACGAACAACTGCCCGACGGCACCATCATCTTCACCACGCCCACCGGCCAGACCTACCGGTCAAAGCCGGGCTCCCGCCTGTTCTTTCCGACGATCAGCACCACCAGCGCGCACATCGACACCCCACCGCCGAAGCCGAATCCACCGGACAAGATCGGCAAAATCCCCAACCACCGAAGACGCAACCACGCCCGAGAACGCGCCTACCGCATCAAGGCAGAGCGCGCACTCAACAACGCCCTCGTCACCGAATGGACTGAACCACCGCCATTTTAGGCAAGCGTGGCCCGGTTGCCGTTCTCAGTGGACCGTATGGCGACACGCGCACCCAACGGGTCTCCGTCGCTCATCAACGCCACCAGCTCGTCGTCCTCGGTGGTGGCCATGAACCGCGATCCGTCGGATTCCAGCCGGCCGACGATGATCCCGGTACGCACGGGCCAGTCGTAACGCACGGAGTAGGTCTCGATGGTGCCAACGCCGTCGACGACCTTGGTCACGGGCACGGTGGCCAGCGCGGCAACCTCCTGATTCAGGGCGGCACTGCGACTGGTTCTCCAGTCGACGGGCAGGGTGGAGTAGATGCCAACGGAGTACTTGCTCATGATGCCGCCGTTGGCGCCGATGAAGCCGTACTGGCCTGGCTTGTCCCGCATCTCGGCCACCGTCTCGGCAATGCCGTGCAGTGAGTAGCTGTTTCCCGGACCACCGAAGTAGGGCAGCCCGCCGGTGAGTGTCAGGCCACGCGGATCGTCTCCGGATATTCCTAGCGCCTCACAGGCCACGAACACCGGGAACGGGAAACAGCTGTACAGGTCGAAGGTGGAGATGTCGTCGACGCCGATGCCCGCCACCCGCAGGCCCTCCTGCACCGCCAGCACGGCGGCAGGGCTGGCCCCGAGATCGGGCCGCGACAGCAACGCCTGTTCCACCAGGTCGGCGTGTCCATGTAGGTACACCCACTTCTCCTCGGGCACACCCAGCCTGCGGGCCGCACCCACCGACATCAGTACCGTGGCGGCGCCCTGGTTGACAGTGTCACGGGCAACCAGCAGCCGCGGGTACGGGTCGCAGATCATCCGATTCTCGGGCGTCACCGTCTCGACCTCGGAAACGGAACGCTCCACCGGTGACGACGAGAACGGGTTCTTGGCAGCAACTTTCGACATCGGCGCAAACAGTTCGGCCATCTGGTGCCGGTAGTCGGCGACACCGAGGCCCAGCCGCGCGCGGCGGGCATTGTCCAGCAGCCCGTACTGCACCGGCGCCCCGGTCAGTCCGTGCGTCACGGTGTATTCGTCGATGTAGCTGTAGATCTGATGCCCGCGGTCCTCGAGTTGGCCGCCGATGTGCTCGGTGAAGTCGGGCTTGTCGTCACGCCCGGCGAAATACCGTGCGGTGGATCCCGGTTCGGAGCCCATCACCATGGCGACCTCGATCTCGCCGGCGGCGATGGCCGCGGCGAACTCGGTGACCACCTTCTGCGATCCCTGGCCACCCACGGGCTCGAGAACCACGCGGGCCGGGTCCGCGCCGAGCCGGCGCATCACCGAGCGCGGGTAGTTGTCGGACTTGCCCAGTAGGGCAGGCATGGGCCCGGATATCTCGAACTGCCGAAGCCCCACCACCACGTCCACCGTCCGCGCGACGTCGCCGACGGACGCCCCGGTATCGGCCAGGGCGGCTCGCGCCGCCTCGGTCGCCAGGTCCACCGCGGACATTCCCCGGTATCCGGGGTCGTCGATGCGCTCGGTGAACTGGCCGACGCCGACGATGACGGGGGTGCGCTGATCAAGCGGCATGCGGTCCTCCTGGAGTAACTACTTTGCGAGGCTAATAGAACGTGTTCTCGTTTGGCCAACCGAACCGCTCCTTGGCGTACACCCAACCTGATGTACATCAATATTGACGTACATCAGATTCGGCGTACGGTTGGGACGTGTCCTGGCAGGTACGACCCATGTCCCTGGTGGTGGGCGGCATCGTCAAACCCGATGACGTCGTCGGGCGTTATCGCGATGCAGCAGCCGTGTTGGCGGCGCTGCCCCACAGTGGCGCAGTCCTGGTCGGCGATCGTCGTCACGGCAAGACGTCCCTGGCCCGCATGGTGGCGCACCAGGTGCGCGCCACCGGCGCACTGGTGGGCGCTGCCAGCGCCGAACGCGGCACGTATGCGGACTTCGTGTCGGCACTGGCGGCCGAACTGGCCCGGTTCGAGCCGTCCTGGAGCCAGGAACTGGCCAAACTCCGCGTCTCGCTCAATGCGGGCCCGGTGACCATCGAACGGGAAGCCCGCGCCGCCACCGCCCTGGACGAGTTGCTCCGCCAGGCCGTGGACCGCGCCGACGGACGTCAGGTCGTCTTGTTCATCGACGAGGTGACCGTCCTGGCCCGCCGGCTGGAACGGGCACACAGCGGCGCCGGTGACGACTTCCTGCGCACACTGCGCCGATTCCGCCAGGAGTACGGCGGAGGAGTTGCCACGGTGTTGTCCGGGTCGATCGGCTTCCATCACGTATCCGTCGACGCACCCAGCACCGTCAACGACATCCGGAAGATCACCGTCGGCCCCATCCGCGCCGATCACGCCGCATTCCTCGCCGAATGCCTGCTGCTGGGAATCGGCGTCTACCCGCCGGAGGCGCACCGGGTGGCGCCGGCTGTCGCCGAAGCCGCCGAAGGCGTTCCCTACTACATCCAGCACCTGGTACTCGCCCTACAAGACCACTACCTGCGTGACGGCCGCCTACCACCTGCCGACCAGATCCCCGATCTGGTGACCACCGCCGTCGAAAACCTCAACGATCCCTGGGATCTCCGGCACTACCGGGACCGGCTACCCAACTACTACGGATCGGTCGCCGACGTCATCGCAGGCGTGCTCGACATCTATGCCCACGCCGGCGCCCCGTTGACCGTCGACGACACCCTGATGTTGCTGCGTGGCGAAGGCAGTCCGGTCCGCGACCGACATCAGTTGGTCAGCCTGATCGAACGCCTGGAACTCGACCACTATCTGGTGCGCGTCGGTGACTCCGACCGGTTCGCCTCCCCGCTGATCCAACGCGCCTGGCGAGCGATGCGGCGATGACGACGCCGGTGTTCACCCCCTCGGCATTGCCCCCGGCAGAACTCGACGCCCTGACGGTCGGGCGCGCGGCTCTGTTCACCAAGCTGGTGCGCCGCATCGTCGGCGCTGCCCGTGACGGCTCCCGGCCGCACACACTTCTGGTGGCCCCCAGAGGCATGGGCAAGACGCACACGCTGCATGTCGCGGTGAACCGCGCACTTGCCGACCCCGCAACCGCCAAAAATGTTCTGCCGGTGTTCATTCCCGAAGACGCCCTGGCAATCGGCTCTTATCTCGACATCCTGGTGGAGATCGCCAGGGTCGTCGGCATCGCGCAGTCCGCGCGGTCCATGCGCCGCGACAAAGACGCCGTCGGCATCGAGCAGGCCATCCTGGCCGCCGCGGCCGACCGTATGGTGCTGCTGGTGATCGAGAACCTGGACCGGGTTTTCGACAGCCTGGGCTCCGACGGCCAGGGAAACCTGCGGGCCTGGGTCGAAACATCAACGGCAATAACACTTTTGGCCAGCAGTCCGGCCCTGTTCCCAGGAGTGTCGTCGCGGTCGCACCCCTGGTACGGGTCGTTCATGGTGGAGACGCTGCCCGACCTCGAGCTGCCGGATGTGATGGCCATCATCGCTGGAACCGCGCGCAGGCGCGGCGCTGACGATCTCGTTGCCTTCGTCGAATCACCCGAGGGAACAAGATCTTTGGCTGACATCTACGCGCTCGTGGGCGGTGCACCACGCCCTTGGCATCAGCTCGCACAGGTCGCCGGCGTCGCCACGCTCGAGGCCGTCACACCGGCGGTGGCAGCGCTACTGGACAGCCTGGTTCCCAACTACCAGCGGCAGCTTGCAGAGCTCTCGCCCGGAGAGCTACGCCTGGTCGCAGAGCTGGCCCGCGCGGACCAACCCCGCACCGTCAGCGACCTGGCCGCCGCCGTCGGGGTGTCGAATCAGTCGGCCGCAACGGCACTGGGCAGACTCTCCGCCTCACGATGGGTGACGTCGGCCAAAAAGAGCGAAGACCGTCGCGCCACCTGGTACAGCCTCACCGATCCGCTTTTGCGGCAGGTGCTGCGGTTCCGCGATCGCTGATCGTCGCTTGACGCATTTGTCACTTAGTGACACAGTGTGGGTGTCACTAAGTGACAGAGCCGTCTGCACGGGCCCCGATTCCGAAAGGACACCGTGTCCACATCCACACGCATTTCCGTCGAAGAGTTCTTCAACCCGCCCGAGCGCGCCGGCGCCACCATCTCGCCGGACGGTACGCAGATCGCGTACCTGGCGCCGTGGCGAAACCGCCTCAACATCTGGATTCAGGATGTCGACGGGACCACCGAACCGCGGTGCGTCACCGCGGACGGCACCCGCAGCGTCTACCTCTTCAGCTGGACCCACGACTCCCGTCACCTGCTCTACATGCAGGACACCGGCGGCGACGAGAACTTCCACGTCTACCGCGTCGACCTCGATGACCCGGACGCGGCCGCCGTCGACCTGACGCCGTTCCCGAACACCCGCTGCTCCTACGAGCTGCTGCGGGCCCGGCCCGGCAAAGCCGTGGTGCAGCACAACGCCCGCAACCCCGAGCTGGTGGACGCCTTCGAACTCGACATCGCCAGCGGCGAACTGACATTGCTCGCCGAAAATCCGGGCAATGTCATCGGTTGGATTGCCGGTCCCGGCGGGCACCTGTTCACCAACACGCTGACCGCGGACGGCGACGTCGAGATCTCCCAGTGGGATCCGGCCACCACGTCCGTACGGCCCATCAAGGTGTACGACGGGCGTGATTACCCACTGGGTATCCATCCGATCGTGCCCACGCCCGACGGCACCGGGATCTGGCTGGGTTCCTACGACGGCAGCGACCGCATGCGCCCCGTGCGCCTCGATGTGGCCGCCGGGACCGAGACCGAGGTGGACAGTCATCCCACCTTCGATCTGGCCGCACAGATCATGCTGCCCTCGCCGTTCATCGTCAGCGAGCAGACCGGTGACCTCATCGGCGTCCGCTACTACGGTGAGCGCCAGGTGATCCACCCCCTGGACCCCGACTTCGCAGCCGTGCTGGACAAGCTCTCCGCACTGTCCGACGGCGATCTGTCCAAGATCTCGACCGATGACACCGGGCAGCGATGGGTGGTCAGTTTCAACCACGACCGCGAACCCGGCGTCACCTACTTCTACGACAACACCACAGGGCAGAGCCGGTTGTTGTTCCGGCCGTACCCGAACCTGGATCCGGACTCGCTGGCGCCCATGACTCCCGTCACCGTCACTGCGCGCGACGGACTGGATCTGCACGGCTACCTGACCCTGCCCATCGGGCAGGAGCCCGCCAACCTGCCCATGGTGCTGCTGGTGCACGGCGGGCCGTGGGCCCGCGACTGCTGGAGCTACCAACCCGAGGTGCAGCTGCTGGCCAACCGCGGATACGCGGTGCTGCAGGTCAACTTCCGTGGCTCTACCGGCTATGGAAAGGCCTTCACCCAAGCCGCGATCGGCGAGTTCGCCGGCAAGATGCACGACGACCTGATCGACTCGGTGGACTGGGCCGTCAAGCAGGGCTACGCCGACCGGGACCGGGTGGCCATCTTCGGCGGTTCGTACGGCGGGTACGCGACGCTGGTCGGCGTCACGTTCACCCCGGACGTCTTTGCCGCCGCCATCGACTACGTCGGGATCTCCAGCCTGCCCAACTTCATGCGCACCCTGCCCAATGTGGGCCGACGGTTCCTGGCCACCAACTGGCACCTCTACGTCGGTGACCCGGAGGATCCGGCGCAGGAGGCCGACATGCTGGCCCGCTCGCCCATCACCAAAGTGGATCGGATCCGCACCCCGTTGCTGGTGGTCCAGGGCGCCAACGACTCTCGGGTGGTGCAGGCCGAATCCGACAACATGGTCGCGGCGCTACGGGCCCGTGGTGTCGAGGTCGAGTACATGGTCAAAGAGGACGAGGGGCACGGGTTCGTCAACCCGGACAACAGCATCGACATGTATCACGCGGTCGAGCGGTTCCTCGCTCAGCATCTGTAGACAACAACAAAGCCCCCCGTCTCGCGACGGGGGGCTTTGTTGTTGTCGAATCTCAGAGCTTGTTGAACAGCTCGCGTGCCTTGGCAGCGGTCTCCGACGGCGTTTTGCCGACGGCCACACCGGCAGCCTCGAGCGCCTCCTGCTTGCCTGCGGCGGTGCCCGCACCGTCGGAGACGATGGCACCGGCGTGGCCCATGGTCTTGCCCTCGGGAGCGGTGAAGCCCGCCACGTAGCCGACGACCGGCTTGGTGACGTTGGCCTTGATGTAGGCGGCGGCCTTTTCCTCGGCGTCGCCGCCGATCTCACCGATCATCACGATCAGCTTGGTCTCGGGATCCTTCTCGAACGCCTCGATGGCGTCGATGTGGGTGGTGCCGATGACCGGGTCGCCGCCGATGCCGATGGCGGTGGAGAAGCCGAGATCACGCAGCTCGTACATCATCTGGTAGGTCAGCGTGCCGGACTTCGACACCAGGCCGATCGGCCCCTTGCCGGTGATGTTGTTCGGCGTGATGCCCACCAGCGATTCACCCGGGGTGATGATGCCGGGGCAGTTGGGGCCGATGATCCGGGTCTTGTTGCCCTTCTCGACGTTGTAGGCCCACGCATAGGCGCTGTCCTGCACCGGGATTCCCTCGGTGATGACCACCAGCAGCGGGATCTCGGCGTCGATGGCCTCGATGATGGCGTCCTTGGAGAACGCCGGCGGAACGAAGGCGATCGACACGTCGGCGCCGGTCTCTTTCATGGCCTCGGCGACCGAACCGAACACCGGCAGCTCGATGTCGTTGCCATCCTTGTCCTTGTGGGACACGGTGGTTCCGGCCTTGCGCGCATTCACGCCGCCCACAATCTGGGTGCCGGCCTTGAGCATCAGCGCGGTGTGCTTGGTGCCCTCGCCGCCGGTGATGCCCTGGACGATGACCTTGCTGTCCTTGTTCAGGAAGATAGACATGTTTTGTTGGCTCCCTTACTTGTTGGCCAGCTCGGCGGCTTTGTCGGCCCCGGCGTCCATGGTCTCGGCCTGTACGACCAGCGGATGGTTGGCCTCGGCGAGGATGCGCCGGCCTTCTTCGACGTTGTTGCCGTCGAGACGGACCACCAGCGGCTTGTTGGCCTCGTCACCGAGGATCTGCAGCGCCTTGACAATGCCGTTGGCCACCGCGTCACACGAGGTGATGCCGCCGAACACGTTGACGAACACGCTCTTGACCTGGCTGTCGCCCAGGATCACGTCCAAGCCGGCCGCCATGACCTCGGCCGAGGCGCCGCCGCCGATGTCGAGGAAGTTGGCGGGCTTCACACCGCCGTGCTTCTCGCCGGCGTAGGCAACAACGTCCAGCGTCGACATGACCAGACCGGCGCCGTTACCGATGATGCCGACCTCGCCGTCGAGCTTGACGTAGTTGAGGTCGTTCTCCTTGGCCTTGAGCTCCAGAGGATCGGTGGCGTCCTTGTCCTCGAACTCCTTGTGGCCGGGCTGACGGAAGTCGGCGTTGGCGTCCAGGGTGACCTTGCCGTCCAGCGCCAGGATCTGGTCATCGGGGGTACGTACCAGTGGGTTGACCTCCACCAGGGTGGCGTCCTCGCCGATGAACACCTCCCACAGCTTCTGGATGGTGACGGCCGCGGCGTCCAGCACCTCGGCGGGCAGGTGGCCCTTCTCGGCGATCTCGCGGGCGAAGGCCAGATCGACACCCTTGACGGCATCAACGGGCACCTTGGCCAGGCGGTCGGGCTTGGTGGCGGCCACCTCTTCGATCTCCATGCCACCCTCGACCGAGCACATGGCCAGGTAGGTGCGGTTGGAGCGGTCCAGCAGGAAGGAGATGTAGTACTCCTCGGCGATGTCGCTGGCTTCGGCGACCAAGAGCTTCTTGACGATGTGGCCCTTGATGTCCAGGCCCAGAATGTTCTGCGCGTGCGTGAAGGCGTCGTCGGGGGTGGCCGCGTACTTCACGCCGCCGGCCTTGCCGCGCCCGCCGACCTTCACCTGCGCCTTGACCATGACAGGCTTGCCGATCTCCTCGGCGATGGCTTTGGCGTCCTCGGCGGAGTCGGTCACCCGGCCCGGAGTGGTGGGAACGTTGTGCTTGGCGAACAGCTCTTTCGCCTGATACTCGAAAAGATCCATTGGGCTCACTGTCTATCTGCCGGAGTGGCGGGCTTTGTCGGTTCTCTAGGACGGCCGGTTTCTCGGGTTCGCGCCGGGGGGAACTTTATCGACACGAGTGGTCGCCGATACCACCGCCTCCTGTCTTGTGGCACATGTCACCGACCCCGGCAGAGTGATACAACTCACAATCCTCGGTCGGGACTTCGCTTGGGTTGCCACTTGTATTGGAATTTGGTTAACGTCTCTGAGTCCAGATAACGCTTTGGTCACGACTAGAGGGACGTTTCAGGTTGGCGCAACACCACTCGGCACCATCTCCCACCAGGGAAGAGCCGATCAGCGCCCGTGAAATCTCACGCTTGGAAGACGGTTACATTGGACTCCCAGTGGACACCGCAGAAATCACCGACGTCATCTCGCTCGAGGAGATCGAGTCCGAAGTGCTCAACGCACCCGAACTCGACGACCTCCACGACGTCGACGACATCGCCCCCGTAATCCTGCTTCGTCGCCGAGATCTCAGCGACGACGTGTTCGTCGACGACTCCGACGACGGGGATGAGGACGGCTACGACCCGGATCTCACCGAGGTCATCCCGCGTGCGGGCGCGCACCGCAAGCCCGCCGCCAGCGCCCTCAAGGGCCGGGTCATGATCGCCGCCATGGCCGCAGGTGCCGCTGCGGCCGCCGCACACTCCGCCATCAACCCCTCCGACACCGCCACCGCCGAAGCCGTGCTCGCCGCCGACCAGCAGTCGATGAACGGCGCGCTGAACACCGCTTCGCAAGGCATGCAGTTGGTCACCGTGGCGCCCAGCGCCATGACGCCCATGCACTCCGAGGAACTGGCCAAGGGAACCGCCTTTGCGCAGGAGCGCGCCGAGCGTGAAGCCCGATTGCAGCGCCCGCTGTTCGTCAAGCCCACCCAGGGCATCTTCACCTCCGGCTTCGGCTACCGCTGGGGCGCCCTGCACGGTGGTGTCGACATCGCCAACTCCATCGGTACCCCGATCTACGCCGTGTCCGACGGCGTGGTCGTCGACGTGGGCCCGACGGCCGGGTACGGCGCACTGGTCAAACTGCGTCACTCCGACGGCACCGTCACGCTCTACGGCCACATCAACAGCTGGAACGTCACGCTCGGCGAGCGGGTGTTCGCCGGCGACCAGATCGCCACCATCGGCAACCGCGGCAACTCCACCGGGCCTCATCTGCACCTCGAGGTCCTGCTCAACGGCACCGACCGGATCGACCCGGTGCCGTGGCTGGCCAAGCGCGGCATCAGCGTCGGCGCGTACGCCGGCTGACCCGGTGCCTGACCCGGACCCTGATCACACCCGCATCCTCCGGCGTGCGCCGCAGTCCCCACCGCAGGACGCCCGTACCGGCATCATCCGCCGCGCCCCGACGGGACCTGTTCCCACACAACATGATCCGCGCACCACACACATCCCTGAGGCGCCCACCGGCCTGATTCCGCCGGCTCCGGCGCCACTGGCTCCCCCGGCTTTGGCCACCCCCTCGCCGCGCGGGGCCATCGCCACCTCCGTCGTCGCGATGCTCAGCGGGTGGGCGGTGTCGGTGGTGGCCACGGACCTGATCACCGGGTGGTGGCAGACCGACCGGCTGTTCTGCCTCGGTGTCGGGTTCCTGGCGTTCGTGTTCGCCGCGTCGACGGTCGCGGGACTGATCACCGTGCTACTGCGCCGCGCGGTGGGCCGCTACCTGATCGCCACCGGAGCCGTGGTGGCCCTGCTGACGTTCGGGGCGGTGTTCGTCGCCGGCGCCAAGATCCCCTGGCCGGTGTACCTGATCCCGACACTGCCGGTGCTCAGCGTGGCATTGGCATTCCTGCCCGCTACACGCCGCTGGGCACGCTAGAAGGTCACCTCGGCGGTGGGGACGACGCCGGCCTCACGCCCCGGCGCCCGCTGGAACGACCAGTACAGGTTGGTATGGGCAATCACTTGATCCGGCGGCGGCGCACCGTACTGCGACAGGTCTTCGGTGGTGTGCGCGTCGCCCACCAGAGTCACGTCATACCCCCGCACGAAGGCGCCGTGAATAGTGGAACGCACGCAGGCGTCGGTCTGCGCTCCGGTGACCACCAGCCGCCCCACCTGTAGTGCGGCCAGCACGTCCTCCAGTGAGGTGCCCTCGAAGGAGTCGCCGAAGTTCTTCTCCACCAACGGTTCACCATCGACGGGCACCAACTCGGGGACTATACGCCAACCCTCGCTGCCGTGCACCAGATCGTCGTCGGCGTGTTGCACCCAGACCACCGGAAACTGTCCATCACGGGCCTGCTGTACCAGGTGCGCGATGTTCGCAACCACGGCGTCCCTCCGATGGGCGCGTGCCACGACGTCGTTCTGCACATCCACCACCAGAAGTGCACTGCCACCGCGGTTCTGCAGCACGATCTACAGCTTGCTGATCGGGGCGTGGTTGTGCATCAGTTTGACACGACCGGCGCTGCCGAAGTCGATCAGCGACATTGCCGACTCACCGACACCCGACACTTCTTCCACGCGGCCGAGGCCGTACTTGTCATGGGTGACGCGGTCCCCCGGGGTCAACGTGATGATCTCCCGGTTACGGGTCGCGGCCCGGCCCGGCGCCGGCCGCGGCGTGCCGTACCGTCCGGCATTGCCCACCGGCGCGCTGCGCGACGACGGGGTGACCTCCGTGCGACGCCAGTCGATCAGCTCTTGCGGAATCTCACGCAGGAAGCGCGATTCCGGGTTCAACATGGGCTGACCCCAGGACGAACGGACCTTGGCTCGGCTGAGGTACAGGCGTTGCCGGGCACGGGTGATACCCACGTAAGCCAGTCGGCGTTCCTCGGACAGTTCCTGCGGATCACCCAGGGCGCGCATGTGCGGGAACATGCCGTCCTCCCAGCCGGTCACGAACACCACCGGGAACTCCAGCCCCTTGGCGGTGTGCAGGGTCATCATGGTGACCACACCGGCGCCGTGCTCGGGGATCTGATCGGTGTCGGCCACCAGCGACACCCGCTCCAGGAATTCGGCCAGCAGACCGGTGTCCGGGACGTCTTCGTCGAGGGGTTCGTCCTCGTCGCGCAGGGCCAGAGCATTGGCCCGGTCTGTGCTGAATTCGTGTGCGACGCTGACCAATTCGTTGAGGTTGTCCAGCCGCGCCTGGTCCTGCGGATCGGTGGAGGCTTCCAGTTCACGCCGGTAGCCGGTGCGGTCCAGCACGTCCTCCACCAGGTCGCCCAGCTCTTCGTCGAGCTTGGCCCGCATCTGGTCGAGCATCTGTATGAACCCGGCAATGGCTTTCTCCGAGCGGCTGTTGAGCATCGGGACCTTGCCCTGTGCCGCGGCCAGCAGCGCGTCGTTGAAGCTGCCGCCGGTGTTCTCGGCGTACACCGCGACACAAGCCTCGGCCCGGTCGCCGATGCCGCGGCGTGGGGTGTTCAAGATGCGCCGCATGCTCACCGTGTCGCCGGGGTTGTCGAGCACCCGCAGGTAGGCCACGATGTCGCGGATCTCCTTGCGCTCGTAGAAGCGCACTCCCCCGACGACCTTGTAGGGAATGCCGGCGCGGATGAAGACCTCTTCGAGCGCACGTGAGGAGTTGTTGGTGCGGTAGAACACCGCCACGTCGTTGTAGGAGATGTCGCCCTTGTCGGCCAGGCTGTCGATCTCCTGTGCGACGAACCGGGCCTCGTCGTGCTCGTTGTCGGCGACGTAGCCGACGATCAGCTCACCCTCCCCCGAGTCGGTCCACAGCCGCTTCTCACGGCGCCCGGCGTTGCGGGCAATCACGGAGTTGGCGGCATTCAGGATGGTCTGGGTGGAGCGGTAGTTCTGCTCCAGCAGGATCGTGGTGGCGTTCGGGTAGTCGCGCTCGAAGTCCTCGATGTTGCGGATGGTGGCGCCACGGAACGCGTAGATGGACTGATCCGCGTCACCCACCACACACAACTCGCCGGGGGCCACGCCGTCGTCGGGCGGCAGATCGTGGCCCACCAGTTCACGCACCAGCATGTACTGGGCGTGGTTGGTGTCCTGGTACTCGTCGACCAGGATGTGCCGGAACCGGCGGCGGTAGTACTGGGCTATCTGCGGGAAGGCCTGCAGCACCGCCACGGTCTCACCGATCAGGTCGTCGAAGTCCAGGGCGTTGGCCGCCCGCAGCCGTCGCTGGTACTCGCCGTACACCGAGGCCACGGTGCGGGCCAGGTCATCGGAGGCGTCGGTGAGGTCCGAGACTGCTCGATCGGGTTCGATCAGCTCGTTTTTCAGGTTGGAGATGGCGGTGGCCAGCAGTCGCGGGGTGTACCGCTTGGTGTCCAGCCCCATGTCCTTGCCGATCATCAGCAGCAGGCGGCGGGAGTCGTCGGAGTCGTAGATGGAGAAGTTGGAGTTCAGGCCCGGCAGCAGCGAGGCCTGGTTGCGCAGGATCCGCACACACGACGAGTGGAAGGTGGAAATCCACATGTTCCTGGCCCGGGGACCGACGATGTCGACCACCCGCTCCCGCATCTCGGCGGCGGCCTTGTTGGTGAACGTGATGGCCAGCACCTGACCGACGCCGACGTCGCGTGCGGCCAGCAGGTAGGCGATCCGGCGGGTCAGCACGGCCGTCTTGCCCGAACCTGCGCCGGCGACGATCAGCAGCGGTGTGCCCTCGTGCAGCACGGCCTGGCGCTGCTGGGGATTGAGGCCGTCCAACAGCTGATCGGTTTCGGTAGTGACACTCATGTTGGGATCGAACTTACCGCTGGACACAGACACTTTGCGCGGACGCGGCCATTGGTGGCACACTCGGTTGGTGCTCAACACGAAGCGTCGATTTCTTTACGGGTACCGGATTCCGGTGCCCGGCGCTTAGTGACTTCCCTGAGCCCCGCGGTCCGAATCCGGATCCGGGGCTCTTCTGTTGTGTGAGGCCCGAAACCGGATGAGACCCGAACCATCACAAGTGCCGCCCACCAACAGCGAGAATTCGGAGCAGGACATGAGTATCGAAGCCGAACCGCAGGCCTCCGCCGAGGACATCGACGTCCTGCGCCTCGAGATCGACCGGTTGGACGCCGAGATCCTGGCCGCCATCGCCCGTCGCACCGAGGTTTCCAAGATCATCGGCAAGGCCCGGATGGCCTCCGGCGGCACCCGTCTGGTGCACAGCCGCGAGATGAAGGTGATCGAGCGCTACAGCAGCCTCGGACCCGAGGGCAAAGACCTGGCCATGCTGCTACTGCGCATGGGCCGCGGCCGTCTCGGCTACTGAAGCCAGCTCCTCGGCGCCCAGACGTAAACCTCTGCGCCGGTGCGCGGCGTGTCGTCGCGACTGGTTACGTGTCACGGGCCCGTTCAGCGCAGCAACTGCGGAATCAACACCCGAGTGTCAGGTACAAACGGCCAGCCCGGGTCGCCCAGATGCCGGCGTAGTTCGGCGTCGGTCCACCACCAGCCGTCGACGATCTCCGACGGCTGATGCCGGAGCGGGCCGTCGTAGCGGATGCCATACGCGAACAGGTGAACGCGCATCGGGCGGCCGGCCCACTGTCCGTCCCATGCCGCGGACGCCAGGAACTCCGGCGCCGTCCCCGAGACACCGAGTTCCTCGGAGAGCTCACGCGTCGCCGTGTCCAGCGGCGTCTCCCCAGGATCGATGACCCCGCCGGCCAGACAGTCGTGCATCCCCGCGAAGACAGCCTTGGTATCGGTGCGGCGGTGCACGTAGATTCGCCGGCCGTCGCCCGAGCGCACCAGCACCCCGGCGCTGCCGTGCCACAGCCCGTCGGCATACACCTGCGACCGTGGGGCCGCGCCGATCACGGTCCCGTCGGCGTCGTAGACGGCGACGGTTTCTTCGGTGCTGCCTCTTCCAGAGCGTCGATCAACCACGGCGCCAACCATTCCACGGCCTCGGGTGTGGGGTGCAGGCCGTCGCCGCGCAGCCGTATCCCGTCGATCCGGTTCTGGTAGTAGCCGCCGGGGCCCATCTTTTTGTTCAGGTCCAGCACCGAGACGTTCGGCCGGTCCTTGGCGACCTCACGCACCAGGGCATTCCATTCGTCGGTGCGGGCCGGCCGGTCCTCCGGGTACAGGCTGCCGTCGGAGCGTTCGGCGCGACGGCTGTAGGGCGCGGTGGTGACCACAACTCTTGCTCCGGTGGCACTCACGACGTCGAGTGCGCGATTCAATTCGCCGCGGAGGTAGTCGTCGTAGTCGTCCTCGCCGACGTGCGCCCACTCCCCGTCGTGCATGCGGTCGACGATCTCCCACCGGCCGATCATCAGCAGCACGGTGTCGGGCCGGGAATGCTCGATGCGCTGGGCCCACCGGCTCGGCCAGGTGTCACACTCGGGCTTCTGCGTCAGCTCCTGGCCCGTCATCCGGTAGGGCCCGCCGCGCGCGATACCGCAGCCGATGGTCGTGTAGTCGGCCAGATGCAGTTCAGGTGTGGGCGGGAAGTACCGCATCAGCGTCCAGGCCACCGAATCGCCGAACACCGCGACGGTGTGGGTAGCGGGGTCGTTGGTGCCGGGCCCCACCAGCACCGGCACTTCGGGCATCACCATGGCGGCCGAGGAGATGTCCAGCGGCTCCTCAACCGCGGGCGTGACGTCCACCTTGACGAACGTCACGGTCGCCACCGCGGCCGTCGCAGCGATGGCGGTTCCCAGCCGCAGCATGGGCACCGATGAGGGCCGCCACTTCTGCACCGGCTGTTCGATGGCCCACCAGGACAGCGCTGCCAGGGCCAGCGTCACCACGCATCGCAGGCCGAACAGGGGCCAACCCGTCCAGCCGGTGCGCTCGCCGTTGAGCAACAGGAACACCGGCCAGTGCCACAGGTACACGCCGTAGGAGATGGCGCCCAGCCACACCAGTGGCGGCAGCGCCAAAACCCGGGCGAGGGGGCCGCGTTGGTCCAGCGCCACCGGCACCACCACCAGCAGGGCTCCGGCAGCCACCACGATCAGCAGGCCGGACCGGAAGTCGTCGACGGAACCGGTGGCGCGGTGCGCGACGAGCGCCAGGACGGCGACGCCCACTACCGACATCAGCCGTGCCGCCCACCGCACCCAGCGGTTCCGCAGCACCGCCCCGCCTGCCGTCACCGCCGACCAGTCACGCACCAGCAGGGCCGCGGCCGCCGCGCCGATCAGCAGGGCCTGCACCCGGGTGTCGGTGCCGAAGTAGACCCGGTTCAGGTTCTCCTCGGACACCCACCGGATCGCCAGTGTCGCCGAGGCTGCCGCACCGGCCAGCGCGAGCCCGAAGACCGTCCACCGGACCACGTTCAGCCCCGGCGCCGTCTTGCGCACCGACAGCAGCACCAGTGCCACCGCCACGATCAGCAGCGGCCACACCAGATAGAACTGCTCTTCGACGCCCAGGGACCACATGTGCTGCAGCGGTGACGGTGGGCTGCCCTCGGAGAAGTAGTCGGTGCCCTGAGCCACGAACGCCCAGTTGGCCGCCCACAGGAAGGCGGCCACGGCGTCGTCGCGCAGGCCGGTGATGGCGTCGGGCGGGAACAGCGAGCGGACAGCCAGTACCGCGGCCACCACGACCAGCAGGGCCGGTAGCAGACGCTTGAAACGGCGAATCCAGAAGTCGCGCAAGCTGACCCGGCCCGTCCGGCCCAGCTCGTCGAGCAGCAGCGAGGTAATCAGGAAGCCGCTGAGCACGAAGAACACGTCCACACCCAGGAATCCGCCCGGCACTCCGGGCAGCCCGCCGTGTTCGGCGAGCACCAGCAGTACCGCGATGGCCCGGATGCCGTCCAGGGCTGCGATGTTGCGCCCTTGGCGCCGACTCTTCGGGGTGGGCTCAGCAACCCATCGACGACGCCCGCCGACGCGGACGGGCCCCGCAGTCACGTCCAGACCTCCCATGTGGTTGCCGGGGAGTCTAGAAGCGTCGCGGGGCCCGATCCGTTAGGCGCTCCGAGCCGTCGATCAGAGAGTCAGCGCGATGTACTTCGTGTCGAGGTACTCCTCGATGCCCTCGGTACCGCCTTCACGTCCGAAGCCGGATTCCTTGATGCCGCCGAACGGCGCAGCGGCATCGGAGATGACACCGCGGTTGACGCCCACCATCCCGGACTCGATGTTCTCGGCCACCCGCAGCGCCCGGTCCAATGATGTGGTGTAGACGTAAGCGGCCAACCCGTATTCGGTGTTGTTGGCGGCGGCCACCCCCTCGTCCTCGGTGTCGAAACCGGTGATCGGGGCGACGGGTCCGAACACCTCCTCTTTGAGGATGCGGGCGTCGGCCGGGACGTCGGTGAGCACCGTGGCCGGGTAGAAGTGGCCGGGGCCGCCGGGCGCCTGCCCACCCACCGCCACCGAGGCTCCACGGTCGATGGCGTCGGTGACCAGTTCGGTGACCTTGGACAGCTGCTTGGTGCTGATCAGCGGGCCCAGTTTGGACGACTCGTCGAGGCCGTTGCCCAGGGTGAACTCGCTCATCCGCTTCACCAGTTTCTCGGTGAACTCCTCGCGGACGGCGTTGGCGACGTGGAAGCGGTTGGCTGCCGTGCAGGCCTCGCCGCCGTTGCGCATCTTGGCCAGGATGGCGCCGTCCACCGCGGCGTCCACGTCGGCGTCATCGAACACGATGAAGGGGGCGTTGCCGCCGAGTTCCATCGAGGTGCGCAGCAGCTTGTCGGCGGACTGCTTGACCAGGGCCTTGCCCACGCCGGTGGAGCCGGTGAAGGTCAGCTTGCGCAGCCGTCCGTCGTCGATGAGCGCGGTGGTGACCCCGCCCGGATCACTGGTCGGCAGCACCGACAGCACGCCCTTGGGCAGGCCCGCGTCGTCCATCAACTTGGCCAGCAGCAGCATGGTCAGCGGCGTCTCCTGCGCGGGCTTGACGACCATGGTGCAGCCGGCGGCGAATGCGGGCCCCATCTTGCGGGTTCCCATGGCCAGCGGGAAGTTCCACGGCGTGATCGCATAACAGGGGCCGACGGGCTGTTGGGTCACCAGGATGCGGCCGGTGCCGGCCGGGCTGTGCTGGTAGCGGCCGCCGATGCGGACGGCTTCCTCGGCGAACCAGCGGAAGAACTCGGCACCGTAGGTCACTTCACCCTTGCTCTCGGCGAACACCTTGCCCATCTCCAGCGTCATCAGGGCGGCGATGTCGTCGGCGTGCGCGGTGATGGTCTCGAACACCGAGCGCAGGATCTCACCGCGTTTGCGGGCCGGGGTGGCGGCCCATTCCGGCTGGGCTGCCGCGGCGGCGTCGAGTGCGGCTATGGCGTCGGCGGGGGTGGCGTCACCGACGGCGGTCAACACCGCGTCATCGGCGGGGTTGTGCACGTCAAAGGTCGACGATCCCGCGCGTTCCTCACCACCGATCCAAAGGCCGGTGGGGACTGACTTCAGAAGGGCGGTGATGTCCATACACCAATCATCTACCCCTGCATCGCATCGAGCGCATTAGGGTTTGGGAATGACCGACATCGTGGATATCTCAGAGACTCCTGCCTGGAATGCACTAGCACGGCACTTCGACGAGATCGGTACCAAACACCTCACCCAGATCTTCGCCGACGACCCGACACGCGGTGGCGAACTCACCCTCACCGTCGGTGATCTCTACATCGACTACAGCAAGCACCGCGTCACCCGCGAGACCCTGAAGCTGCTGGCCGACCTGGCCGAAGCCGCCGGCTTCGAGGCCCGCCGGGCCGCCATGTTCGCCGGTGAACACATCAACACCTCCGAGGATCGCGCCGTCCTGCACACCGCCCTGCGACTGCCGCGTGACGCGGCACTGACGGTCGACGGCCAGGACGTGGTGGCCGACGTGCATTCCGTTCTGGACTCCATGGGCGCGTTCACCGACCGGTTGCGCAGCGGCGAGTGGACGGGTGCCACGGGTGAGCGCATCAAGACCGTGGTGAACATCGGCATCGGCGGTTCGGACCTGGGCCCGGTGATGGTGTACCAGGCGCTGCGGCACTACGCCGACGCCGGTATCTCGGCGCGCTTCGTGTCGAACGTCGACCCTGCCGATCTGGTTGCCACGCTGGCCGATCTGGATCCGGCGTCCACGCTGTTCATCGTCGCGTCCAAGACGTTCTCGACGTTGGAGACCCTGACCAACGCCACTGCGGCACGACGTTGGCTCACCGACGCCCTGGGTGACGCCGCGGTGAGCAAGCACTTCGTGGCGGTGTCCACGAACAAGAAGCTGGTCGACGAGTTCGGCATCGACACCGCCAACATGTTCGGCTTCTGGGACTGGGTGGGGGGACGCTACAGCGTCGACAGCGCCATCGGCCTGAGCGTCATGGCGGTGATCGGCAAGGAGGCGTTCGCCGATTTTCTGTCGGGTTTCCACCTGGTGGACGAGCATTTCCGCACGGCCCCAATCGAATCCAATGCACCGGCGCTGCTCGGCCTGATCGGGCTGTGGTACTCCAACTTCTTCGGCGCGCAGTCTCGCGCGGTGCTGCCGTACTCCAACGACCTGGCTCGTTTCGCCGCCTACCTGCAGCAGCTGACCATGGAATCGAACGGAAAGTCGGTGCGCGCCGACGGTACTGCGGTGACCACCGATACCGGTGAGATCTTCTGGGGCGAGCCGGGAACCAACGGCCAGCATGCCTTCTACCAGTTGCTGCACCAGGGCACCCGGCTGGTGCCGTCGGATTTCATCGGCTTCTCACAGCCGACGGACGACCTGCCCACCGCCGACGGCACGGGGAGCATGCATGACCTGTTGATGAGCAACTTCTTTGCCCAGACTCAGGTGCTGGCGTTCGGCAAGACCGCGGAAGCCATTGCCGCAGAGGGCACCCCGGCTGATGTGGTGCCGCACAAGGTGATGCCGGGCAACCGCCCGTCGACGTCCATCCTCGCCACCAAGCTCACGCCGTCGGTGGTCGGACAGCTGATCGCACTCTACGAGCACCAGGTGTTCACCGAAGGCGTGATCTGGGGTATCGACTCGTTCGACCAGTGGGGCGTGGAGCTGGGCAAGACGCAGGCAAAAGCCTTGTTACCCATCATCACTGCCGATTCGCCGCCCGCCGAGCAGTCGGACAGTTCCACCGATGCACTGGTGCGCCGCTACCGCGTCGAGCGGGGCCGGGCGGGCTGAGTAACCCCAGGAAAGCGCAATGCGGCGCGTGACCGTCATGGTCACGCGCCGCACTGCTGTGTCGGTCAGCCCGTCGGATCAGGGGGCCGGGATGGTGGCACAGCCGACGTTCGGGATACATCCCGTTGCTCCGCCGGGGCCAGCAGTTCCGCTGGGGCCGAAGGGGATTGAGCCGCTGGCTCCGTCGGGACCCGCCGTTCCGCCCGGTCCACCGGGGATCACTCCGCTGGCTCCGCCGGGACCGGCTTCACCTGCCGGCCCGAACGGAATGCTGCCGGCTGCGCCGCCGGGACCGGCCTGCCCGTCGGGGCCGTAGGGGATGTCGACGTTCGCGCCACCGGGGCCTGCGGTGCCGATATCGGCACACGGAGTGCCGTCGGCGTTCACACACGGCGGGGGTGCCGGCTCGGCCATTGCGGCGGGAGCGAAGGCGAACGCCGCGGCTGCGGCACCTGCGAACAATGCGGGAGTCATTTTCGAGAGTTTCACCATCATGTGAGTTGGGCTACCACGGTCCTGCGATCCTTAAACCAGCTTGGTATCCGTCCGGCACGGTGACGCCGATCACCTCCTGTTAACAGCAGGTTAAGCAGCCTTCCAGCGATTGACGCGCGCTTGCCCCTGGTCGAACATAGTCGTGCAACCGCTTGCGCAAAGCATTGCACGAGCGATTTCCGACGGGAGGAACAACGTGCCGGCCAGGCAGATCGACATCACCGCGCTGGACCCCGCGCTGGCATACAAAGTGCTGGTGGGAGCGGTGCAGCCGCGACCGATCGCGTGGGTGTCCACGGCCGCCCCCGACGGCACCGCCAATCTGGCCCCCTTCAGTTTTTTCACCGTCGCATCCCGGGAACCGGCCACTGTGCTGGTGTCCATCGGCCCCAAGGCAGACGGCGGGGTGAAGGACACCCTGGCCAACGTGCGCGCCACCGGTGACTTCGTGGTGAACATCGCGTCCTTCGACCATCACCTCGCGGTGAGTACGTCAGCAGCCACGGTGGCCCCCGAGATCGACGAGTTCGAACTGGCCGAACTGACCCGGGTGGACTCCGACGTGGTGCGGGCGCCGCGGGTGGCCGAAGCACGCCTGAGCATCGAGTGCCGCCTGTTCGAGGAGCATCAAATCGGCACGGACACAGTCGTTTACGGGACCGTATTACGAGTTCACGCCGCTGAGGGCGTACTCGATGACACATTGCGGGTGGACAACGACGTACTCAATCCGTTGGGCCGTCTCGCCGGTCCGTGGTTCGCCGGCCCCCTGACCGCCATCCCCGAAGGCTGGCAGGCCGAGTCGACGGTGACCCGTGGCTGAACACCTGCGTGTCGGCGTCGTACAACTGGAGGCGGTGCCGGGCCGCGCTGATCTGAACCTGGCTGCAGCCGAGCGTCAGGTCACTCAGTTGGCCGGCCAGGGAGCCGGCGTGGTGGTCCTGCCGGAGTTGTTCGCCACCGGCTACGACCTCGACATGGACCTCGACGGCGCCAGCCACGACGCCGACGAGCACACCGAGACGGTGACGGGTTGGGCGCGCGAGCACGACCTGGTGATCGCCACCGCGCTGCTGACCCGCTCGACTGCGGGAGAGTTGATCGACCTGGCCGTCGTCATCGGCGCCGAAGGCGTGCTGGCCTCGGCGTCCAAGCGGTTCCTCTGGGGCGGCGAGCGCCGCAAATTCGGCCGCCGCGTGGAACCCGGCGCACTGGTCAAAACACCTTTCGGCACAATCGGTGTCGCCATCTGTTATGAAGCGGGATTCCCCGAGGTGGTGCGCGATCTGGCGCTGCGCGGGGCGGACATCATCGCCATTCCTGCCGCTTTCGGCCGCCAGCGGCTCTACGCCTGGGAACTGCTCACCCGCTCACGCGCACTGGAGAACGGCTGCTTCGTAGCAGCCGCCGGCCTCACCGGCACCAATCCCCGCGGAGTGTCGTTCGCCGGGCACAGCCGCATCATCTCGCCCACCGGAGACATTCTCGCCGGTATGGCCATGTCCCCCGGCTCCGCCGTGGCCGCCGTGGACCTCGCTGACATCGATCGCTCCCGGGCCGAAATCCCCTACCTGTCAGACCTCATCGCCGATCGCGTGGAGGCCGCCGCTGAAGACGAAGGAGAACAAACATGGCTGACGTCGACGTCGTGATCTGCGGAGCGGGTATCGGTGGCCTGGCCGCCGCTGCCGCGCTGCGCGCACAGGGAATCGCGACCACCGTGCTGGAGCAGGCTCCGGCGCTCGGTGAGATCGGCGCAGGTCTGCAACTGGGCCCCAATGCCACCCGCGTGCTGATGCACCTGGGCCTCGAAGAGGCCATGGACCGCATCTCCCTCGAGGTTCAGGAGACCGTCAACCGACGTTGGTCCGACGGCTCGATCATTGCCAAGACCACGCTGGGAGCAAGTGCCACAGCACATTACGGATCGCCCTACCTCCAGGTGCACCGTGCCGACCTGCACGGCGCGCTACTGCAGGCCGCCGTGGGCGAGGAGTTCTCCGGCCCACCCGCCAAGATCCTGACCAACAGCACCGCCGTCGGCGTCGACGAGAGCGACCCGCTGCGGCCGCGCGTGCTGCTCGCCGACGGCACCGCCGTCGACGGCAACGTGGTGATCGGCGCCGACGGCGTGCGCTCCACCATCCGCGAGTACATCGGGGCACCCAACGATGTACTCGACAGCGGCGACATGGCGTTCCGCACGCTGATCGACGGTGACGCGGTGCGCAAGGACCCCACCACCCGCTTCATCGTCGACTGGCAGGCCGGCAATGTCTGGTTCGGGCCCGGCGGTCACCTGGTGGTCTACCCGGTGCGTAGGCAGAAACTGATCAACATCGTGGGTATCTTCCCGGTCAGCGACGAGGTGTCCCGCGACTGGAGCAGGCCCGCCACCCATGAGGAGCTGCTCGCCGCCTACACGGGCTGGGATGAACGCGTCATCGCACTGCTCAGCAAGGCCACCGGCCCGATCGTGCTGTGGGCGCTGAAGTGCCAGGAACCGTTCTCGCAGTGGAACCGTGGCAACATCGCCCTGCTGGGTGACGCCGCCCATTCGATGGTTCCCTATGTGTCCCAGGGAGCTTCGCAGTCCATCGAGGACGCCGCAGTACTCGCCGAGGAACTGGCCGCCGTCGATGCCGCCGGCGTCTCCACCGCGCTGGAGGGCTACGTCCAGCGCCGGGCCGAACGCGCCCGTGCCGTTCAGATCGCCGCGATGGACAACCGCGGAGTGTTCCACCTCCCCGACGGGGACGCACAGCGCGAGCGTGACGCAAGGATGCGCGCGGTCGCCAAGAACGTCGACAGCAAGCTCGACTGGATCTACCAGGGCACGCCGCTGGGCGGGCTCGCCGCTTCCGCCCGCTGAAACCTCCACCTTCTGAAAGGCACAACCATGAACGTTCGCAGAACCCGCGCAGCGGTTGCTCTCTTCGCCATCCCGCTGCTGATGACCGCCGCGTGCGGGTCCAGCTCCTCGGAGGAGGAGACCGCCGGCAGTGATTCCCCCGTCGTCAAGATGGACGGCGTCGTACCCGACCCCTTCGGCGTCGTGCCGGTGTTCGTCAAAGAGGAAGGGCTGGACAAGAAGTACGGCTTCACCCTCGAGTACACCGAAGGCGACCCGGCGGGCGGCACCACCCCGTTCCTGCAGGGCCAGGTACAGCTGGGCCCCGGTGACGCGGTGTCGGCGGCCATCGCCAACGGCGAAGGCCATGACACGGTCGCCTACTACCCGCTGATGTCCCAGACCGCAGGCATCATCGCCAGCGGCGCCAGCGGAATCAAGAGCCCGGAAGACCTGCGCGGCAAGCGGGTCGGCCACTTCGGCAACGACTCCGGCACCACGCAGGCCATCACGCTGACCCTCAAGGACGGCTGGAACATCGACGTCAACAAGGACCTGACGCTGGTGCAGTCCTCGCCGGAAGCCCTGCCCGCGCTGCTGGCCCAGGGCGAGGTCGACGCGATCTTCAACTTCGAGCCGTTCGGTGACCGCGCCGTCCAGATGGCCGACGGCACCCGCGTTCTCGAAGTCACCAAGTACTGGCAGGACAAGGAGGGCTGGGCACCGCCGCTGGCCATGCTGTGGTCCAACCGTAGCTGGCTCACCGAGAACCCAGAGCTGGCCAACAATGTCGTCGCCGCCTACAGCGAGGCAATGCAAACCATGATCGACGCCAACTACGAGACCTTCAAGGAAGAGCCGTACAAGTCGTTCCTGGACGCCGAGTCCGACGAGGAACTCGATCGCCTGGTGACCTACTGCCAGGATCTGCCCTGCTACACCAACTCGTGGACCGAGGAAGACGCCACCGCGATGAACGACTGGGTCAAGCGCATGGTCGACGACGGCATGCTGCCGAGCTACCCGGAGAACGCCCCGGCGGCCACCCTCGACTCGGTTCTGGCCAAATAGTCGTTCCATGTTGAGCAGACGGACCCAATCGGCCCTGTACTCGGTTGCCGGCGCCGCCTCCATCATCGCCCTGTGGGCGTTCGGCGGCGCCGGCAGCAACTTCATCGCCCCCATCGGCGAGGTGTTCGGTGAACTGCCCACGTTCCTGGCCGACCCCGACGTGTGGGCCAGCGTGGGTGAGACCTGGATGCGGGTGCTCATCTCGCTGGCGCTGGGGCTGGCGCTGGGCATCGCCGTGGCGGTGGTGATGTGGAAGTCGGATTTCTGGGGCCGTTTCGCCGGCGTGTACGTCGCGGTGTTCATCACCGTCCCGAGCACCATCACCGCGCTGATGGCGGTGTCGTTCTTCCGCAATGTCGAGCTGGGTGCGGTGGTGGTGCTGGTGGCCACCATCTTTCCGTTCGTGGCGCTGGTGGTGCTCTCCGCGCTGCGAGGAGTCGACCCTGGGCTACTGGAAATGGCCGCGTCCTACCGCTATTCGCGCTGGCAGTACGTCAGGGAGATCCTGGTGCCCCACACCGCGGGGGCGGTGATGACGGCGATCCGCAACGAGCACGCCCATCTGTGGAAGGTGGTCGTCGTGGTGGAGATCTTCCTCGTCAGCAGCGGCATGGGGTTCCAGTTCGACCGTTCGTTTTCCAAGTTCAATCTCGTTGACGTGATGCTGTGGCTGATCGTGTTCGCGGCCATTCTGCTGGCCACCGAGTACCTGGTGATCCGGCCTCTGGAGAAGAAGGCCCAGCATTGGACAGGAGTGTCGTCATGACCGTTCACCTCGAACCTCCGGCCACCGAAGAGATGAGTTTTCTCGATCTGTCGGGCATTTCGATCAACTACGGCACCAAGACCGCCGTGCGTGACATCGATCTACGGATCGGCGCAGACGAGTTCGTGTCGATCATCGGACCCAGCGGTTGCGGCAAGTCCACGCTGTTGCATGTGCTGGCCGGCCTGAAATCGCCTGCGGCGGGCCAGATCACCTACCGCTGCACGGATGTCACCGCCGACGTGGGCAAGCGGCTGCGCACCGGATACGTCTTCCAGGATCACCGGCTGCTGCCCTGGCGCAGCGTGCGGCGCAACATCGAGATCGCGATGCGCAGCGCCGGGGTGCCGAAAGAGGAGTGGGCGGGCCAGATCGAGCGGTACCTGTCGCTGCTGCAGGTGCGAGACCACATCGATGCGTTGCCGATGAACCTCTCCGGCGGGCAGCGCCAGCGTGTGTCCATTGCCAGAGCGCTGGCCGTGCGACCCGATCTGGTGCTGATGGACGAACCGTTCAGCGGCCTCGACGAGGTCACCGGTCGCACCATCCGGGTGGAACTGGACCGGATGCGGGAATCCTCGGCCACCCCGACGCTGTTCGTCACGCACTCGATTCGCGAGGCCCTGTTCTTGTCCGACCGCATCCTCGTGCTCAGCCGGGGACCGGCCACGGTGCTCAAGGAGATCACCATCGACCTGCCCCGGCCCCGCGCCTACGGCGATCCCCGCCTGGTCAAGCTGGAAGAGGAACTGGTCAACGAAGTGCTGCAGGTGTGGGAACCCACTGCGGACAACGCCCCGGAGAAAACACCGTGACCACGCTGGACACCCCGGCCGTCGCCGAGCTCACCTCGACCCCGGAGCCGAAGCGAAACATCGCGTGGGTCAAGCGGTTCGGTGCCCCGGCACTGGCGATCCTGGTGGGGCTCGGCGTCTGGGAACTGGCCAGCATCACCTCCGACGGCTGGGTGCCGTCCATTGCGGACCTCTTCGAGGCCACCGGATCGGTGTTCTCGTCCGACACGCTGGTCTCCGATCTGCTGATCACGCTGCGACGGGTGCTGCTGGTATGGGCGGGGTCGGTGGCGGTGGGCCTGATCCTGGGCGTGGCAGCGGGTTTCAGCTGGCAGTTGCGAGCGTTCCTGCGCCCTGTCCTGGCGGTGGCGCTGGCAGTGCCCGACGTCGTCTACATCATCATCGTCATCCTGATCCTCGGCACGGCGGAGAGCTCGGGCATCGTCGCGGTGATACTGGCCATCGCACCGCTGGTCATCAACGTGACCATGGCCTCGGTGCTGACCCGTGACATCCGCCTGGACGAGATGGCCGCCGCCTACAAGTTCGGGCCACTGACCTACATGCGGCACGTGCTGTGGTACCAGCTGCGCCCTGCCGCCGAGGCCGCGGCGCGGACGTCGTTCGCGTTCTCCTGGAAGCTGATCGTGCTGTTGGAGGCCATCACCTCCCCCGACGGCATCGGCGCCCGGATCATCCAGGAGTTCAAGTTCTTGCGGCCGGCCGAGATGATCGTCTACGCACTGCTTTTCACGGCTTTGATGAAGGCCGTCGAGGTGCTGGTGATCGACCGGTTCCTGCGCACCAAGCCCGGCCCGGTCGCGTGAGCTCAGCCCGTCGTCGACTCCCTGACCACCAGTTCGGTGGGCAGCGTGGTCGACGACGTCGGCAGGCCGTAGAGCACCGCCAGCAGGGTCTGCACCGCACGCACACCCATCTCCTCCATAGGGCTGCGCACCGTGGTCAGCGGGATCATCAGCTCGCCTGCCACCGGGATGTCGTTGTAACCGGCCACCGCAACGTCACGACCCGGCCTGCGGTCCAGTTCGCGCAGGGCACCCATGGCGCCGATGGCGGAGAAGTCATTGACCGCGAAGATGGCCGTCGGTGGTTTCGGTTGCGACAGCAGTTGCAGCGCGCCGGTGTGGCCGTGGTCGGCGTCGAAGCCCAGCTCCAGGATGTTGGTGGGCTTCACCTCGACACCCGCGGCCGCCAGAGCATCGACGCAGCCGTTGACACGGTCCACGCTGGTGCTGGCCCACATCGGGCCGGCAATGATGCCCACCTCGGTATGGCCAAGGGCGGCAAGGTGTTCCCCGATCTGGCGGCCGCCGCGGTAGTCGTCGCCGCACACCGACAGATAACCGGGGCTGCGGCGGGACACCAGGACAAAGCGGACCTTGCGGCGTTCCAGTTCGGCGAGGTTGGTGCCGTCCAGGTGCGCGTCACCGAGGATCAGGCCGTCCACCCGGCGGCCGAGCAACAACTCGAAACGACGGACCTGTTCGGCCGGTTCGTCGTGGGTGTTGGCCACGAAGGTCTCGTACCCGGCCTTGTCGGCCTCGGATTCGATGGCGTCGTACACCAGCGACAACACGATGTCGGTGAGATGCGGCACCAGCACCCCGAGGGCGGTGGACCGGTTGGTGGTCAGGCTCGCGGCGTTCGGGTTCGGGGTGTAACGAAGTTCCTTGGCCAGAGCCACGATTCGAGCATCGGCTGCGCTGACCTGGGCGCCTGGAGTGGCCGCGCGACGCAACGCCCGCGACACCGTGGACACGTGCACACCGGCGGCATCCGCAATCGTGCGCAACGTGACCGGACCATCGGGTGTCACCACACGCAATCCCTCCCTCAGCTGTCCCCCGCAATAGAGCACACATCATAAGCAACCGTTCGCGCAATTCGTTGCGCAAAACCCGACCCACGACGAAAGAGGAGAAATGACTGCAGATCTGACCGGCGTCGACTTGGTGAAGCTGTTCGCCCGCGAGTTCGAGCTGTGCAAGATGTCAGAAGGCGAACATGTCATCGTGCTCACCGAACCCACCAGCCGATCCGACTATGTGGCGGCCGCCTTCGGTGCCGCCCAACAGCTCGGTGCGCGTGTCGCCACCATCACCGCCCCGTCCGGCACCCCGATCCCCGAGCCAGCCACCCACACCGGCTCGGGTCCCGGGCTGCAATCCGTGCTGGACAACCGCGTCATCCAGGAGACCCTCAAGGCCGCCGACATGGTGGTGGATCTGACCCACGAGGGCTTTGTGCACGCCCCCGTGCAGTCGGAGATACTCGCAGCCGGCACCCGCATCCTGTTCGTCTGCGACGCACCGGATGTGCTGGCCCGCAACCTGCCTTCGGTCACCGACACCGCACTCGTCGAGTCGGCACGAGACCTGATCACGGCGTCGTCGGTGATGACGGTGCGCTCCGAGGCGGGCACGGACTTCACCATCGACCTGGTGGACAGCCATCCCGGCTATCAGAAGGGTTTTGTGGACCAGCCGGGCAAGTGGGATCACTGGCCGTCGACCATGGTGGTGTGCTGGCCGATGACCTCCAACGGCACCATCGTGCTGACTGCGGGCGACATCCTGCTGCCCTTCAAGGAATACGTCTCCAGCGACATCCGGCTCGACGTGGCCGACGGCCGCATCGAGGGAATCTCGGGTGGGCCGGACGCCAAACGGCTCCAGCAGTTCTTCGACGATTCCGACGACCATTGGGCGCGTTCGCTGTCGCACATGGGTTGGGGTCTGATGAAGAGCGCCAACTGGTTTGCCACCGCGATGTACTCCAAGCACGAGATCATGGGCATGGACGCCCGCGCCTTCGCAGGCAACTTCCTGTGGTCGACCGGGCCGCACCCGTTCCTCAAGCACGATTCGTTCGCCCACCTCGACATCGCCATGCGCGGGTGCACCATCGTGGTGGACGACACCCCGGTGACCAAGGATGGTCGGCTGCTGTGAGTGATCTCCTCGATCAGGACGCCTGCGCCCAGGCCACCGCGATCCAGGACGGGGTGGTCTCGGCCCGAGAGCTCGCCGAGGCCGCGATCGCGCGCATCGAAGCCGGAAATCCCGAACTGAACGCGCTGAGCTGGCAGCGGTTCGAGCAGGCCCTGCAGGACTGCGAACGGGTCAATCCCGCCGCCCCGTTCGCCGGGGTTCCGATCCTGCTCAAAGACCACCGCTGCACGGCGGCCGGTCAGGAAACCCGTTATGGAACAACTGCCTTGGCGAACACCACGGTGGCAGGCACGGTCGACAGCAACATCTACCGCGCCATCATCGACGCCGGCTTCGTGGTGCTCGGCCGCACCACGGTGCCGGAGTTCGCCACCGCCTTCGTCACCGAGTCCGAAGCCGCCGGGGTGACCCGCAACCCACGTGCCCTCGACCGCACGCCCGGCGGCTCCAGCGGCGGCGCCGCGGCGGCCGTGGCTGCCGGCTGGGTGGCCGTCGCGCACGCCACCGACGGCGGCGGCTCGATCCGCCAGCCCGCCAGCTGTTGTGGTCTGGTGGGGCTCAAGCCGTCACGCGGGCGCATCAGCATGGGACCCGAGGCCGGTGAATCCTGGGCGGGTGCCACTGTCGAGGGTGTGATCACCCGGACGGTGCGGGATGCCGCAGCGGTGACGGCCGCCCTTGCCAAGCCGTTCCTCGGCGACCCGTATTCCCTTGTCACACCGGCGCTTGCCCCCACACCCGCCACGGTGGGTCCGCTGCGGATCGGTGTCATGTCACAGCACCCGTCGGGCACCCCGTGGCCGTCCGGCGATGTCGGCGCGGTGTTCCAGAAGGTCGCCGCCGTCCTGTCCGACCGCGGACACCACCTCAGCGACGGATTCCCCGCTGCGCTCGCCGAAACCGAGTATCAGGGCCACTACGACACGATCGTCGACGTCGACGTCGAGCTGCTGTCCCGCAAGGTCGAAGCGGCGCTGGGCCGTCCGGTCGAGGACGCCGAGCTCGCGCCGCGCAATGCGCAGAAGCGCGCCCGGGCGCGGGCGCTGGATGCGCCGGCCTATCTGGAGTCCCGGTACTGGCTGGCCGGGTGGACCTACCGCCTGCAGTCGTGGTGGTCGGACGTCGATCTGCTGATGACGCCCACCATGGGTGACCTTCCAGCCTCAGCGGATGGGTCCGCCCACGACGCTGACGCCGGCATCGTGTCCCGCTCGACACAGATGATGGCGATGACGAACTTCGCGAACATCGGCGGCCTGCCCGCTATCAGCCTTCCCCTGGGCCAGACCGACGCGGGCGTGCCCATCGGTGTGCAGTTCGTCGGTCGCCCCGGCGCGGAGAACATTCTGGTGGCGCTGGCGGCGCACTTCGAAGCGGAAGGCCCCTGGGCTATTTGAGTAGTTTCGACATCCGCCGGTCAGCCAGCACCTTGCCGCCGGTCTGGCAGGTGGCACAGTACTGGAAAGACTTGTCGGCGAACGACACTTCCCGCACGGTGTCACCGCACACCGGGCAGGGCAACCCGGTGCGTGCGTGCACCCGCAGCCCGGACCGCTTCTCGCCCTTGAGGGTTGCGGCCTTCTGACCTACCGAGCGGGCCACCGCGTCGGTGAGCACCGAGATCATGGCGTTGTGCAGCGCCGACAGTTGAGCGTCGGTGAGCTTGCCCGCGGTGGCGAAGGGGGACAGCTTGGCGACGTGCAGGATCTCGTCGCTGTAGGCATTGCCGATACCGGCGATCACCGACTGGTCGGTGATCACCGATTTGATCCGGCCGGTGTTGCCGCGCAGCACCGCGGCCAGGTCGTCGGGTCCCAGCGACAGCGCATCAGGCCCCAGCGCCGCGATGCCGGGGACCTTGGTGGGGTCGTCGACCAGCCACACCGCCAGCCGCTTCTGGGTGCCTGCCTCGGTGAGGTCGAATCCCGGCGCCTCTCCTGGTGTCCCGAGGTGCACCCGCAGGGCGATCGGACCCTTGCCCGGTTTCAGCGGTGTCGCGGTCAGCTTGTCCGACCAGCGCAACCAGCCCGCCCGCGACAGATGAGTGATCAGGTGCAACTCCCCCACCTGCAGGCCCAGGTACTTGGCCCACCGATTGGCGCCGGTGACGGTGTGCCCGTACAGCGCGGTGATCGGCGGGTCGAAGGTCTTGAGCACCGAGAACGCCGAGACGTCGATGCGCCCGACCGGCAGCCCCACGGCATGGTTGCGCAGGTAGTCGGCGAGCGCTTCGACCTCAGGCAGTTCAGGCACATGTCCAGTTTGCCGACCATCTGCAACCGTTGTCATCCCTTATCCGCAAAGATGAATCGGTGCGCATTCGCCTACTCGCCGTGCCTCTGGCCGCTGCGGCCCTGTTCGCCGCCGCCCCGACGGCCGCCGCCGAACCCAGCCCGCTCTACAACCTGGTCGACGCGGTCGCCCAGCGGTTGCAGACCGCGGAGAACGTCGCGGCGTTCAAGTGGCTCAACGGCGGGCCCATCAACGACCCGCCGCGCGTGGAGGTGGTGCTGGACACCGTGGCCGCCGAGGCCACCGCCGCGCAGGTGGACGCCATGTACGTGCGGCTGGTTTTCCAGGATCAGATCAATGCCAACGAGGGCATCCAGTACACCCGGTTCGGGCAGTGGAAGCTGGATCCCGCCGTTGCTCCGGTCACCGCGGCGGATCTGTCGGCGTCCAGGGACACCATCAACCAGTTCAACAAGACGATCGTCAATGAGATTTCGCTGCAACGGGATACGTTGCTGGGTCCGACCTGTCAGCAGGCGCTGGAGGGCGCCGAGCAGGCAGTGATTCACAACCGCGGGCTGGACCCGATGTATGTGCAGGCGTTGAACGTGGCAACGGAGAATTACTGCTGACCCGCATTATCGGGCGCAAAGACTAGAACGTGTTCTAGTCTGCCTGGTATGCGTTTCACCTATGCCGAGGCCATGACCGATCCCAAGTACTACATCCCGTTGGCGAAGGCTGCCGACGAAGCCGGGTACCACGGAATGACCATCGCCGACAGCGTGGCCTACCCGGAGGTGTCGGACTCGAAGTACCCGTACACCGAGGACGGCAACCGCGAGTTCCTGGACGGCAAGGCCTTCATCGAGACCTTCGCGCTCATCGGAGCACTCTCGGCCGTCACCACCCGCCTGCAGTTCAACGTCTTCGTGCTCAAGCTGCCCATCCGCCCGCCCGCCCTGGTCGCCAAGCAGGCCGGGTCACTGGCCGCGATGTTCGACAACCGGCTGAACCTCGGCGTCGGCACCAGCCCGTGGCCCGAGGACTACGAGATCATGGGTGTGCCGTTCGCCAAGCGTGGCAAGCGGATGGACGAGTGCATCGATGTCATCCGTGGCCTCACCTCGGGCGACTACTTCTCCTACCACGGCGAGTTCTACGACTTCCCCAGCTTCAAGATGACGCCCGCGCCCACCAAGCCGCTGCCGATCCTGATCGGTGGGCACGCCGACGCCGCACTGCGGCGAGCCGCCCGCAACGACGGCTGGATGCACGGCGGTGGAGACCCGGCGGAGCTTGATCCGCTGCTGGCCAAGCTGGCCAAATACCGTGAGGAAGAAGAGCGCATCGGGCTGGCCGACGAGTTCCAGATCCACGTCATCTCGATCGACGGCTTCACTCTCGACGGCATCAAACGACTCGAGGACAAAGGCGTCACCGACGTCATCGTGGGCTTCCGGATTCCCTACATCATGGGCTCCGACACCGAGCCGCTCGAGGCCAAGATCCGCAACCTGGAGTGGTTCGCCGAGAACGTCATCGCCAAAGCGTGATTGCCCTTCTCCTCAGCGGCCTCGCCCCTCACCCGCATCGCTACCGTTCCGAGTCCAGCATCGCCATGTGCGCGGCGGGGTAACGCTCACCGGCAATCTGGTCGGCGGGCAGCGCCTTCTCCAACAGTGCGAGTTGCCCCTCGGTGAGCCTCACCTGAGCACCCAGCGCCTCTGTGAGCCGCACCCGGGTCTTGGCGCCGATCAACGGCACCACATCGTCGCCGCGGCTGGCCACCCACACGATCGCGGCCTGCGCCACGGTTACTCCGAGGTCGTCGGCCACCCCGCGCAACGCCTCCACCAGTGCCAGGTTGGCGTCCAGGTTCTCGGCCGCGAACCGTGGCGAGGCGGCACGGAAATCACGTTGTCCACCACTGGTTTTGGTCCAGTGCCCGCCGATCAGGCCGCGGGCCAGCACGCCGTAGGCGGTGATACCGATGCCGAGTTCCCGGCAGGTGGCCAGAATCTCTGTTTCGATCCCGCGCGAGGCCAGCGAGTACTCGATCTGCAGATCACTGATCGGGCGTACGGACGCCGCCCGCCGGATGGTCTCCGCACCCACCTCGGACAGGCCGATGTGGCGCACGTAGCCGGCGTCGACGAGTTCACCCAGGGCTCCGATGGTGTCCTCGATGGGCACGGTCGGGTCCAGCCGGGCAGGCCGGTAGATGTCCACATGGTCGGTGCCCAGGCGCTGCAGCGAGTACGACAACGAGGTCTTCACAGCCGCAGGGCGCCCGTCGAAGCCGATGAACGCGCCGTCGGGCGCCACCTGGCCACCGAACTTGACGCTTAGCTGATAGGTCTCCCGGGGGACCCCGCGCAGGGCCTCGGCGAGCAGCATTTCGTTGTGTCCCATGCCGTAGAAGTCGCCCGTGTCGAGCAGTGTGATGCCGGCCTCCAGTGCGGCATGGACGGTGTTGATGCTCTCGTCCCGATCGGCGGCACCGTAGGCGCCGGACATACCCATGCAGCCCAGACCCATCGCCGACGTCGAGAGTGAACCCAGTTTCTTCGTTTCCATGCCAGCCAGTGTTCGACGATGTCGGCCCGGCAACTAGGACGCGCGCAACCAGGGATCTCGAGTCCCTGTCTGGAACCGCGCTGTCCGGCGACAATTGCTTGTATGGATGGGCTCATGGACCGTGTTGCGCTGGCTGATTTCCTGCGCCGCCGCCGCGAGGCCATCCAGCCGGCCGAGGTGGGTCTGCCTGACGGGGTGCGCCGCCGCACCGCGGGGTTGCGCCGTGAGGAGGTGGCTCAGCTGACCGGGATGTCGGTGGACTACTACGGCCGCCTGGAGCAGGCCCGCAGCACACAACCCTCACCACAGATGCTGCGTGCTCTGGCCCGGGCACTGCGGCTGTCCGACGACGAGACCGCTCATCTGTACCGGCTGGCCGGACATGCCGTGCCCGACCGGACGGGACCGTCCACCCACGTGCGGCCCGCACTGCTGTTCGTGCTGGACCAGATGCGCGACGCTGCCGCCTTCGTCTGCTCGGACACCTATCTGGTGCTGGCGCAAAACGACGTGGCCAGACTTCTGATGGGTGATCTGGTTTCCGACGACACCAGCTTCCGGGCCAGCCTGGCCTGGCAGTGGTTCACCGATCCGGCGGCCCGCACGAACGTGCCCCTCGAGCGGTGCGGCGAGCACAGTCAGATCACCGTCGCCGATCTGCGGATGGCGTGGGCGCGCCGCCGCGGTGACGCCGACATGACCGAGTTGATCGACAACCTGCTGGCCCACAGTGCCGAGTTCGCGCAGCTGTGGGAGCGCCATGAGGTGGCGGCGCGGCGGCTACAGCAGAAGTCGTTCGTCACCAAGGTCGGACCCATCACGCTGGACTGCGAGGTGTTGGCCACCGACCACAACCAGACCTTGGTGGTGCTCACCCCGCCCGCGGGGTCCACGGCGTTGGACGATCTGCGGCTGTTGCGGGTGGTCGGCCAGCAGGCGGTGGATCAGCGCTGATCGACGACGCGGGGAAAGAAGTCGCCGACGTCCGCCGGCCCGCTTCGAACACCACCCCGGCGTCGCCGGTGTCCAGATCCACAGCCGCCACGGCACGACATCGCGCGGCGTCGCTTGATTTCGACGCTGCGACCTCCTAATTTGCTTTGAAGCAACCGGTTGAACATCCAGCCGCCTTCTTTTTCCGAGTTTCACGAAGGACGACTGGATGCCATACGGTGATGACCCCGCGTCGTTTGCGGCTGGGTCACCGCAGCTCCGCGCGGGCTGGTTCCGCTACTTCCAGGATGATCGCCGCTGGGAATGGTCACCGGATTCGCAGCCTGATGACCGTGAACGCGTGACCCGCCTCCTCGACGGCCACCGCACCGTCGACCAGCCGTTCAACACCCGAGACCGCGTCATCGATACAGGTGGCGATGTCCACGACGTCACGATCGTGGGCTATCCCCTGAGCCATCTCGCCGGAGAGCCGGGAACCCAGGGGTTCTACATGGACCTGACGGCCAGAGACGCCATCCGCCAGCAGACCATCAGCGCAGCCGTGGCCGAGATCGCCGAGAACCGCTCGGCCATCGAACAGGCCAAGGGAATGCTGATGCTGATCTACCGCCTGGATGCCGACCGTGCCTTCGCGCTGCTGAAATGGCGTTCACAGGAGACGAACACCCGATTGCGGAATCTGGCCGCCCAGCTGACGACGGACTTCCTGGCGATGGATTATGACGACACCCTGCCCACCCGAGCCCAGTTCGACGAGATTCTGCTGACGGCACATCTGCGTATCCCCGGCACCGGGTAGCCGCCTGCGCGCTACGGTTTTCGCGTGCCCGGATACTCAGAACTGTTCCAAGCCAGCATCACCGACCCCGCGGCATTCTGGGCGAAGGCCGCCGAGGCCGTCACGTGGACCCGTGCCCCGCAGCGCGTCCTCGACGACACCGACCCGCCCAACTACCGCTGGTTTCCCGACGGCGAGCTCAACACCTGCGCCAACGCACTGGATCGCCACGTCGCCGACGGCCGCGGTGACCAGCCCGCCCTGATCTACGACTCCCCCGTCACCGGCACCAAACGGGTGTACACCTATTCCGAACTCCTGGATGAGACAGCACGTTTCGCCGGGGTCCTGCGGGGACTCGGTGTCGGCGAGGGCGACCGCGTGGTGGTGTACCTGCCGATGATCCCCGAAGCGGTCATCACCATGCTGGCGTGCGCGCGCCTCGGGGCGGTGCACTCAGTGGTGTTCGGCGGGTTCGCTCCGCACGAATTGGCGGTGCGCATCGACGACGCCCGGCCCACCGTCGTCGTCACTGCCTCGTGCGGTATCGAGCCCACCCGCACCGTGGAGTACAAGCCGATGATCGACGCCGCCATCGCGCGTTCGGCCCATCCGCCGCAGCACTGTGTGGTGGTGCAGCGCGACCACCACCGCTGCGACCTGATCGACGGGCGGGATCTCGACTATGCGGCCCTGATGGCATCGGCCGAGCCGGTGGACCCGGTGCCGGTAGCCGCCACCGCCCCCCTCTATGTGCTGTACACCTCGGGTACCACCGGCAAACCCAAGGGCATCGTCCGCGACAACGGCGGTCATGCCGTGGCGTTGCTGTGGACCATGCGCCACATCTACGACGTCGCGCCCGGCGAGGTGTTCTGGGCGGCCTCGGATGTCGGTTGGGTGGTGGGACACTCCTACATCGTTTACGCACCACTGCTTCTGGGTGCGACGACGGTGTTGTACGAGGGCAAGCCCGTCGGGACACCGGACCCCGGCGCCTTCTGGCGGGTGATCACCGAACACCGGGTCAAGGTGCTGTTCACCGCACCGACGGCCATCCGCGCCATCCGCAAGGAGGACCCCACCGGTGCATTTGTGGCGCAGTATGACCGGGCATCGCTGAAGTACCTGTTCGTGGCCGGAGAGCGGCTGGATCCCGACACCTTGCACTGGGCGGCCGAGAAACTCGGCATCCCGGTGATCGACCACTGGTGGCAGACCGAGACCGGATGGCCCATTTCCGCCAATCCCATGGGTGTGCAACAGTTTCCGGTCAAGGCCGGTTCGTCGACTCTCCCCATGCCGGGGTATGACGTCCATGTCCTCGACCACGAAGGCAACAACTGTGCACCCGGCACCGAGGGCGACGTCTGCATCCGGCTACCGCTGCCACCGGGCACGTTGCAGGGCATCTGGGGTGACGAGGTCCGCTACCAGAAGTCCTACCTGAGCGAGCATCCCGGCTTCTATCTGACCGGTGACGGCGGCTTCATCGATGACGACGGCTACCTCTTTGTGATGGGGCGCATCGACGACGTGATCAACGTCGCCGGACACCGCATGTCGACGGGTTCCATCGAAGAGGTGCTGGCCACCCATCCGGCCGTGGCCGAGTGCGCGGTGATCGGGGTGCCCGACGAGATCAAAGGCCAGGTGCCACGCGGGCTGGTGGTGCTCAAGGCGGGTGCGTCAGCCGACAACCTGGCCGAGGAACTGATCGCCTCGGTGCGCGCGGAGATCGGTGCCGTGGCGACGTTCCGACTGGTGGACGTGGTGCCGGCGCTGCCCAAGACACGCTCGGGCAAGATCCTGCGAAAGACGTTGCGTGGTATCGCCGCCGGCAAGGACGAGCCGGTACCGTCCACCATCGAGGACCCCACGGTGCTCGACGTCCTCACCACCATCCTGCGGGGTTGAGCTGGCAGTCACATCTTCGTGTAGCGAGCCATCGCGAAGCTGAACAAGCCGTAGGTGATGATGCCCACCGCGGCCGCGTTCACCAGCACCGGGCCGAACGGTTGAGCGGCAAGGCTTTTCAACGCACCGTCCAGCCCGGTCGCCCGACTGGGATCGGAGGTTGCCGCTGCCACCACCACCGCCACCCCGGTGCCGACAATGGCCAGGCCCTTGCCGATGTAGCCCACCGTCCCCAGTTGGCGCACCAACGAACTCGACGTGCCCTTGAGGTCGTCGAGGAAGTTGCGGGTAGCACCTTTGAAGATGTGGTAGCCGCCGACCGCGACGATGACGAGTCCGGCGAGAATGAGAGCGATTGTGCCGCCCGTGGTCTGCAGCAGCCGCGCGCTCATCGTCGAATTCTGTTCGCTGGCCGATTCTCCCGTTCCCCTGGCAAAGCCGAACGTGGACCAGGCCAGGGCGAAGTAGACCGCGGCAAGACCGAGAGCCTTGAGGCGGTCGGAAACCTCCAACAGGGTGCGTTGCGATTTGGGATCGGTGGAGCGGCCCAACACCGTCTCAGCCAGTCGCCACAGCGCCATCGCCAGAAAGCCGCCCGCCGCGACCCAGAGGGCGATACCGCCGCCGCGCCTGGCGGCCACCTCCGCCAACGCACCGGACTGGTCGACATCGCCGCCGGCACCCTGTGCCACCCGGACGGCGAGGTAACCGATGGCGATGTGCAACAGACCGCTCACCACGTACCCGAACCGGGCGAACCGCTCGAAGGCACCGTTCTGCACCATGTCGGCCACGGAGTCGTCAACCATCGCCGTCGATCCTATTGAAGATTGCAGACCATGACCGTCACCACGCTTGCGCACCGGGATGTCGGTCCGGCCGGCGCTCACCTGGCCGCCTATCCTCGACGGGTGACAATGGACGACCCCGTGATCATCCACACCGACGGCGGGTGCAGACCCAATCCCGGCCCCGGCGGCTGGGGAGCGGTGCTGCGCCAGCGTCATCACGTCCGCGAGATGTGCGGCGGCGACCCCGGCGAGACCAGCAACAACCGGATGGAGCTGACAGCGCCCATCATGGCCTTGGAAGCGCTGAAAAGGCCTGTGAAAGTGCATCTTTACACCGACAGCACCTACGTGCGCAACGGCATCACCAAGTGGGTGCACGGCTGGGAGCGCAATGGCTGGATGACGGCGGCCAAGCAGCCGGTCAAGAACGTCGACCTCTGGAAACGTCTGCAGGAAGCCTGCAGCCGTCACGACGTCGAATGGTTCTGGGTCAAGGGCCACTCGGGCGTCGGCGACAACGAACTCGCCGATCAGCTGGCGACGCGGGGACTGCAGGAGGCGGCCGGCGCCGGGGTGTGACAATCGAAGGGTGTCCGGTCCCCACCCCGCTGAGCTCACCGACCTCCAAGGGCTCGATGTTCTGGGCGACGAGGAGTTCAACGCTCTGCACGTCCTGTGCCGGGCTATGCACGTCGCCGACGCCAACCTCGACCAGACCCTGTCGGCCATCCTGGGATCGGCGACATCAGTCATCACCCACGCCGACCATGCCGGCCTCAACCTGCTGGTCCGTGGCCGCTTCGAGCCCCAGGCCACCGTCGGCTCCGCACCGGATCCGCTGGATGCTCTGCAGCAGCGCACAGGTGTGGGTCCGTGTATCGACGCATCACGTGACCAGACCGGCATCGATGTCGACGACATGGCCGACGAGTCACGCTGGCCTGATTTCACCGCCGAGGCACTTCGCCTCGGTGTGCATGCGATCTTCTGCGTACCGCTGTGGGTCGACCACCGGCGGATGGGTTCGCTGAGCCTCTACGCCGAGAAACCACGGGCATTCGACGACACCGCCAAGCGCCTGGCCGCGCTGTATGCCACCCACGCCGCGATCGCGCTGCTCGAAGCCCAGCGCACCGATCAACTGCGCCGGGCGTTGGCCAGCCGGGACGTCATCGGACAAGCCAAGGGCATCCTGATGGCACAGCGCCGCATCACCGCCGATCAGGCGTTCACCCTGCTTGCCCAAGCATCTCGAGCCACCGACGCCAAGGTCGTGGACATAGCCGAACACGTCGCGGCCACCGGAGCGCTACCCGAAGCGAAGAACTGACGTTAGGTTGCGCCCGCACCGGGTACAGACCGCCTACTGGGAAACACCACGCCAGCCCCGCGGGTGCCCGGCTTCACCCTTTTTGAGAGTTGGCAATGCCTCCTGCACGCAAACCCGATCAAGCGACCCCCACCGACAACGATCAGCGAACTCAACGCGGTACTGCGCTGACCACCGCACAAGGTCTACGACTACCTGACACCGACCACTCACTGAAAGCCGGCCCGCGAGGGCCGTCGCTGCTCGAGGATTTCCACCTGCGGGAAAAGATCACCCACTTCGATCACGAGCGCATTCCAGAACGGGTGGTGCATGCCCGTGGCGCCGCCGCGCACGGGGTCTTCGAGTCCTACGGAACCGCCACCCCCTACACACGGGCGGGCTTCCTCGGTCGCAAGGGCACCAAAACCGATGTGTTCTGCCGCTTTTCGACGGTACTGGGGTCACGCGGTTCGGCCGACACCGTGCGGGACACCCGGGGCTTCGCCGTGAAGTTCTACACCGCAGAAGGCAACTTCGACCTGGTCGGCAACAACATCCCGGTCTTCTTCATCCAGGACGGGATCAAGTTCCCCGACGTCATCCATGCGGCAAAACCTCATCCCGATCGGGAGATCCCCCAGGCTCAATCGGCGCACGACACCTTCTGGGACTTCGTCTCCTTACACACCGAAGCCACACATCACGTGCTGTGGAACATGAGCGACCGAGGTATCCCGCGCTCCTACCGCACCATGGAGGGGTTCGGCGTCCACACGTTCCGGCTCTCCAACCGGAGAGGTAGGACAGTCCTGGCGAAGTTCCACTGGAAGCCCGTGGCCGGTGTGCACTCCCTGGTCTGGGAGGAAGCACAGATCGCGGCGGGGTGCGACCCGGACTTTCACCGGCGCGACATGGCCGACGGAATCGAGGCCGGCGCCGCGTTCGAGTACGAGCTCGGCATCCAGGTGATGCCCGACGACGGCACCGACTCGTTCGAAGGCATCGACCTGTTGGATCCGACCAAGCTGGTCCCCGAGGAACTGGCACCCGTGGAGATGCTCGGCAAGCTGACGCTCAATCGCAACCCCACCAACTACTTCGCCGAGACCGAACAGGTGGCATTCCATACCGGCAACTTCGTTCCCGGTATCGAACCGACCAATGACCCACTGATGCAAGCCCGCCTGTTCTCCTATCTGGACACACAGTTGACCAGGCTGGGCGGCCCGAACTTCACCCAGCTGCCGATCAACCAGCCGCGGTGCCCGGTCAACGACATGCTGCGCGACGGCATGCACCAGAGCCTGATTCACACCGGTGTGGCACCGTACCGACCGAACAGCATCGACGGCGGCGAACCTGACGTGGTGGGCGCCGATGACGGCGGGTTTGTCCCGACACCGCGCCGAATCGAGGGTGCCGCCGAGCGCGCACAACCGACGTCGTTCGACGATCACTTCACTCAGCCGGCGATGTTCTACCGCAGCCTGTCCGACGTCGAGAAGTTGCACATCGTCGAGGCCTTCACCTTCGAGCTCGGCAAGTGCTACGAGCAGGCGATCAAAGAACGCACCCTCGGTGTCCTGGCCAACGTGGACGCGGATCTGTGTGTGCAGGTGGCCGCCGGTTTGGGCCTGTCTGCCCCGAAAGGCAGCCCTCCGCAGGATGTTCCGCTGTCACCCGCGTTGTCCCAGGTGTATCGGCAGCCGGGTCCGGTGACCGGGCGCCAGGTGGCCATCGTCGCCGACGCGGGCGCCGACCTCGCCGGCGTCGCAAAGCTGATGAAGGCCGCGCAGGCGCAGGCGGTGGTACCGCTGTTGACGGCCCCTCACGGTGGCGTACTGAAGTCGGGTCGGCGCAGCGAAACCGTCGAACGCACCTACCTGACCGTGCGGTCCGTCGAATTCGATGCCGTTGTCGTGGCGTCGGGCACCACTGCGGGAGACGTCAAGTTGAACCTCTTGCTGCAGGAGGCTTTTCGACATTGCAAACCGATCGCGGCGTGGGGCGACGCCGTGGCGGTGCTGGAGGCGGCCGGCATTGCCGCGGATGCACCCGGTGTCATCACAGCCGGCTCGGTGGACAAGGCTTTCACCGGACGGCTGATCACCGCGCTGGGCTTGCATCGGGTCTGGGACCGGTCCCCTGTGGTGATGGCTTCGCAGTGACGTCGCTGCGACATGTCGAAGTGGTGGTACCGGCGCGCGACGAGGAAGAGCACGTCCAGGGCTGCCTGTCGTCCATCCGGGCGGCGACTCACCTGTTGCGAAGTTTGCACCCCACCGTCTCGACCGGTGTGACGGTGGTGCTCGATTCATGCGCCGACAGCACAGCAGAGATCGTCAGACAGCTCGAAATACACAGCGTTGCCGGTGAATTCGGCTCCGTTGGCGCAGCCCGCCGAGCCGGCATCGCAGACGCGCTGATACGAGCAGACATCCACACCGACTCGCTCTGGCTCGCCAACACCGATGCCGACACCCTGGTGCCCGACACCTGGCTGTTGACGCAACTCCAGCTCGCCGACAACGGTGCCGATGCCGTCATCGGCACCGTCACCCCGGCCGGACTCGAGCCGGAGATCCATCGACTGTGGCGCGAGAAGCACTGTCTGACAGAAGGGCACGGCCATGTCCACGGCGCAAATCTCGGTCTGCGAGCCAGCGTCTACGCCGCCGCCGGCGGATTTGCCGATCTCACCGTGCACGAGGACCGGGACCTGGTGCGCAGGGTGAGGGCGGTGACGCCGCGATGGGTCGCCACCCACCGCACCACCGTGACCACATCGGGGCGTACACACTCGCGTGTCGATGGTGGATTCGCCAGCTATGTCGCCGATCTGGCCCGGGATTCCACGTGCGTGTAGCGATTCTCGGGCCGTCGCGCCACCCCGTCGGTGAGCCCTACCAGGGCGGACAGGAGCGCTTCACCGCAGACCTGGCCCGCGGCCTGAGTCGGCGCGGGCACCACGTCGAACTGTATGCGCGCACCGGCACCGACACCTCGGTGGCCGAATGTGTTCACCTGATGCCCGAACTTCCTCCGTTGTCCGAGATCACCTCGGGCGATCCCACGCTGCCCGAACCCAGCTTTCTGCACGACCAGACATTTTATGTGTCCGCTCTCCGAGAGATCCTTCGCCGCAACGATTTCGACGCGGTGCTGAACGAGAGCCTGCACCAACTGCCCCTGGCGATGAGTCCCCTGCTCGACGTGCCGATGGTGACCACCCTGCACACACCTCCCTTTGCCTGGCTGGAGCTGGGCGCATGGCTCTCCGGCGAGCATGCTCAGTTCGTCGCGGTCAGCGAGGCGGTGCGCCGCCAGTGGGCCGGTGTCGCCCCGGCCAGGGTGATCCACAACGGCGTCGACCCGGACCGGTTTCCCGTCGGCCGCGGTGGCACGGCCTTGGCCTGGGTGGGACGGCTGACTCCGGAGAAGGGTGCGGACCTGGCCATCCGGATCGCCGCCCGGACCGGGCGGCAGCTGCGCATCGCCGGGCCGGTCAGCGATCCCGCCTGGTTCGATGCGGTCATCCGGCCTGCGCTCGGTGCCCGGGTGACCTATGTGGGCGCACTCGGTGGTGTCGAGCTGGCGTCGCTGTACGCCAGTAGTGCGGCCACCTTGGTGACACCACGATGGGAAGAGCCGTTCTGTCTCGTCGCGGTGGAATCGCAGATGTGCGGAACACCGGTGGTCGGCATACGTCGCGGCGGACTGCCCGAAGTGGTCGACGGTGTGGGTGGCCGACTCGTGCCGACGGCGGGCGATGGTATCGGCGGGCTCGCCGAGGCTGTCGAGGCCGTGGTGTCGAACAACCGTGACGTGATCGCCCAGCGTGCGCGACGCGATTTCTCGTTGAACCGGATGGTCGCGGACTACGAACAGTTGCTGTTCGCACTCGGAGCCCATCCCACCGCGGCACTGGTGGAGCGGCTTCGAGCGTGATCGGCTACTACGTGCATCATCACGGGCGCGGGCACGTCACCCGCGCGTTGGCCATCAGCATGCACGTCGACGAGGACATCGTGTTCATGTCGTCGCTGCCGCGCCCGGCGGGAATCCGCCCGCGCGATCGCTGGGTTCGCCTGCCCATGGATGGCCCTGCCGCAGAGGATGACGCCAGTGACCCCGATGCTCGTGGTCACCTGCACTGGGCGCCTCTTCGCGTCGACGGACTGATCCGACGGTCCGCCGAACTGCTGAGCACCCTCACGCAGGCTCGGGTACGGCGTCTCGTCGTCGACGTCTCGGTCGAAATCGCGGTGCTGGCAAGGACGGCAGGTGTTCCGGTCACGATCATGGCGATGCCGGGAAATCGCGCGGATGCCCCGCATCAACTGGCGTACGGCCTCGCCGATCAGATCATCGCGCCGTGGTCCGACGAGGTGTATCAGCCGCGGTGGCTGGCCGATCATGCCGAGCGCACCCACTTTGTGGGAGCCATCAGCAGGTTCGACGGCCAAGCACCCGGCCGGCGAAACACCGACGGCGCCGACGCCGTCCTGTTGATCGGCGCCGGCGGCGCCGACGTCCCGGCCGATGCCGTCGAGCAATTGCAGGTCGCACTGCCGCGGTACCGGTGGGTGGGTCTCGGCGGTAGGGCATGGATCGACGATCCCTGGGCCATACTGCGTTCGGCAGCGGTGATCGTGACGCACGCAGGCCAGAATGCATTGGCTGATGCGGCGATGTCCGGTGCCGCCACCATGGTGTTGCCTCAACACCGGCCGTTCGGCGAACAGCACGCGTCGGCGTCCGCGCTGGCGCGCGCCGGCGTGGTGGTCTCCGTCGATCACTGGCCGGTGCCGCATGCTTGGCCCGGACTGCTCGATGTGACACTCGATCTCGATCCGGACAGCTGGCACAAGGTCCGAGTCGTGGGAGCCGCCGCCCGTGCGGCACGGGTACTCGCGGCATGACCAGGAGCGCGGTGATCACCGTGGCCCACGGCCGCCACGCCCATCTGGCCTGCCAGGAAGCCGGACTGTCTCGCATGCACGGCAAGCCTGACACGCGCCTGATCGTCGCCCTCGATGATCCGCATATTCGCAGTGTGGCCCACCCAGGGAGCACTGTCGTCGAATGTGACTCGAAGACAGATGCTTTGGCCATCGCGCGGGCGCGCAACAGAGGAGCACACCACGCTCTCGACGGCGGCGCGGAGGTGTTGATCTTCCTTGACGTCGACTGTATTCCGTCGTCATCTCTGGTCGACGACTATCTCGAGGCCCACCGCCGCGCCGGCGGGAACACCTTGCTGTGCGGCCCGGTCACCTATCTGGCGCCGTCCCCCGGCGGTTACGCCCTCGACAGCATCGAGGAATTGACGGACCCGCACCCCGCGCGCCCGTTACCCGCACCGGGTGAACTGATGGCGGGCACCGACTACGACCTGTTCTGGTCGCTGAGCTTCGCAGTCTCCTCGCAGACATGGACCCGGCTCGGTGGATTCTGTGAGGAGTACACCGGTTACGGCGGTGAGGACACCGACTTTGCCGCCATGGCGCAAGCCGCCGGCGTCCCGCTGACGTGGATGGGCGGCGGCCACGCCTATCACCAATACCACCCGGTGTCGAATCCACCGGTCGAGCACCTTCACGACATCGTGGCCAATTCCGCTGTGTTCCGGCGGCGTTGGGGCCGGTGGCCCATGGCGGGGTGGCTGGACTGCTTCGAACGCGACGGCCTGCTGGTGCGCGACGGGGATCAGATCATCGCACGGTAGGTCAGCAGTCAGCGCACTCCGTAGAACGCGATCTGCAGGCAAGCGTCGATGTGCTCCGGTTCCAGCGACATGCCGTGCAACAACCGGTACTCGATGAACCCGTAGAGCACGTCACGCAGTGTCGTCACATCGGCGTCGGCACGTATTTCACCCCGGGCCTGAGCCAGCTCCACCCGGGCACTGAACTGGTTGATACTGGGTTCGATGATCTGGTCGAAGACGGCCTGCATCAGATCGGCGTCGGACTGGCAGGCGGCGATCAGCCCTTGATAGGCCGGGCCGAACCCGGTGGTGGTGACGACCTCCAGGATCTCGGTCATCTGGGCTCGCAGGTCGGCGACGAGATCGCCGGTGTCGGGGAAGGCGACCACAATGTCGAGGCTCTGGGTCGCGGCCTCGAGGATCACTGCGCCTTTGGAGGGCCACCACCGGTAGATCGTCTGCTTGCCCACACACGCCCGCCGTGCGATCGCCTCGATCGACACGTTCTCGTAGCCGGCCTCACCGATCAGCGAAATGCACGCGTCGAGAATGGCTCGCCGCGACTGCTCATTGCGCCTCCCGGGGTCTGGAGGGTTGGCAGACATGACAAAAACCCTAAGAGAAACCGTGCGACATTCAAAACGATCCGGTCCGTCTTGACGCGAGACGGACCGATTCGTATCGTAATTGTGATGACCAGTTCTCCGGTGGACCGCGGATGGCCGTCATTGCGCGTTGACGAGTGGGAATCGACTCGCCGAACACTGCACATGTGGACCCAGATCGTCGGCAAGGTGCGACTGGCACACGCGCCGCTGGTCAATCATTGGTGGCAAGCGCCGCTGTATGTCTCCCCGCGAGGCTTGACGACGTCGGCCATCCCCGTGGACACACGGCTTTTCGACATGGAGTTCGACTTCATCGACCATGTGCTGGCGGTGCGGGTCAGCGACGGCGGCTCCGGGCGCCTGGATCTGCGCGAGCGATCCGTTGCGCAATTTCACGACGACACGTTCGCGCTACTCGACCGCCTGGGCATCTCGACGCGAATCACCAAGCAGCCCAACGAAGTCGACCCCGCCGTCCCGTTCGCCGAGGATCCGCACCTGGGTTACGATCCTGCCGCCGCCCATACCTTCTGGCAGCAGCTGGTGCAGGCTGACCGGGTGATCGGACGATTCCGTTCCGGGTTCGCCGGCAAAGTCAGTCCGGTGCACTTCTTCTGGGGTTCCTTCGACATGGCGTGCACCCGCTTCTCTGGCCGCCCCGCGCCCCGCCATCCCGGCGGAACGCCGAACTGCGGTGACTGGGTGATGGTCGAGGCCTACTCCCACGAACTGAGCAGTTGCGGATTCTGGCCCGGCGGCGGCGACGAGGGCGCGTTCTACTCGTATGCCTATCCCGAGCCGGAGGGGTTCGCCGACTTCCCCGGCCGCCCCGACGGCGTGTTCTACCACCCCGAATTTCGGCAGTTCCTACTACCGTACGAAACTGCCCGCGCAGCAGCAGATCCGGATCAGTGCGTGATGGACTTCCTCGAGTTCACCTACAGTGCGGCTGCCGATCTGGCGAACTGGGACCGTGCTGCACTGGACATCAACCCCAACCGGTGGAAGACGGCCTGAATCGGGCCACCGAGAAAACCCTACCGCGGCGGGTCACCGCGCCAGCTGAAGCTGTTGACGTACTTGCCCATGTCAAGTGCCAGTTGAAGATTGGCGCCCGACGGTTTACCGGAACCGAAGTCCGGTCCGAAGGCGCGGTACGGCCCCACCGCGCCCGCTACCAACGCCAGGTCGTTCTTGACCGCCACCATCACGATGATGCGCATCCGAGTGGAACTGCTCATCGCGCCCTGAGGCCAGACATCGGCAGCCAGCCCGTACCCGGGTTGATAGCCGACCATGGTGTTCGGTATCTCGTAGGCAATCTTGTTGTCCGGGTAAGTCTGGTTCAACAGATCGTAAGCGACCTCCCGCGCGGTGCGTCCGCCCGCAGGGCGGCTGACCAGTTGCATGGTGCCGCCGTCACCGGCCTGCAGCACCGCGGTGACGCCGTCGTCATGCTGGGTGACGGCATAGGCAGATCCCGCCGCCGGGTAGGACACCGAGAATCCTCCGTCGAGGGAGGTGAACCGGGGATTGACCTCCACCGCGCGGCTCATCGGCGGGCTGCCGCATTCCGGCGGGCAGATGTACTTGGGGGCCGGACGGGAGATCAGGCCGGACACCCCCACCAACCCGCCGGCGACCACGACAATCGCAACCCCGATCACCAGCGCCACGGTGCGGAACTGCGTCGTCGTCGTCGTGGGAGCCGACTCGAAGGTGCCGGAATGGATCGAGTAACCGGGCACCAGACCAACTTTGATGTGACCGGTCGGAGGTTCCTGGGAGATCTGGATCGGGCGTTCGTCGCGCCGGGATCGGCGAGACTCCCGTGAACACGCCCGCATGGCCGCGCCGCAGTTGGCGCAGAACGGCGCATCGGGCACCACGTGGTTGCACTCGATGCACAGGATGGGCTCGTCGATGCGGATTTCGTCCTGTGCTTCGTGCAGCAGCGCCAGATGCAACCCTATCCGCAGTGCGAACAGCGCCAGCGCGGTGAGTGACAGGTGCACTGCCAGTTGCCAGAACTGAGGCAGGTGGGCGACGTCGATCACGCCCAGCGATGCGTAGATCACGATCACCACGATCGCGACCAACACGAGCACACCCCGGACGAATCCGCGATGTTGGTGCTGTTTGGTCGGCGGTCGGGTGAACCAGAGCGCCGTGCCGATGAGGCCTCCGACGGCGGCGGCGGTCAGCGGCATCGCGATCCCACGGATCCCGGCCTCGACCAGGAGACCGTCCAGCGGGCGCACGCGGTTGACCAGGCCGGTGGTGAATTGCGGTGCCAGCCGGGTCAGCGTGGCGGCCGCGGTGAAGGTCAGGGCGCCCAGCGCGCCGATGGCGTAGCCGTCCAACGACTCCCGGTTACCGCCTCGCCAGGTGAACCGCGCTGCCAGGGCCGGAACCAACATCAGCAGCATGCTGCCCACCGGCACCCCGATCCCGTCACGCAGAATCCGTTCGCCCGCGATGCCCGCACCCAGTGGCACTCCATACGCGCGGGCCACAGCGGCCCCGGTCAGCACCGCCCACCCGACGCCAAGCAGAATCCCCGACGAGGTCGTCAGCACCAACGTGCTGCGCGGAATGTCCTGGGATACCCCGGATTCCCGGAGGTACAAGACAAACAGCAGCGGCAGGCCCAGCGACGCCACGGCGATCAGCGCCGCGGGCATCCGCAGGACGGTCACGACAGTCAGGGCGGCCGCCAGCAATCCGAGGCCCATCAGGAACACCCTGCGGGCTCGCGGTGTCAGGTGCGGGAACAGTGAACTCGTCAACGACGGGGTGAGCAGTCGCTGCCCGGAAGCGGCGCTGAAGGCGCGTGCGCGCAACCAGTGCGGGCCGTCCCCGCCGTGGTGCTCAGCCAGCGGCACGCCGCACTGACCGCAGAACTCGCCCGCCGGGACATCCATCTGGCAGACCTGGCATTCCATCATGCCCGGGGCACTCATCAAGCCTGCACCCTCTGCGCAATCGCGATGTTGCGGACCAGATTGTCGACATCCGGGGTCCCGAGTCCGGTCACCAGGTCATAGCCGGGGCCGGCGCTGTCGACGGCGTTGCCTCCCAACGTGATATCGCGGTAGGCGGGTCGCGGCGCACCCTGGGCGATGAGATAGAGCAGCGGGTTGATGTCGCCGATCAGATAGCCACCGTTCTCCAGCAGAAACTGGTCCATCAGGGCGGTCAACCCTGCCCAGATCGGTGCGGACTGTGAGGTGCCACCACCGACGAGCACTTGACCGTCGAGCACGATTTTCATGCCGGTGAACGGGTCTGCCACCGCCGAGATATCCGGAGTCATACGTTTGCCGGTATTGCGCTCCGGTGGCACGGCTTCCGCGGCAACACGTTGCCAAGGCGGCAAGTCGAACAGCGCCGAGAGACCACCGCTGGTGCCCTGGGACAGCGGCACGTCGAACCAGGTCTGCTCCGACACCCATTGCCCGGCGGCGTCGGTGGACAACGTGGTGCCGCCGACACTGGTCATTTCCGGAATCGATGCCACGGATCCGAGGCCGGCGTCCTGCTCGCCCGGAGGAGACGACCAGTCCTGACCACCACGGCATTCCATGCCGGCCAGGTCGCCGCTGGCGCTGAAGGCGGTGGTGCCCTTCGCCTGGGCGGCACGCACTGCCGAGCGGACGGGAGCCAGATCGGCAGCAGTCAGCAACTTGTCGCACCCCCAGCCGATGGAGAAGCTCCACACCGCACCGGGGTATCGGCGATCGGTGTCCTCGAGCATCTCACCGATCTTGCGGTAGCCCCCACCGTCCTCGACGGTGGGATTGGCATTCACCACGACCTTGCGGGCATCGGGTGCAATGGCATGGACCAGTTGAAGATCCATAGACAGCTCGCTGCGGATTTCGTCGGGCACCCCGCCGACGACCTCAGGTACCAAGGGCGGCAACGCGAACATGGTGGTGAAGGCATCCAGGTCGGATTGGCGGAATCCGTCGAACGCGAAGATCACCACGGTGATCCCCTTGCCGGTGAAGCCACCGCGAGCCAGATCGTCGCCGTTGTAGGCGCGCAACAGCCCCTCCGGTGACAATCCGCCGTCGGGTACTGCACGAGGGAAGACATCGGGCCGCATCATCTGGCGCGGTGTGTAACTGAGGATTCGGCCCAGCTCGAACACCTCGGCACGAAGGTGCTCGGGCACCACCGGCTGATGGGGTGAGGCGTAGAAGAGCTGGCCTCGCCGCCCGCGGTAATCCCGCACGGATACACCGAAGGCCCGTTCCACGGCGACCGGTGGCCCCTCGACCACCGCCCAATCGTCACCGGGGCGCCACCGAACCGACAGGGATTGGCCTTTCGCCCAATCCATCAGCCTCGTGGGCTCGGACGCATGGGTCAGTGCGGCGGTGAACTCGATGCTCTCTTCACGCGCCGGCCCCAGGTCGGTGGACGCCTCCAGCAACGAGGCGTAGGGACCCCCGATCAGCTGGCCGTCGGTGCGGGGCTCGCCCACGGACAGACCGATGGCCGCGAGCCCCGCACCAACGAGGACCAAGGCGATCAACGAGCGAAAGGGCGCCGTCCTCATCGCCTTGCCCCTCACCAGTGGATTAGTCGCCGGGAGAGGGATGCTGCAGCGTCGGCTGCGGCGCCACCACCGGCGGCGTGAAGACACCCGAGACGTTCGGGTTGGGCATGTTCTCCGTGGGGCTTACCGTCGGCTCCGACGTGGTCGTCGTGGTCGTGGTCGTGGTGGTGGTGGTGGTCGACTCCTCTGGGGTGCTGCTCTCACTGCTGCACGCCGCGGTGAAGCCGATCATCGCGAGGATCGCACCCCCACCGATAGCCGCCGCAAGGCGGCGACCCGGACGATTCAGTGGCCGCTCGAGGTCGGTCTTCGACATGCTGGATTCTCCTTCGGCAAGGCACAGGTAAAAGCGGCGTGCTGGACCGCAGACCCGAAGCGGGGCACCACAAGTACGTTACGAGTCGGTCCGTCTCGCGTCAAGGCAGAGCGTGACGTTCGAGCGCGACGACAGTCAACCTGCTTATGGACGGCCGCTGAGGCCCGCGCCGAAGATCGACAGTCATGTTGTCATCCCCCTCAGCAGAAGCCCAGACCCGGTTCGTCGACGGGCCGAGCGCACGCTTCGCCTACCGCCGGTTCGGCGCACACTCGGACGTCCCGCTTGTGCTCGCCTTGCGCTTCCGCGGAACGATGGACCACTGGGATCCTGCGTTCCTCGACGAGTTGGCCTCCGAGCGCGACGTGATCATCTTCGACAACATCGGCCACAGCAAAACCACTGGCACCGCACCGACCACGATGGATGCACTCGCGGGCGGTCTCGTCGAATTTGTCGACGCACTGGGTCTTTCCGAAATCGACCTGCTGGGATGGTCGCTCGGCGGCATCGTGGTCCAGGCGGCCACCCTGCAACGTCCCGACCTGGTGCGCCGACTGGTGATCGCAGGCAGTTCTCCCGGCGGTGGTGTTCCCGGTATGCCGCAACCGGATCCCACGGTCTGGCAGGTGGCCACCAAACCGGTCAACGACGACGACGATTTCCTGTACCTCTTCTTCCCGGAGGACGGCGACGGGCACGCACTCGGAGTGAAGTCGCTGAGCCGACTGGCCTCCCGCACCCAAGCCGACGATCACGCTCCGGTGTCGCCGGAGACCATGCAGGCGCAGCTGGCCGTCATCGCGTCGACCGGCTCGAGCGTGTGGGATCGCTTGGGCGAGGTGCGGATTCCGGTCCTGGTGGCCAACGGCGCACATGACCGCATGATCGACGCCTACGCCACCTACGCGATGGCCGGCCGTCTACCCGACGCCAAGGCGATCCTCTACAGCGACGCAGGTCACGGCTTCCTGTTCCAGCACATCGACGATTTCACCGCGGAGGTTCTCACCTTCCTGTTGTAGCCGCGAAGTCGAGGACCACCCGGAAACGCGCGCGGCCCGACATCATGCGCTCATAGGCGGCCGGCGCGTCGGCGAACGGGAGCGGCTCGATCATCGGTGCGATCTGATGGGTGAGCGCAAAATCCAGGTTGTCCTCGTTCTCGATGGCCGATCCGGTCAGGCTCCCCACCACGCTGCGACCACCGAAGATCAGATCCGAACTCTGCACGGGAATCGGCTCGGGCGAGGCGCCCACCACCACCAGCCTGCCGCGCGGACGCAGCCCTGCGACCAGCCCCGCCATGGACGATCCGTTGGCCGCGGTGGCGACCACCGCGGTGGCCCCACCGAGGTCACGCAGAGCCTGGGCGGTGTCCTCGACCGAACTGTCGATGTAGTGATCGGCGCCCAGACTGCGCGCCAGCGCGGCCTTCTCGGTGCCGCGGGCGATAGCGGCGACGCGGTAACCCATCGCCTTGGCGTAGTGGACCCCGAGGTGCCCCAGCCCACCGATCCCCTGCACCGCCACCAGGGTGTTCAGCGGCGCCTGCCCGGTACGCAACGCGTTGAACACCGTCACTCCGGCACACAAGAGCGGCGCGGCGGTCAGCGCGTCGAAGCCGTCGGGGACCCGCACCAATCCGGACGCCCTGGCGTACACCATCTCGGCGTAACCGCCGTCGACCGTGGTGCCCGGCAGGGGCTGATCCGTGCAGTTCACGAAATCGCCGTAGCGGCAGAACTCGCACTGCCCGCACTGGCCTCCCAGGAAACCCAACCCGACGCGGTCGCCCACCTGCCAGCGCCCGTCGACACCAGGCCCTACCGCATCGATGGTCCCGACCACTTCGTGGCCGGGGACCATCGGCTGCGTCGGATCCTCCCGTTGTCCCTCGACGGCCAGCACATCGCTGTGGCAGACGCCGCACGCCAGGGTGCGGATACGCACCTGGCCGTCTGCAGGGTCGCAGACGTCCAACTCCACCATCTCGAAGTTCCGCTGCCCGGTGACCTGATAGGCCCGATATGTGCTCACGCCATCACGACACCAGCTGATGGGTCACCGCGGTATCGGCATCCTGACCAGTCTTGCGGAGCCGGGCATCACCGCGCGTCCCCCGGGTCCATCTCAGTCACGTGACCTATGCCCGGACCGGCGCCCCCAGCACATCCCGCAATTGGTTGCGGCTGGTGATACCCAGCTTGGGGAAGATCTTGTACAGGTGCGCCGCCACAGTCCGGTGGGATACGTATATCCGGTCGGCGATCTGGCGGTTGCTCAGCCCTTGCGCGGCCATCCGGGCTATCTGCAGTTCCTGCGGCGTCAACTCTGCTCCACGATCGTCGACAGCGGACTGACCCGCTAGCTGCACTCCGGCCGCACGCAGTTCGGCACGGGTGCGCTCGGCGAAGGGCAGGGCTCCTCGGGCCTCGAATGTCCGCAGAGCCGGGGACAACTGAGCACGGGCGTCGACGATGCGACGCCGGCGCCGTAACCACTCCCCGAAACACAGTTGGGTACGCGCGTACTCCAGTGGCGCGTCTGCCGCCGCCCCGCACTGGAGCGCAGCACGGAAATGGTGCTCGGTCTCGCGGGGGTCATTCGACACCAGCGCCCGGCCTCGGTGCACCAGCATCGTGATGTGTTCCGAACCCAGTGTCGCCGCCTGCGAGGCAATCTCCTCGATGAGGTGACCTATCGTGTCGCCGCGCCCGGTCCCGGCCGCGGCCTCGGCCAGATCCGCGATGGCCCACCGGCGCGCGCCGCGGTCGCGCGTCATCTGTGCGAGTTCGGTGAACGCCTCGGCGTGATCACGTCTCACCAACCCCGACACCCCGCCGGCCCAGGCCAGATCGTCTGTCCACATCAGCGGCGTGTCACTGGGCAGATGCTGTCGCGCCACAGCCAGAGCCTGCTCCGCCGACCGCAATTCACCCTTCCACGCGTGGATACGGCACAGCAGGGCGGCCGCGGCGCCGACGCTGACGTCCAGGTTGGCGTCGGTGGCGATACGCAGTGCACCCTGTGCGCTGATCGTCGCCTCCTGAAGGTGTCCGGCAATGATCTGCGCCCGCGCCGCCCCGCGCAGCGCCTCGCACTCGATGGTGGGCGCTCCCACCTCGTGGGCCACGCGGATGGCGTCATCCCAACAGTCCTGCGCCACTGCCAGATCGGACACCGACTCCGCGGCCAGACCCATGGACATCAAGGCGGTGAGGTCGCCGTCCACCCGGGCACGCAGGTCACCGGCACGGGCCCGGAAGTCGCTGGCGTACTTGGTGTCGTCGACGGTGGCCAACGCGATGTCGACGCCGGGGTCGGCCAGCGGAGCCAGCGCGTGCAGGCTCTCGGCCACCGCATGCCGGTCCTGCTCGTTCATCCCGTGCATCCGACACTGGGCAGCCGCGGCACCGAGTAGCCGAACCTGTTGCTCTCGTGCGCCTTCTGCGCCGAGTCGGTTCGCCAAGGCCACCAGGTCCAGCACCCTGGGCGCCGCGACACCCGTGCTGATACCCATGGTGAAGCGGGCAAACGCGAGTTCGAACAGATCCATGGTGTCGGCGGCCAGCGGTTCCACTTCGTCCAGGATGTCCAGGGCATCGGCCGTCAACCCCGCCCGGTAGGCAGGCAGGATCGCTGCCACCAGTCGCCGCACCCTGGGTTCCGGTGAGGGCGTCAACACCGCGGCACGCCGCAACGCCGTCGCCGCCTCGTCATTGGCACCTCGACGTTGTGCATGGCCGGCCACGGCTTCCAGCTCGGCGGCAATGGTCTCGTCGGGACCATAGGCTGCCGCCGCACGCTGCCACACCGCACGCGTCGGGTCGGTGGCCGCCTCGGCGAGAGCCCGATGGAACGCCGATCGCTGCGACAGTGCCGACGACCGGTAGGCAACCGACCGGATCAGTGGATGACGCACGCGCACAACGCCGTTACCGAGGACGATCAACTCGCTGCGCTCCAACGGATCCAGATCGTCCTCGCTGAGCCCGATTGTCTGGGCCGCATCGATCAGCTCGGTCAAAGAAACGTCATCGCCTGCTGAGATCAGGGACAGGAGCCGGCAGCTGGCTTCCGGCAAGGACTCCAACTGCTCGAGAAAGATCCGCTCGAGGCGACGGGTGGTCGGCAACGGCGCCGTGCTGGCCAGCACACTCTGTTCGCCCGCCGCGACCACCGCCTTGGTCAACTCGGCGATCGCCAGCGGATTACCGCCGGCAGCCATGAGGATTCGACGCTGCGTCACCTCGCCGAGGCTGGGCTCCCCCGTGGCTGCCACCGCCTCGGTCAGCAGCGCACGCGAGGTCACGTCGTCGACGGGCCCGAGCGGGAAGCGCGACAACGCGACCAGTCGTGTCGGTGCGCCGTCGGAGCCAGGCCGGTTGGCGCACAGCAACATCACCGGCGCAGTCGCCAAGCGGCGTCCGACGAAGGTCAGTACATGCAGGGATGAGCCATCCAACCACTGAGCGTCATCGACGATGAGAATCAGTGGCCGGTGTGCCGCGGCCTCTTCGATCAGGCCGAGCATCGCCACGCCGATCGACAACGGATCGGGGGGCGGATAGGCCGCCATCCCGAATGCCGCCAGCAACGCTTTGCGCTGATGGGTCGGCAACGCCTCGGCGTGGTTCATCAGCGGGTGCACCAGTTCGTGGACGGCGGCGTAACCCACCTTGGTCTGGCACTGCACTCCGGCACACGACAGGACGGCGAACCCGGCATCATCGGCCCACTGCGCGACGGCATCGAGCATCGTCGTCTTGCCGACGCCGGCTTCACCTTCGATGACAAACGCGCAGCCCTCATGGGTGATGCTGGAGGCCGCCGACGTCAGTGATGCGAACTCGTGGGTGCGGCCGATCAACGGCGCCACACGCCCGTGTCCCCGGGTCATGGACTGACCCTAGCACCCCTGAGTAGGATAATCCTATCCAGAAGATCGGGAGCTGCATGAAGAAGAAGCTGAACGACGACTGCCCCATCGCGCGTGCCATGGCAGTGCTGGGTGAACGATGGTCCATGCTGATCCTGCGCGAGGCCATGCAGGGACGGTCCCGGTTCTCCGACTTCCGCAGCGAACTCGGCGTGGCGCCCGACATTCTGAGCAGTCGGCTTTCGGCACTGGTTGCCGCGGGCGTCTTCGAGGTCGTCGACTACCAGGAGCCCGGTGACCGGCGGCGCCAACGTTACGAACTGACCGAGGCCGGTCACGAGGCCAGCACAATCCTTGTCGCGCTGGGACAGTGGGGCCGGACCCATCTGCCGTCGGACACCGACAGTGGCTACCGTTTCGTCGAGACCGCCAGCGGCAAGCCGGTGCGGGCGGTGTTGAGCCGCCGCGACGGCCGGATCATCGAACCCACCGAGGTGCTGCTGGCACCGCGCCCCGGTGAAACAGTCAGCCAACCTATACCGCCCGACGCACCCAACTGAGAACCTGAGCGCCATGAGCACCCTGGTTGACGAGGTCTTGGATGCATACGGCGGAATGGCGCGGTGGAGGAACGTGGAGACCATCCGCGCACACAAGCGGTTCGGCGGTGCCATCTGGTATCTGAAGCAGGTCACCGGCATTGTCGACGAGGGTGAGATCACCGTCTGGATCCAGCAGCAGCACACCTCGCTGCACCCCTTCACCGCCGCTGATCGCAGCAGCGACTACCGGCCACAGCGCGTGGCGATCGAAACCCTGGACGGCGGATGCGTCGACAAGCTCGACGACCCGCGCTCGTCATTCGCAGGCCACGATCTGCACACACCTTGGACTGCACTGCAATTGGCGTACTTCACCGGCTACGCCATGTGGACCTACCTGGCCGAGCCGCTGAATCTCACCCTGCCCGGCGTCACCCTCACCGAGGGGTCGACGTGGACGGAGGACAATCAGAGCTGGCGTCGGCTCCACGTCGACTACCCGCCGGACATCGCCACCCACTGCCCGTCACAGGTGCTCTACATCGACCAACAGGGCTTGATCCGGCGGCGGGACTACCAGGTGGACATCGCCGGCCAATCACCTGCGGCACACTATGTCTCGGACTTCGTGACCGTCGACGGCATTGTTGTTCCAGCCAGGCGGATGATCTACGTGCGCGACGAGTCCGGGCACCCCGTACTCGATCAGCTGGTGGTCTCCATCGAGCTGACGGACATACAGGTCGGGTGACACCGGCGAGTCCTGACGGCGTGCACCTTGTTGCAGCTACCGCAGTTACTCCCACGCCACCTCTGACGGCTCCTTGTCCGGCCGCAGTCCCCGCCAGCTCGGCTGCCGCAGGCGACCGTCGGAGGTCCGCTCGCTGTAGCGCACCTCCCCCACGTACACCGGGTCCACGAAGGTGACACCCCGGGCGTCGGGGCCGACGAGCTCTGTACTGAACGGGGATTCATCAACGGGAGTGAGCATCTTCTTGAGCTTGGTCAGGTCTTTTTCGGTGAATCCGGTGCCGACGCGGCCGGCGAAATCCAGCCCGTCGTCACCGGGAACCCCCATCAGCAGCGCGCCGATGCCACTGGACCGGCCGCCCTCGCCCTGGCGCCAACCGCCGATCACCACCTCCTGGGTGTTCCACAGCTTGTCCTTGATCCACGACGCCGACCGCCGCCCCGGTTGATACGTCGAGTCCTTCTTCTTGGCCACCACCCCTTCGAAGCGGTGTGCGCGCGCATACTCCAGCGCTTGCGACCCGTCGCCGGGAAGCTGTTCGGGGACGATCAGGTCGGTGCCGTCGGCGAAGGCCTCCAGTAGACGACGGCGGTCGGAGTACTTGGCGCGCAACAGGGATCGACCATCCAACAACAACAGGTCGAAGGCCCAGAACTCGATGCGGGTGGAGCGCGCCCGGTTCTGCAACTCTCCGAAACTCGGCACCCCGGTGGAGTCGAGTGCCACCACCTCGCCGTCGAGCACCACATGATGGTCGGCGAGGTCGGCGGCAAGAGACTGCAATTGGGGGAACTCACCGGTGACATCACGGCCGCTGCGGAACCTCAATCTCAGTGTCCCGTGGTCGGCTTCCACCAGCAGCCGGTAGCCGTCCCACTTGCCCTCGAACCCCCAGGTGCCGGATTTCAACTTCGCCACCGATCCATGGCTGGCGAGCATCGGGGCGAAGTCGCCGATTCCTGGCTGGGCCTGCTCCTTCATCCGGTGGGCGATCCAGTTCTTGCCGTCGGTCTGGATCAGCGCGTACCGGCCGGTGATCTTGCTGCCGTGCAGCGTGACGATGACTTCACCCTTTTCATGACCCTTACCGCCCTTGCCGATCGGCCCTCCGTCGACGCCGGCATCCCGGAACTTCTCCGCCTCGTAGGTTCCGGAATCCCAGATGATCACCTTGCCGCCGCCGTACTCGCCTCGCGGGATGTCCCCTTCGAAGGTGGCGTACTCGAGCGGATGGTCTTCGGTGTGGACGGCCAGATGGTTCACCGACGGCGTCTCCGGCAGGTTCTTCGGCACGGCCCAGGACACCAGCACACCGCCGCGTTCCAGTCGGAAGTCGTAGTGTAGCCGCCGCGCATGGTGTTCCTGGATGACGAATGTATTGTCTTTGCCCACTCCAGGTTTCGATGAGGGCACCGGCTCCGGCGTCTTCTCGGCGTCGCGCATGGTGCGGTAGGTGGTGAGCTTGTCGGCCACCGGTGCGTCGGGATCCAGGGCCTCCAGAAGGTCACCGTCGGAGGCGACACGAGCGAGCACCTCGTCGAACGTGAGGTGCTCCAGGGATTCCGGGGCGTCCAGTTCCTCCCAGGTGCGCGGCGCCGCGACCGTCGGCCGCTCGCGGCCGCGCAGCGAATAGGGGGCGATGGTGGTCTTCGACCCGCTGTTCTGGCTCCAGTCCAGGAACACCTTGCCGGCGCGTTGACTCTTGCTCATCGACGAGGTGACCTTCTTTGGCATCACCTGTTCCAGCTGCTGTGCAACACGTTTGGCCAGCACCACCGCACCGCGCGAGGACACCGGGTCCGCGAACCGCGCGTACAGGTGCATGCCCTTGCTGCCGCTGGTCAGCGGGTAAACCGTCAGGCCGACGTCGGCCATCAGGTCACGCACTGCGCGAGCCACCTCGCACAACTGGCTCATCGGTACGTCGTCGCCGGGGTCCAGGTCGAATACCAGCCGGGTCGCCGGTCCCGCCACCCCGGATTCGAAACGCCATTGCGGTACATGCACTTCCAAAGCCGCCTGCTGCGCGATCCAGGCGAGCGACTCCTGGCTGTCGATGATCGGGTACGTGATGCTGCCGGACCCGTGTTTCACGGTGCCCCGCGAGAGCCAGTCCGGCGCGCTGGAGGCCAGCTGCTTTTCGAAGAACGACGGTTGTTCCACACCGTTGGGCCAGCGCTTGCGGGTGGCGGCCCGGCCCGCGGTGTGCGCAACCATCACCTCGGCGATCGCGACGTAGTAGTCGAAGACCTCGGCCTTGGTCGTTCCGGTCTGCGGATAGAGCACCTTGTCGGCATTTGTCAGCCGGACACGTCCCAAGCGCTCCATGACAGCACGGTATACCCGTTGTCGATCACCCCACCCGGATCACCCGGTGGGCCACCCTGGCCACTGCTTCCTCATCGTGGCTGATGAACAACACGCTCACACCTGCAGAGGTCAGACGACGCAGCAGATCCAGAATGTCGTCGCGGCTGTCGTGGTCCAGTGAGGAGGTGATCTCGTCGCAGATCAGCAACCGCGGCCCCGGAGCCAACGCGCGGGCCAGTGCCACTCGCTGTGCCTGCCCGCCGGACAGTGTGCCCGTCCGCCGGGTGAGCAGTGCCGGTTCGAGGCCGACCAGCTCCGTCAACCGTCGTGCCGCACTTGCCCGGCGGTCCCGGGACATGCCGGGCACCAGCCGCAGAGCGTGGTTCAGTTCCACTGCGACGGTGCAGCGGGGATTCAGTGAGCGACGGGGATTCTGGAACACCAGCGCGATGGCGCGCAGCTGATCGGGCGTGCGGGCCGATGCTGCAGGCGCCAGCTCCACGCCGCCGAGCAGGATGCGGCCGGATGCCGGGCGGTGCAGTCCGGCCAGGCAGCGCGCCAGGGTGGACTTGCCGGTGCCCGACCTGCCTACCAGGGCGACACATTCGCCGCGCCCGATGCCGAGCGTCAGACCGTCGAGGGCCGGAACGCGCCCGTACCCGATCGTCAGATGGTCGGCGAGCAAGGTTGGTTCCACAGTCGGGTCCAGCCGCGCGGGAGCCGGACGAGGGGTGAGCGTGGCGGGCTCCCCGGAGGTGAGTCGGCCGCCGCGGACCGTGACGACCTCGTCGACGAGGCAGCGCACCGCTGCCAGATCGTGGGTGATGACGACGAACGTCGCACCGGTTGCGGCACGCAGCTTCGCCAGCGTGGCGACAAGAACCTCGGCGGTCGCGCTGTCCAGACCGGTGGTCGGTTCGTCGAGCACCACCACCGCCGGATCGCCGATCAACGCCATCGCAAGGAGCACTCGCTGCTGCTGTCCACCGGAGAGCTGATGGGGATACCGGCGCCGGAACTGCCGGTCGGTGGGCAGATCCACGTCACGCAGCGCAGTACTGATCTCTGCATGGCCCCGCCTTCCGTACACCCGTTGCACCTCCCGGAAGGCAGTCTCGATCCGTAACGCCGGATTCAGTCCCGTCGCCGGGTCTTGCGGCACATACCCCACAGCGCGGCGATGCGCGGCCGGAAGGCGAACAGTCCCTTGCAAACTCAGCCCCGGTGCAACGGCACCCAGCATCGCAAGTGCCAGGGTGGTCTTGCCCGCTCCGGAGGGGCCCACCAGCGCGATGCTCCCGCCCGCGGCCACGTCGAGGTTCACCTCATCGAGGATCCGTCTGCCGCCGGGAGCAGTGACGGTGACATCCTGCATGTGCAGACCGCCGTCGTGTTCGGTCCGGTTGTGTTGTGACACAGTCGCAGAGCTGCCCACCGGTGATCCCCCAACCTGGTCGGCAAGCAGGTTGACCCCCACAACCAGCGTCGTGATGAGCAGTGCGGGAACCAGCACGCTCAGCGGGGCGATACCGATTCCCGAATGGTTCTCGGCCACCATCAACGCCCAGTCCGGTGCCGGTTGAGCAGTGCCGAGCCCGAGGAAACTACTGGCTGTCACCACGGCGACGGTGGCCGACAACCGGATGCCGGCGTCGGCGATCAGCACCGGACGCAGATTGGGCAGGATCTGGCGGGTCGCGATGCGCCACGTGCTCTCGCCGCGCGCCTGCGCGGCCTCGACGAACCCGGTTGACATCAGTTCGATGGTGGCGGTCCGCACTATCCGCGCCACCCATGGGGTGGACACGATGGCCGTCGCGCACATGATCGCCAGTGGCCCCTTACCGACCGCCGCGGCCATCACCGCCACCAGGAGGAACCAGGGCAATACGATGATGACGTCGACCGGTCGCATCAGCCAGCCGTCGGCGCGGCGGCGCATTCCGGCGGTCAAGCCGATCACCACACCCAGCGCGTAGGAGGCGGTGAGCGCCGTCGCCGCGAGGACGATCAATCGGTGGCCACCGTGGAGCACGCGTGACAGGACGTCTCGGCCCACAAAATCGGTGCCGAGCAGGTGGCGCGCGGACGGTGTCTGGAACGGCATGCCGTGGGCCTCGGTGGGTGAATACGGCGCCAGCATCGGCCCCAACGCCACCAGCACACCCAGGGCCACAAGCATCAGCGCCGCGAAGCTCACTGGGATACGGCTCACCGCCGCAACACATTCCGGCCGGATGGGGTGAGCAGCATCGCCACGATATCGGCGATCAGATAGGCGAACACGCCGAAGGCGGCCAGCAGTACCGCTGCAGATTGCACGAACGGCAGGTCACGACCCGAGATGGCCCTCAGCAGTTCGTGTGCCAGGCCGGGGTAGGCGAAGAGCACCTCCACGATGGCGATCCCACCCACCAGCCCCACCACGGCTCCAGCCAGGGGGTGCAGGGCCGCCGACAGCGCGTTGGGTGCCGCGTGGCGCAACACCAGTCGCCGCTCGGGTATGCCGTTGATCCGGGCAGCCGTGATGTAGTCGCTGCTCATCACCTCGCCCATCTGAGCGCGGGCCACCCGGATGGGATGGGGCGCAAGGCCGCAGAGCAGACACAGTACCGGCAGCACCAGGATCTCCGGCCGCTCCAGGGGGCTGGTGCCTCGGGGTACCAGCGAGACAGCAGGGAACCAGCCGAGTCCCAGCGCCAACCACGAGATGCACAACACTCCGATGACAAACGGCGGCACCGACTCCGCGGACAGGGCCACCGAACTGACCACCTTGTCCAAGCGGGTTCCCGGGCGTGCGCCCGCCGCCAGTCCCAGGGTCACCGACAGCGGGATCAGGATCGCGACGGTGACCGCCGCCAGCACCATGGAGTTGCCCAACAGCGGGGCGATGATCTCCGACACCGGTCGTTGTGACAGCAACGAGACCCCGAGATCACCGCCGGCCAGTCCGGCCGCCCATTCGGCGAATCTCTCCAAAGCCGGACGGTCGAGCCCCAATTCAGCCCTCAACATCTCGAGTTGGCGGGGATCGGGCTGTCCGGCTCCCTGCCGGGACAGCAGGATGGTGGCCGCATCGCCCGGCAGCAGTTCGAACAACCAGAACACCGCGGCGGCGACGATCACCACCACCAGCAGCGCGCCGGCCATCCGACGGGCGAGATAACGAGCCACGGGCGCGTCAGCCGCGCAGACGGGTCACTGGAGCACCCAGCTGGTGGAGAAGTTGGCCCAGTCACCGGTGCCCGGCACGCCGTCGCGGATCCCTTGCACATGGTTGCGGACCGCGGTCGGCTGCAGCGCGAAGGTGTGCAGGATGTAGCCGCCTTCGTTCCAGAGCTGTTCCTGCAGTTGGGCGTAGAGCTCCGCCCTGCGTGTGGTGTCCATGGCGGCCCTGGCTTCGGCGAACATGCGGTCCCACTCGGGGTTCTTCCATCCCGTGCCGTTGCTGGGTGCGTCCGACGTCATGGTCTGCCCGTAGAAGTAGTCCAGACTGTAGTTCCACCAGCCCGTTTGAGTGAACGGCCGGTTGCCGGAGATCTGCGAGAAGTAGATGTCGTTGGGCTCGGTCTGCAACTCCACGGTGATACCGGCTTTTTTGGCCTGCTCGGCAAACAGTGTCGCCGACTCCAACTGTCCTGGGCTCACATCGGCGGTGTGCAGTGTGACGGTGAGGTTTTCGTGGCCCGCTGCGCGCAGCAACTCCCGCGCCCTGTCCGGGTCGTAGCTCCGTTGGGGCAGCTCCGAGTTGTAGAACGGCGCGCCCTTTCCGTACAGGTCGTTGCCCTGCTCGGCGAAGCCGTAGAACACCGAATCGACCATCGCTTCTCGGTCGACCGACAATCGGAGTGCTTCGCGCACCCTCTCGTCGTCGAACGGCGCAGCGTCCAGTCGCATCTGGAAGGCGGACATGATTCCCGCCGGCGGCGTGACAAGGTAGATGTCGGGCTGATCGCGCAGGGTGTTCGCCTGCGCGGGGGCCAGTTCGTAGACCACGTCGGCTTCGCCGGACAAGAACGCATTCAGCCTTGGTTCGGCCGCGGCGATCTGCAACATCTCGACAGCGTCCAGACGAGCCGGTCCGTCCCAGTAGCGGTCGTTGCGTATCAGCCGGGCCCGGTCGCCCGGTGACCAGGACTCCGCGACGAAGGGCCCGGTGCCGACGGGCAGGGTGTCCGAGTCGAAAGTCGTGGTGCCGTTCTTGACGACGTAGACATACCAACCGGCAAGTACCGAACCGAAGTCGGCCAGCGGCTCGTTCATGGCGATGGACAGCGTCAGATCGTCGATCATCCGACTGCCGGCGAGGTCGACCATGGACAGGTCGCCCGAGGAGGGTTTGTCGGGGTCGAGCATCCGCTCGAAGCTCCACATGACGTCGCGGGCGGTCAGCGGGGACCCGTCGCTGAACTCCACTGCCGGCCGCAGCCTCACCCGCCACTGAGTGCCGTCAGCGTTGGGTTCCAGTGCTTCGGCCAGGCGGTAGCGCAGCGTCAGGTCGTTGTTGTACTCGACCAGGCGATCCCACACGCTCTTCGACAGTGCTCCGCCCGCGGAATGTCCCACCACGTGAGGGTCCAGCACGTCCGCGGTCGCCGAGGTTCCCGCGAACACAGTCCTGAGCGTGCCACCGGTGACGGGTTCACCCGAGTTCGGTGCCGTGGAATGTTCGCTGCCACAGCTACTCAGCAGAACCGGGGCGCCCAGGGCGGCCAGCCCGCCAGCACCTACGCCCAGCAGGAAACGACGTCGTTCGAACATGTTCGGTTGTCCATCCTCGTGGTGTCACTAACCCACGCAGGCGATCTGGCTCCCTGCTCGCGCTGGACGCAAGCAGGTCACAGTTGCGGGACAGCCTCGGATTCACACCGACGTTTCCCTGCGTGGGACGCAGACCATTCAACCATCACAGGTCGATCACCACATCGGTGGTTGGGCGGGCGCAGCACGGCAGGACGTTGCCTGCCGCGGCCGGCTCCAGCGGTTCGGGGTCGTAGCGGACCTCGCCGGACAGCAGTACGGTCTCACAGGTGTGGCACACCCCGGTGCGGCACGACCACCGGGTTGGCACATCGCAGGCCTCGGCGAAGTCGAGCAGAGTCTCGAAGCGGTCACTCCATGCAACGGTCAGAGCACTGCGCGCAAAGGCGACACCGGGACCGGTGCCGGCCCGGCCCTGCGGTGCGTGCGGCTGTACTGGCGTGGTGGCAGCCAGGCCCGGCGTCAAAGCAGCACCGGCGCCAAAGGTCTCGGCGTGCAGATGTGCGGCGTCCAGCCCGGCCGACATCGCGGCCATGAACCGGTCCGGGCCGCACAGATAGATCTCCGCGGAGGCGGGCACTCCCAGGCCGGCCAGTACCTCGAGGGACAGCCGCCCCGTTCCGTCGAAATCCACGTCACCCGCGCCGGGTGTGCTGTAGACGATGTGGCGGTGACTGTTCGGCAACTGATCGAGCAGGCTCTGCACCTCGGCGGCGAAACTGTGCTCGGCACCAGCTCGGGCACCGTGCACCCACCACACCTCTCGCTCGGAGCGTCTCTTGGCCAACGTGTGCAGCATCGACAACACCGGAGTGACTCCGATGCCCGCCGATAACAACATGATCGGGCTGTCGCCGTCGTCGAGCACGAACGCACCGCGGGGTGCGGCCACGTCGAGGGTGTCACCGACGCGAACATGACTGTGCAGGTACGCCCCTGCCCGGCCGTCGGGCTCCAACTTGACGCTGATGCGGAACTCGGCGGAGCCTGCCAGGTTGGACAGCGAATAGCTCCGTACCACCGCGCTTCCGGAATCCGGTTGCAGTCGCACGGTCACGGACTGGCCGGGCAACCAGGCGGGCAAGCCGTCGGGCGCAGCCAACCTCAGTGACAGGACGTCGCGGCTCTCCCGCTGCAGCCCCACCACCTGCAGCGCGCGGAACCCCGGCCAGGCCGGTGGGGCGCCGGAGGCAACCGAACTCAGTCCGACATTGCCGCGGCCCTCGCCCGCGTCTGCCAACGCCCGCAGGGATCCCTGCCAGCCTGGACTCAAGGCCGGGATCCTCAGTGCCCGTTCCAGATCGTCGCGGGCATGCCCGGGTAGATACAGCAGCGCGTCCATGTCGGCGACCGAGATGTGCTCGGGCCCTGCCGAGATCTTGGTGATCGTGTCGCCGGCCTGCACCAGGCCCTCCTCGATCACCCGACAGTAGAACCCGGGACGCCGATGCGAGACCAGCATCGCAGGCATCCGCGGTTCGCCCAGCCGCAATCCGACCCGGTAGCAGGTCACCCGCGGCTGGGTGACCTCCAGGACCACGCCGCCGACCCGAAACCGGTCACCGATACAAACCTCGTGATCCGCCAGGCCGTCGACGGTGAAGTTCTCCGCGAAGTGCCCCGGCCGCAGATCATCTCGCTGCAGCACCGCCGACCAGTAGTCATACGATTCCAGCTGGTACACCAGGACAGCGCGTTGTTCGCCGCCGTGCCCACCCAGATCACCCTGCCCGTCGCCGTCGATATTGAGGCGGCGCACAGTCTGTGGCCCGGCCACCGGGTACTTGTAGACCGCGGTGTGCACGGTCCGTCCGTTCCAGTCCACATCGGCGGGCAAACCGACATTGACCGAGACCAGGGTCGCCATCTCTAGCCCCTCATGGCGCTGACGATCTCGTCGGTGGAAACCACCGCGTGCGCCAGGTAGGCGAAGTTGATCAGCGCGGCCTGGTAGCCGTCACCGCGCACGGGGTGACGCGGGCCCGCGGTGGCGTCGCGGACCACGGCCACTTCGAAGCCCTGCTCCAGGAGGTCGCGCAGGTGCGATTCCACGCAGATGTTGGCCAGCATGCCGCACAGAACCACCTTCGTGATCCGCCGCTTTCGCAGTTGCAGCACCACGTCGTTGGTCTGCGGGCCCCACACCTTGTGTGGGCTGGCCACCACCGTGGCTCCGTCTTCGATGAACTCTCGGAGGTCGTCGAGCCAGTCCGCGCCGGAGCCGGCGAAACCGTCGAGGGTCAGCGGACCCTGACGTGCGAAGGTGTCGCTGCTCAGTTCGTCGGATTCCAGGGGTCCGTTGAACAACCACGTGTGATCAACCGGATAGAAGTAGTGCGGTGAGACCACCAGTGGGTAGCCGCCCGCGCGGGCGGCCCCCAGCAGTTCGACCAGGTGGGCGACGGTGTTGTTCTCGGTGATGCTCGCCGCCAGCACCTCCCAGTTGCGTCCGGCCGGGCTCAGCACATCGTTTTGTGGATCGATGATCAGCACTGCGGTATCCGAGGGGTGGTAGTGCATGGAGGTCCTCTTCTCTCGATTCCTCCGGATCCTCCCAGTTCCGCCGAGCTATCCGCGGACAGTCCCGCTTATTCGCCCGATTTCGGCAGTGTCAGAGCCGTTCTCCACTTTCCGGGTGGAACAGATGCACCACGCCGTCTGAGGTCTTGCGCAGCTTGACGGTCTCGGCCAGCCGCGCAGGCGTGCGGGGTAGGGAGCGCGCGACCAGCTGCACACCCGGTGACGCGTGGGTGTACAGGTAGGCCTCGCTGCCGAGATCCTCCACCAGGTCCACCACCACCTCGATGGTGCCGGAGTCCGAGAGCTCCAGTTGCTCGGGCCGCACCCCGACGGTGACCTCCGTGAGTCCGGCGTCGTGCAATCTGGTCAGTTGATCGCGCTCCAGTTCCAGCGTGGAGGCATCTCCGATGCGCACCCCGTCGGAGACGATGGGCGCCGTCAGCAGGTTCATGGCCGGAGAGCCGATGAAGCCGGCGACAAAGGCGTTGGCCGGGTTGTCGTAGAGCTCCGACGGCGAGGCGAACTGTTGCAGTTTCCCGTTGCGCAGCACCGCAACCCGGTCGCCCATGGTCATGGCCTCCACCTGGTCGTGGGTGACGTAGACGGTGGTGGTGCCCAGGCGACGCTGCAGTGCGGCGATCTGGGTGCGGGTCTGCACGCGCAGTTTGGCATCCAGGTTGGACAGCGGCTCGTCCATGCAGAACACCTGCGGCTCACGCACGATTGCCCGCCCCATCGCCACCCGCTGGCGCTGGCCGCCGGACAGCTTGGCGGGTTTGCGATCCAGGAACTCGGTCAGGTCCAGGATCTTGGCGGCATCCTCGACCTTGCGGCGCCGCTCGTCGGCCGAGACCCCGCGCAGTTTCAATGCGAAGCCCATGTTCTCGGCGACGGTCTTGTTGGGATACAGCGCATAGTTCTGGAACACCATGGCGATATCGCGGTCCTTGGACGGCACGCCCACCATGTTCTTGCCGCCGATCTCGATGGTGCCCTCGTCGATCTCCTCGAGTCCGGCGAGCATCCGCAGCGCGGTGCTCTTTCCGGATCCGGACGGTCCCACCAGGACCACGAACTCACCGTCGTTGATGTCGAGGTTCAGTGAGTCCACCGCGAGTTTGTCCGAGCCCTCGTAGATGCAGGTGGCGTTCTTGTATGCGATTGAGGCCATTGGAGTTTGGTTCCTTTACTTGATGGCGCCGAAGGACAGGCCGCGGACGAGTTTGTTCTGGGCGAACCACCCGCAGAGGATCACGGGAAGTGCTGACATGGTGGCGGCCGCGGACAGCACGGCCCAGTACTGACCCTCACCGGCGATGAAGCCGACGAGGTACACAGGCATGGTCGAGGCATTGACCGCGGTGAGGTTCACCGCGAAGAAGAATTCGTTCCACGCGAAGATCACGCAGATCAGTGCGGTGGCCGCGATGCCGGGTGAGACCAGCGGCAGGATCACCTCGCGGACCGATCGCCACAGACTGGCGCCGTCCAGCGAGGCCGCCTCCAGCAGCTCACCGGGCACCTCCAGGAAGAACGACCGCATCATCCAGACCGCGATCGGCAGGTTCATCGCCGTGTAGAGGATGACCAGTGCCCAGATATTGTCCAGCAGACCGACATTGGAGACGATCACGTACAGCGGGAGGATCACCGCCACGATCGGCAGCATCTTGGTGCTCATGAAGAAGAACAACGCGTCCTGTGTCTTGCGCACCGGTCGCAGTGACAATGCGAACGCCGCGGGGACACCGAGCAGCAACACCAGGATGGTCGAAAGCCCGGTGGCGAACAGCGAATTCAGCATTGCCGGGCCGATACCCTGGCTGAACACCGCGCTGTACTGATCAAGTGTCGGGGTGAAGATCAGCTTCGGTGGGCTGGTGGCGGCGTCGCCCTCCTGCTTGAAGGACGTCAGGATCATCCAGAACACCGGGAAGAAGAAGCCGAGGCCCACGAGCCAGGCGACCAGTCCCCACGGACTGAACCTGCGTGACTTCTTCTTGTGGACGACGCCCGGATCCGGTTGCACCGCAGTTCTTTCGGCTGTAGTGGTCATCAGGCTGCCTCTTCCTTGCCGGTGAACGATTTGAAGATCAGTCGCAGCGCGAAGTTGGCGATGACGAGCGTGAAGAGCACCACCACCACACCCATCGCTGCTGCCTGGCCCATGTCGAAGCCGAGGAACGCACGCTGGTAGATGTAGAACGGCAGGTTCGCACTCGCGATGCCGGGGCCGCCCTGGGTCATCATGTAGATGGCGTCGAACGTGTTGACCAGATACACCGCGCCCAGCACCACACCCAGCTCGATGAACCTGCGCAGGTGCGGCAGCGTCAGTTCACGAAACGACTGGAACGCCGTTGCGCCGTCGACACCGCTGGCCTCCAGGATGTCGCGGGGCATGGACTGCAGGCCGGCCAGGATCAGCAGCATCATGAACGGTGTCCACTGCCAGATCAGTTCCACCATCACCATGGTGAGAGGGAACTGCCCGATCCAGTCCACCGGCCCGATTCCCACCAGCGACAGCAGCCAGTTCAGGATGCCGTTGGTGGGATCCAGGATGGTGGTCTTCCAGATCAGTGCCGCGGCAACGGGGGTGACCAGGAAAGGGGTGATCAGCAGGGTCCGCACGATGCCGCGGCCGAGGAACGCCCGGTCCAGCAGCAGCGCAAGCAGCAATCCCAGGAACGCGGAGATCAGTACCACGCCGACGATCAGGATCACGGTATTGCCCGCCACCGACCAGAACTGGCTGTCCTTGACCACGGCCAGGTAGTTGTCCAGGCCGACGAACTGCCGGGAACCCGGGCGCACCAGATTCCAGGACAACGTGGAGTAGTAGAGCGTGAACAGGAACGGTATCTGGGTGACGACGATCATGAAGATCAACGCCGGCAGCAACGGTCCCCTGCGTCGCCACCCTTCGGCGCGGCTGACGCCGACGTCCTTGCTCTCCTTGATCTTGCGTACGCGCTCGGCGGTGTCGGCGCCGGCATCAGCGGTGAGTGTCATCAGTTCTCCTGATAGGTCTTGCCGACCACTTCGGCGTACTCCTGTGCCTGATCCAACGCCTCGTCGACGGACTTCTGTCCGGCGATCGCCGCGCTGATCTGCTGGCTCACCCGGGTTCCGAGATCCTGGAACTCGGGGATGCCGACGAACTGAACGCCGGTGTAGGGCACCGGGTCCACCGTTGGCTCGTTCGGCGACGCACCCTCGATCGAGCGCAGGGTCAGTGGCCCGTAGGACTGCGAGATCGCCTCGTACTCCGGCAGTTCGGTGTACGTCGAGGTGCGGCTGCCGGGTGGGACGCGGGCCCAACCCAGCTCTTCACCCACCAGCTTCATGTAGTCCTTGCTGGTCATCCAGGAGATGAACTTCCAGGCGCCGTCGGGGTTCTTGGCACCCTTCGGGATGCCCAGCGCCCAGGTGTAGAGCCAGCCCGAGTTGGGCTTCTCGACGATCGGCGCGGGCAGGTAGCCGATCTTGCCCTGCAGTTCGGGGTAGGAGTTCGGGTCCTCGAGCACCGACACCGCGGAGGTAGCGTCGTACCACATTGCCGTCTGGCCCTGGCCGAACAGGTTGGCGCATTCCTGGAATCCGGTTGACGCAGCGCCGAGTTCACCTGACTCCCGCAGGGTGTCGACGTAGAAGTTCACCGCCTCCTTGACCTCGGGGCTGTTGAGCTGCGCGTTCCAGTTCTCGTCGAACCAACGACCACCGAAGGTGTTGATCACGGTGTCCAGCGGTGCCAGCACCTCACCCCAGCCCGGCTTGCCGCGCAGGCAGATGCCCGCCCGGTCGTCGGTCTTGAGTTGCGCGGCCCAGTCCCGGACTTCCTGCCAGGTGGGCTGGTAGTCGGCGCTCTGGTCGACCTGGATGCCGGCCTGCTCGAAGAGGTCCTTGCGGTACATCAGGAACGACGATTCCCCGTAGAAGGGAACGGCGTACATGTTGCCCTCGTAGGACAGTGAGTCCCGCAGCGAGGAGATGAAATCGCCTTCGTCGTAACCAGGTGTCTCGCGGGCGTATTCGGAGAGGTTCAACAGCCACCCGTCGCGAGCCCATTGTGGGGTCTCGAAGTTGCTGATCATCACGACGTCGAATTCGCTGCCACCCATGGCCGTCGACATCGTGATCTTGGCGCGGGCCTGGTTCTCCGAGAGGGTGATGAACTTCAGTTTGGTGCCGGGGTTCTCGGCCTCGAAGCGCGACGACAACTTCTGGGCGTCCGTCATCTGCGAGTTGGACACCAGCGCGATGGTCACCTCGTTGTCCGAGGCGCCGAGGCTGCCGGCGCCTGAGCACCCGGCGACGAAGGTCAGTGCCACCGCCGAAATGCATGCCGCCAGTCGGTGTAGCGCTCGTCGTTGTGCTTTCACCTTAACCCCTCTCTGGAACTACTGCTCTAAAAGCCAACGTGCACAATCGATATCGCAAACCAGGAAACGCGCCAGACCACCCCGAAGCGCGCCGAGGGTGGCGTGGTGCTTGGTGGCGCCGCTGGACACCAGAATGGTCACGCGGCAGGCCTGGATGTCTTCGAGCGCCACCGACACCGCGCGGCGCTGTAGCTCACTGTCGATCGCGCGGCCGTCGGCGTCGAAGAAGCGGCCACCGATCTCGCCTACGGCGCCCAGGGACACCAGCTCGTCGAGCATCCCGGTATCAAGGAAGCTGCCCTCGAAGAGGGTGGTCGACGTGGACACCGCACCGATGCCGAAGATCATCACCTCGGCGCGGCGCCCGGCCTCCAGCGTGCGCGACATCCCGGAGTCGTTGCGGATCGAGTCGACTGTGGCGGGGTCGGCATACAGGGGCGCAGGCAAGCGGTAGGTGTCGGCATGCAGCACTTCGGCGCAGCGGCTCAAGATGAACTCGGTGCCCGTCTGGTAGGCGGCCGTCGACATCGATCCGTCCAGCTGAACCACGGCCCGGCAGGTTGCCACACCGGCGGGCAGCGCCTGCGCGACGGCGACGTTCTCCGGGCCCCAGGTGAATCCGAGGGTGTCCTCCGGCGCCAGGCGGCGGGTCAGCAGCGCCGCTGCGGCCCGGCCCACGCTGGCGAAGGTCTCCGGGCGCCCGGGCGACCCGATGTCGACGCCGTGTCCGGCAACCACGGCCTCGACCAAACCGAACCGCTCCTCGAGAGCACGTTCCTCCTCGGCGTGCAGATCGTCACGCAGATCCGCGGGCACCACGATCTCGATGCGCACCAGACCGCGGGTTTTCGCCCTGGCCACCAAACGGCCCGCGGTGGGCCGGGAGACCCCGAGCCGTTGGGCGATCTCCGCCTGCGTCAGGCCATCGAGGTAGTACATGGTGGCCGCGCGCAGCGCCAGCCGCAGATCCTCGGGTTTTGCAACGTGACCAGCGGCTACCCGAGCTTCAGGTGCTCTGCCACTGGCCACCGTCACAGATTCCGCCTTTCGTACACCCGTGAGCATTTGCTCAAGGGTGCGTGCACTTGCTCACCACGCTAACATAGAAAATGTGACGCACACAACACTGTTCCTCGGTCCGGTTCTCAGCGGTAACGTCGCGGAGGTGATGTGTTCATGAAACTCAACAGCGAGACCCTGTCCCAACTGCCGGTCGCCAAGCCGAGCTACGACCGCGACCAGATCGAGGTCGGCATAGTGCATTTCGGGGTCGGCGGGTTCCACCGGGCACATCAGGCCTACTACATCGACAAGCTGCTCGAACAGGGGAAAGCGCAGGATTGGGGCATCTGCGGAGTCGGCGTCCTGCCACAGGATCGCAAGATGAAAGACGCCCTCGACGCCCAGGACGGGCTGTACACGCTGATCCTGGTGAACCCCGACGGCAGCCGTGACGTCCGCGTCATCGGTTCCATCGTCGACTACAAGTTCGCCCCCGACGACCCCGAGGCTGTCATCGAACTGCTGGCCGCACCCAGCACCCGCATCGTGGAGCTGACCATCACCGAGGGCGGCTACAACATCGTTGATGCCGACGAGAGCTCGGTGTTCGGCCTGGTCACCGCAGCTCTGGAACGCCGCCGCGAGCGTGGAATCACCTCGTTCACCATCGTCTCGTGCGACAACATCGAGGGCAACGGCCACGTGGCGCAGCAAGCGTTCAGCGATTTCGCCGACAAGTTCCACCCCGGGTTGTCCGAGTGGATGGCCGAGCACACCACGTTCCCCAACTCGATGGTGGACCGCATCACGCCTGTCACCACACCCGATGTCATCGAGACCCTGGCCGAGAAGGACGGTATCGACGACCTGTGGCCGGTGGTGGCCGAACCGTTCACCGCGTGGGCGCTGGAGGACAAGTTCGTCGACGGCCGCCCGCCCTACGAGGACGTGGGTGTGTTGACCGTCGAGGACGTCACCCCCTACGAATTGATGAAGCTACGTCTGCTCAATGCCGGCCACCAGGGCCTGTGCTACTTCGCACACCTGATGGGCTACCGGCTGGTGCACGACGCTGCCGCAGATCCGTTGATCGCCGACTTCCTCATCGACTACTGGGATTCCGAGGCCACGCCCACACTGCTGCCGGTGCCGGGCATAGACCTGCCCGCCTTCAAACGCACGGCCATCGAGCGCTTCGCCAATCCCGGTGTGCGTGACACCGTGGCCCGCCTGTGCGCCGACTCCTCCGATCGCATCCCGAAATGGCTGGTGCCGGTGATCCGTAAGAATCTCGAAAACGACGGCCCCATCCGGCTTTCGGCGGCCATCGTCGCCAGCTGGGCGCGTTACGCCGAAGGCACCGACGAGCAGGGCGAGCCCATCAACATCGTCGACCAGCTCAAGGATCAACTCATCCCGATCGCCAAGTCGCAGAAGGACAATCCGCTGGCGTTCATCCAGAACACCGCGCTGTTCGGCGATCTCGCTCAGCAGCCGCGGTTCGTCGAGGCCTACACCTGGGCACTGGATTCGCTGCACCGCGACGGCGCCCGGGCGACGCTGGAGGCGCTACGTGGCAAGTAGAGCTCTGGTCATCGGCGAAGCGCTCATCGATGTGGTGGAACGCGGCGGTGCGGTGGTCGGCGAACACGTCGGCGGCAGTCCACTCAACGTGGCCGTCGGGCTGGGCCGGCTGCAACGTGACGTCGACTTCCTCACCCACATCGGCGACGACCCGCGCGGACGTCGCATCGGTGAATACGTCACGTCGTCAGGGGTGACCCTGGTTCCGGGAAGCGTCAGCGCCGCGCACACGCCGGTGGCGCACGCCCAACTCGATGACACCGGTGCGGCCACCTACACCTTCGACCTGACCTGGGAGCTCTCGGGGACGCCGGAAGTGGGTCCGCCGCTGGTGGTGCACACCGGGTCCATCGCGACGGTGCTCGAACCGGGCTGCCGTGCGGTTGCCGCGCTGCTGGACACCTATCGGGTTTCGGCGACGGTGAGTTTCGACCCCAATGTGCGGACCGCGCTGATCACCGACGACAACCTGGCGCGCGACCGGATCGAACGTCTGGTGGCCAAGAGTGACGTGGTCAAGGCCAGCGACGAGGACCTGCGCTGGCTGGCCCCTGACGTCGAACCCGAGGAGGTCGCGCGCCGCTGGCTCGCAGCGGGTCCGGCGCTGGTCGCGGTGACCAAGGGCGGTGACGGCGCCTTCGCGGTGTCGCAGGCCGGTGCGGTCACGGTGCCGGCCCGCACCGTGGACGTGGTCGACACCGTCGGCGCGGGTGACTCCTTCATGACGGGGTTGCTCGACGCGCTGTGGTCGCTGGGTCTGCTGGGCGCCGACAACCGCGCCGCGTTGCGTGCCGTGGACGCCGATCAACTGCGGACCGTGCTCGAGGCGGCAGTGCTGAACTCGGCGCTGACGGTGGCCAAGGCAGGTGCCGACCTTCCGGACCGGGCGACGCTGGACGCGGCAGCCTCACGCGTCTGACGTTTGCTCGCAGCGTTCCTGGGCCATACTGGGCTTCATGCGGTCCATCTGGAAGGGTTCGATTGCCTTCGGCCTGGTGAATGTGCCGGTCAAGGTGTACAGCGCCACCGAGGACCATGACATCAAGTTCCACCAGGTGCATGCCAAGGACAACGGGCGCATCCGCTACAAGCGGGTGTGTGAGGTGTGCGGTGAAGTGGTCGAGTACCGCGACATCGCCAAGGCCTTCGAATCCGACGACGGCCAGAGTGTGGTGATCACGGACGAAGACATCGCGACCCTGCCCGAGGAACGCAGCCGCGAGATCGAGGTGCTGGAGTTCGTCCCGGCCAACCAGATCGACCCGATCATGTACGACAAGAGTTACTTCCTGGAGCCCGACTCGAAGTCGTCGAAGTCCTACGTGCTGCTGGCCAAGACCCTGATGGACACCGACCGCCTGGCGATCGTGCATTTTGCGCTGCGCAACAAGACCCGGCTGGCGGCGCTGCGGGTGATGGACATCAACAAGCGCGACGTCATGACCATCCACACTCTGTTGTGGCCCGACGAGATCCGCGACCCGGACTTCCCGGTGCTGGACCAGAAGGTCGAGATCAAGCCCGCCGAGCTGAAAATGGCCGGGCAGGTGGTCGATTCGATGGCCGACGACTTCAACCCCGACCAATTCCACGACGACTACCAGGAGCAGCTGCGCGAGCTCGTCGAGGCCAAGCTCGAAGGCGGCGAGGCGTTCACCGTCGAGGAACAGCCTACCGAGCTCGACGAGACCGAGGACGTCTCGGACCTGCTTGCCGCACTGGAAGCCAGCGTGAAGAAACGCCGCGGTAGTTCCGACGAGGATGCCGAGAAGGCACCCGCGAAGAAGGCGCCCGCCAAGAAAGCGGCAGCCAAGAAAGCGGCAGCCAAGAAGGCTCCGGCCAAAGCGGCCGCAAAGAAGGCTCCGGCCAAAAAAGCGGCCGCCAAGAAGTCCAGCTGAGGTGACGCCGCGGCTGCGAGCTCTGCTCTGCGTCGTGCTGCTCGTAGCGCTGTGTGCCGGCACTCCGACCGGACCTGCCGGTGCCGCACCCCGGACGGTAACGGTTGCCGTGCACACCGTGAGCCCGTTTGTGGTCAGCAACGGTGACCAGTGGACGGGTTTCACTGTCGATCTGTGGGACGAAATCGCCGACCGGCAGGAATGGACCACCAATTAGACTTGCTGTCGCGGATGTTCCCGCGATGCTCACGGCTGTGGCCGACGGTCTCGCCGACGTCGGCGCCAGCGGCGTATCGATCACCGCCGCGCGCGAGCAGAACTTCGATTTTTCCCAACCCATCCTCGACGCCGGGTTACAGATCGTCGTACCCGCACGTACCACGGAGGTGTCCAGCCCTGGCCTTACCGGGTTTCTCGAATTGTTGTTCTCCAAGCTGATGTTGCTGTATCTGTTGGCCGCACTGGTGATCACACTGCTGCCGGCGCACATTCTGTGGGCCGTCGAACGTCGACATGCAGATTCCACGATGGCGCGTGCCTACTTTCCCGGTATCTTCCAGGCGTTTGGCTGGGGGCTGGGAATGCTGGCCGCCCGGGTGAACGCGTCCCCGAGGCACGGTCTGGCGCGGCTGGTTGCAACGCTGTGGGCGTTGGTCAGCGTCATCTTCGTCGCCTTCTACACCGCCAATCTGACCGCGGCTCTGACGGTAGCCAAGCTCGAGTCGCCCATCCGCGGTCCCGCCGATCTGTACGACAAGAGCGTGGTCACGGTGTCGAACACAACGTCGTCTGCTTATCTGCACCGAATGGGGATCACCGCCGCCGAGATGTCCAGTATCGAGGAATGCTACCGCGCATTGCGTGAGAGAAGCTTCGACGCAGTGGTTTTCGACGCACCAGTGCTACAACACTATGTCGCTCACCAAGGCGCAGGCGTGGCAGTGACGGCCGGGCCGATCTTCCAGAAAGAGGATTACGGACTGGTTCTTGCGTTGGGCAGCGACCTACGCAAGCCCGTGGACCAGACCCTGCTGAGCATGCGCGAGGATGGCACCTACGACGTCATCTTCCAGAGATGGTTCGGCGACGACGGCATCAACTGACCCAGCCGCACCGCGGCTAAACCTCTTGTGCCACTTCAGCATCTGTTGCCACACAGCGAGCTTTTGTGTCGGTGGGTCGAACTACTGTTCGAGTTATGGGTGGATCGGCGGTGCAGGACAGGGAGGCGATGCTGGCTGACCTGACGCTGATCGAAGAAGCGACCGCGCGGATGAACCGGTATTCGATTGACGGGTTCACCCATGGGGAATTGTTGGAGCTCCAGCAACGCCGCGAAACCGTGGCCCGTCAGCAGCCGGTGCTCGATCACACGGTCTACCAACGCCTCACAACGGAATGCACCCCGAAACAACTCGGAGCCACAAGCTTCACCAAGGTGCTGGCCGCCCGGTTGCGGATCAGCGACGCCGACGCCTACCGCCGCCTGAAGAACGCGGAGTTGTTGGGCCCGCGGCAGTCGATGACGGGGGAACCCTTGGCGCCGGTGTGGCCCACAGTGGCCCACGGCCAAGCCCACGGAGTGATCAGCACCGACCACATCACCACCATCAAGTCGTTCTTCCGTAAACTTCCGGCGTTTGTTGATGCCCAGACCCGGGAGTCCGCTGAAGCTGAACTGGCCACACACGCGTCCGTGTTGACCGTCGACGAGTTCGTCAGAGCCGCTGACCGGTTGGCGTACCTGCTCAACCAGGACAGCGAGTTCTGCGATGAGGATCGGGTGGCGCGGGCGTACCTGCGGCGCGGCACGCAGCGCCCGGATGGGTTGATTCCGATCGACGGACTGCTCACCCCACATGCCTGGGCACTGCTGGAACCGATCCTGGAAAAGCACGCCGCTCCCGGCATGGGCAACCCCAACGACGACACCCCGTGTGTATCGGGAACGCCGAGTGAGGAGCAGAAACGGGCCGACACCCGCACCCAGGGCCAACGTAATCATGATGCGTTGATGTGGATGTGTCGCCAACTGCTGACCGGCATGCCGATCAGCACCCTCAACGGGCTGCCCGCCACCCTCATCATCGTCGCCAACCTGACTGACCTCGAAAACCGCATCGGGCACGGTGTCACCGCCGGCGGCACCCCACTCCCGATGTCCGACGTCCTGGCTGTGGCCGCCCACTCCCGACCCTGGTTGGCGTTGTTCGACGGTAAAGGGTTGCCGCTGCATCTGGGGCGGTCGCGGCGCACCGCCTCCGTCGCGCAGCGGTTGATGTTGTTGGCTAAACATCGGGGTTGCACCATGCCTGGCTGCACCGCCAGTGCGTATCGGTCGCAGGTTCATCATGCGAATGCCGATTGGCAGCACGGCGGCCAGACCAACATCGAGGATCTGACCCTGGCGTGTGGACCGGACAACAGGTTGGTCGAGACCACCGGGTGGACCACCCGCAACCGCCCCGACGATGGTGTCACCGAATGGACCCCACCCCCAGAACTCGACAGCGGACAACCCCGCACCAACACCATGCACTTCCCAGAACGCACCCTCAACCCCGACAACCAACCCGGTCCGCCGGCTACCGGTGCGGAGGCAGACGACTAGTGCCCCAATGTGTTGACCGCCAGCCGGAACACCGGCGGCAGTGACGCGGCGCTGGGCACGACGGCCTTCTTGCCGAATCGAGTGGCAGTGGCGAGCACCAGGCCGCGGGTCAGCAACCGGTAGCGCCGGGTGATGCGGTGCCAGTCCTTCTCGTAATCAGCGGGCCGGTCGGCGGCGATGGCAGCGACGGCTGCGGCGGCCTGCTTGACCGCCAAGCTCATGCCCTCGCCGGTGAGCGCGTCCTCGTAACCTGCGGCATCACCCACCAGCAGCACTCGGCCGGCCACCCGCCGCGAGACCACCTGGCGCAGCGGCCCGCACCCTCGTTCCTTCGTGTGCTCCGCACCGCGTAGCCGCTCCTGTAGCCACGGGAAGCAACTCAGGTCTGCGCGGTCGGTGCTCAAGATGGCCACGCCCACCAGGTCCGGTTCAACCGGTGTCACATAGGCCTCGCCGTGGGGTGACCAGTGCACCTCCACGAACTCCGACCACACCGGTACGTGAAAATGCTTGCGCAGCCCCACGCGTCGCGGGCTGCCGACAGTCGAGGCGATGCCCACCGAACGACGCACCGCCGAGTGCAGTCCATCGGCGCCCACCAGGTAGCGGGCCCGGATGCCGGCCGCCGTCACACCGTCGGCGTCCTGGATAACAGTGCCAACCTTCGTCGAAACCCACTCGGTGTCCACCTCTTTGGCTCGGGCAGCCAGGGCGGCGTGCAGTGTGGTGCGGCGGATCCCCCGGCCCATCCCGTCACGGAAGCGCGCTTCGGCACGACGTTTCCCGTCGGAGTAGGCGATCCCACGGAACGGCATGCCGGCCGGATCCACACCCAGGGCGGCCAATTCGGCCAGACCACCGGGCATCAGTCCTTCACCACACGCCTTGTCGATCGGTGATTCCCGCGGTTCGGCCACGATCACCGACAGCCCGCGTGCGCGGGCATGCAGTGCGGTGGCCAGTCCACCGGGACCGCCACCCACTACCAGAACATCTGTGTCGAAGCCGCTCATGACCTACTTGGGACGGTGTAACCCAGCGCCTCATTCTCCACCCGTAACCGGACGCTGAGCAACCAGGCATTCGCCAGGGTGAAGCAGATCGCGGTGATCCATGCGGTGTGGATCATCGGCAGTGCGATGCCCTCGATCACCACCACCAGATAGTTGGGATGGTGCAGCCACTTGTACTTGTAAGGTCCCGAGTTCACCAACGGTGCGTCGGGAATGACGATGACCAGGGTGTTCCACCGCTTACCCAGAGTGGTGATGCACCACCACCGCAGTACCTGGGTCAACACGGCGATGACGAACATCGTCCACCCCAGCCACGGGATGAAGGGGCGGTCCAGTGCCCACACCTCGACCACACATCCGACAAGCAGGGCCGCGTGGATGATCACCATCACCGGGTAGTGTTCGCGGCCGTATTCCTTGCCGCCGTTCTCGAAGGCCCACTTGGCATTCCGCTTCGAGACCACGAGTTCGACCAGCCGTTCGATACCGACGGCCAGGATCAACAGGTAGTACACGCCGTCACCAACGCAGCAGCACGAGTTCGGAGCAGAACCCCGGACCCATCGCGATCATCATGCCGTAGCTACCTTCGGCGGGCGGATCGGCGAGGTTGAGCCGCAGCACGTCCAGCACCGACGCCGACGACAGGTTTCCGTTGTCGCGCAACGAGTTGCGAGTGTGGTCCAGTGCGTCAGCAGGCAAATCGAGGACGTTCTGGATGGCGTCGATGACCTTCGGCCCGCCCGGGTGCGACACCCAGGTGGTGATGTCCGTGGTCTTCAAACCGAATTCAGCCAGGAACAGCGTGACGTCCTCGCCCAGGTACTTCTCCGCGACATCCGGCACGTCGGCCGACAGCACGATCTTGAAGCCCTGCGAACCGATGTCCCAGCCCATCACGTTCTCCGTGTCGGGGTAGAGCCTGCTGCGGCTGGCCAGCACCTGCGGACCCTTGCGGGTGCGATTGGCGCCCGTGGCCACCACCGCGGCGGCTCCGTCTCCGAACAGGCTGGAGGCCACCAGGTTTGCCACCGACATGTCGTCGCGCTGCACGGTCAACGAACAGAGTTCGACGGCCAGCAGCACCGCCACCTGATCGGGGTAAGCGCGCAGGTAATCATGCATGCGAGCCACACCGGCGGCCCCGGCCACGCAGCCGAGGCCGAACAGCGGAACCCGCTTGACGTCGGGGCGCAGCCCGATGCGGCCGGCCAGCCGCGCTTCCACCGTCGGAACCGCCAGGCCAGTCACCGTCGTGGAGAACACCACGTCGACGTCCGACGGCTGCAGCCCGGCCTTGTCGAGCGCAGAGAGCAGGGCCCGCTCACCGAGTTCGAGCGCCACCTCGAGGTAGGCGGCGTTGGCTTCCGAGAAACCGGTGAGCGTGGGGTACCTATCCAGTGGCAGTGCAAGGTTCCGGTGATCGACACCGGCGGCGGCCGCGAACCGATGGAATTCCGGCCCGGCGAAGTCGGCCAGCGCTCCTATCACGTCCTTTTGGGCGTGCCGGTTCGGCGGGAATTCCACTGCCGCGGCCGCAATTGCGGGGGCTAAGGCGTTGGTCATCGGCTCAGATTATTGGGAGCGGGTCTCATATAGGGGGCTACGTTCTAGCCCCTCACCTGGTTCAATTCCGGCCGCAGATCGCCAGGATGCAAAAATAGAACAAGTTCTAGAAACCTTCGGCAATGTCCTGCGCAACCGGCGTTGATGTTGTTAGCGTCGGCCGCGATGATCCTCGACAGATTCCGCTTGGATGACCAGGTGGCCGTAGTCACGGGAGCGGGACGTGGCCTCGGCGCCGCCATCGCGTTGGCGTTCGCGCAGGCAGGCGCCGATGTGGTGATTGCCTCACGCACCAAATCCGAACTCGAAGCCGTTGCCGCCGCAGTTCAGGAAACCGGGCGACAGGCCCATGTGGTGGTGGGCGACCTCGCCGATCCGGAAACCGCCGCCTCCCTCGCACACGTGGCTGCCGACAGATTCGGCAAACTCGACATCGTCGTCAACAACGTCGGTGGAACCATGCCGGGTGCGTTGCTGGACACCCCCACACAGGCCTTCAAAAATGCATTCACGTTCAACGTGATGACGGCACATGCGCTGACTTCTGCTGCGACGCCACTGATGTTGGAACACAGCGGAGGCGGCAGTGTCATCAACATCACGTCGACAATGGGCCGCCTCGCCGGGCGAGGGTTTGCCGCGTATGGTACCGCCAAGGCGGCGCTGGCACACTACACACGACTTGCCGCCCTCGACCTGGCCCCTCGTGTGAGGGTCAACGCCATCGCCCCGGGCTCCATCCTGACCTCCGCTCTCGAGGTGGTGGCCGCCAATGACGCCCTGCGCACTCCCATGGAGAAGGCCACGCCGATGCGGCGCCTCGGCGATCCGCTCGACATTGCCGCCGCTGCGGTCTATCTCGCCTCACCGGCAGCCAGTTACCTCACCGGGAAAACCCTCGAGGTCGACGGCGGGCTCACCTTTCCCAATCTGGATCTGCCCATTCCCGATCTGTGATCCGCTGTCGATTCCCGACATACCGGTCTTCACTGGCAAAGAGCTGTAGGCTGCCCGTATCCATGATCGATTCGAGGTTAAGGACCCCAGGGATGAAGTCTCGTCTGACCGTCGCCGCAATGCTCGCAGCCGCTGGTGCTGCCGGGGCCATCATGGCCGCGCCGCTGGCGTCGGCTGAGCCCACCAACAACTGCACCCAGGCGGGCAACATCGTCTCGGGTACCAGCACCGTGTGCCAGAGCCCGGGCAACGCCCAGATCACCAGCTCGCCCGGCCAGCTCGGCGAGACACAGTGGGGCATGTGGCCGTGGGGTGGAGGCATGTGGGTCCTCTAGACCCCGGCACCATGCACGTCACAACAGTGTGCGCACCGCCGCTGGCAGCCCTCGCGCTGTCGGCGGCGGTGTTGTTCGCGCCCGCAGCAGCGGCGCGGCCGGAGTGCGGCACCGTCGGTGCACAGCCGAGCACCCCGCAGACCACGCTGTGCACCACCAGCGGCGGCAGCACGCAGATCGTCACCGGTCCGCCGGCCATGGGTCAGCCCACCTGGCCGGGCTTCACCTACCGCTACTGGGACTACCCGAACTACATCGTCCAGTTCCCGTAGCCGCCCTGTTCAGCGCCTATTTTCAGACGTAAAATCGCTCCATCGATCGGAGCGACCATGAGCACCACAACACAACTCTTCGCACCGCCGCTGACAGCCCTGGCGCTGTCGGCGGCGGTTTTGTTTGCACCCACCGCAACAGCCCTGCCACGGTGCGTGGACGTCTCACCGCAGACCACTCAGTGCGAAACCCGCGGCAGCACCCAAATCGCCACCACACCTCCACCCATGAACTACGGCTGGGGTTGGGGATGGGGCTGGGGCTGGGGTGGCCCCGGTTTCGCTATTGGGATCGGCTGAACACAAATTTTCGGCTACCCTAACTTTCTGATTCGCCTCAACGGATAGAGAGTCGGGTAGTTGAACCAAACCACCAGCGCTCCCCTGCGGTCCGGTTTCGTGCTGCTCGGGCCCGCCTTCGTCGCCGCCATCGCCTACGTCGATCCCGGCAACGTGGCCGCGAATGTCAGCGCCGGCGCTCAGTACGGCTTCCTGCTGGTCTGGGTGATCGTGATGGCGAACGTCATGGCCGGATTGGTGCAATACCTGTCGGCCAAACTCGGCCTGGTCACCGGACGGTCGCTGCCCGAAGCCGTGGCCGACCACACGCGCAGGCGCACCCGGATCGTGTACTGGATGCAGGCCGAATTGGTGGCCATGGCAACCGATCTCGCCGAAGTGGTCGGCGGCGCCATAGCGCTGTACCTGTTGTTCGACCTGCCGCTGCTACTGGGTGGGATCATCACCGGCGCGGTGTCACTGGTGCTGCTGCTGGTTCAGGACCGGCGCGGACAGCGGATGTTCGAGCGCGTCATCACCGGGCTGCTGCTGATCATCACGATCGGGTTCGTGACCAGCCTGGCGGTGGCGCCACCCTCGATCGATCAGGTTGCACCAGGTCTGGTTCCCATGTTCGACGGCGCCGAGAGCGTGCTACTGGCCACCGCGATGCTGGGCGCGACGGTCATGCCCCACGCGGTGTACCTGCACTCCGGGCTGGCCCGCGACCGCCACGGCCACCCCGAAGCAGGCGCACCGCGAAAGCGGCTCCTGCAGATCACCAAATGGGATGTCACCCTGGCCATGCTGGTCGCCGGCGCGGTGAACCTGTCGATGCTGTTGGTGGCGGCCACCAACCTGCAGGGCAGGGAGAACACCGATTCCATCGAAGGCGCTTACGCTGCGGTGCAGGACACCCTGGGCTCGACAATCGCATTGTTCTTCGCGATCGGCCTGCTGGCCTCGGGTTTGGCGTCGACGTCGGTGGGTGCCTACGCCGGCGCGATGATCATGGACGGCCTGCTCAAGGTCTCCGTTCCGCTGCTGCTGCGCCGGCTGGTCACCCTGATTCCGGCGCTGGTGATCCTGGGCGTCGGCTTCGATCCCAGCCGCGCGCTGGTGCTCTCCCAGGTGGTGCTGTCCTTCGGCATACCCTTCGCCCTGATCCCACTCGTGCGGTTGACCAGCGACAAACAGTTGATGGGCGCCGACGTCAACCACCGCGCCACCACCTCATTCGGGTGGATTGTCGCCGGGTTGATTAGTGTGCTGAATGTGGTGCTGATCTATCTGACGGTGACGGGCTGAGTGTCGGTCCGCCATCTCTACTTCGCGTACGGGTCCAACCTGTGCGTACAGCAGATGGCGCGCCGCTGCCCCGACGCCGTCGCACCACGTCAGGCCACCCTCGCTGATCACGACTGGCTGATCAACGAGCGCGGGGTCGCCACCGTCGAACCGTTCAACGGCTCGCGGGTGCACGGTGTGGTCTGGGATGTGTCCGACCATGACCTCGCCACCCTCGACAGCGCCGAAGGTGTGCCGGTGCGCTACCGACGTGACCGCATGACGGTCGAGACAGCAGCCGGGCCCACCTCGGCGTGGGTCTACATCGACCATCGGGTGGAACCCGGCGCGCCGCGGCCGGGGTATCTGGAGCGCATCATCGACGGGGCCCTTCACCACGGGCTGCCGGCACGCTGGGTGGAGTTCCTGCGCCGCTGGGATCCCGCACACTGGCCTCGTCAGCTCGGACCCGCGACGGCCCACGCCCCGAAGTCGCTGACGGCGCTGCTGGCCCAGCCCGGCGTCTACGAAACCAGCACGCTGCGCTCACGATTCGGGTTCATGGCCATCCACGGTGGCGGCCTGGAGCGGATGACCGAAGTGATCGCCGAGCGCGCCGCCGACGCCGCGGGCGCCTCGGTGTACTGCGTGCACCATCCCGATCACTACCCCGACCACCTCGCATCAGCGCTGTACCGGCCCGCCGAGTCCGAGCGGTTGCGCGAGTTCCTCGACCACGTGGACACCGTGATATCCGTGCACGGGTATGGGCGCATCGGCCGCAGCACACATCTGCTCGTCGGGGGCTCCAACCGTCGGTTGGCTGCCCATCTCAGCGCCCACGTCGATGTCCCCGGCTACCAGCTGATCACCGAACTCGACCAGATTCCGGGCGGACTGCGCGGCCTGCACGCCGACAATCCTGTGAACCTGCCCGGTGACGGTGGCGTTCAGCTGGAACTGTCACCACGGGTGCGGGGTATCAGCCCACGCAGTGCGATGCCGGGAGACGATGGACTCAGCCCGGCCACGTCGGCGCTGATCCACGGCCTGGCCGCCGCCGCCCGCACCTGGGAATGACACCCCAGGGTCGCCGGTCGTTCACCTCTTGTTGAGACATTGCTGGGTTGTTGGTAAATACCCGTCAAAATTGTTGTCTGCCAACTATTGTGGACCCTTCACCCCAATTGGAAGGTCTCAGCGCGTTGCCTCGGAACTCACACACCCCGTCCGCCGACAGTCGGTATCTGGATATCGCCAAGGGTGTCCTGGTGGCGCTGCGAGGTTGCAGCCCCGATGACGCGTTCAACGAGATCGCCCGCACCTCGAAGCAGTTCGGGCTCGGCACGCTGACGTTGGCGCGCGCCCTGGTCCAACTCGCCGAAGGTTCCGTCGCGGCCGTCGCCGGTCCGGCCGCCGAAGCCGCCGCACAGACCTGGGGTCAGCTGGTCGCCGGGGGCGAGGGCGCCGCGCCGGCCTGATTTCACCCACTCGGGCACCCCTACCCATCCGGCTCGTCGGTGGCTCCGAATAGCAGGATGTGCAGGCCAACGAGACGAGCAGACGATCGGTCGCGGTCATCGGAAGCGGGGTGGCGGGCCTCACCGCCGCCCATGTGCTCTCCGCACGCGACCGGGTGACCCTCTTTGAAGCAGGCACGCGGCTGGGCGGGCACGCCCACACGCACTTCCTCGACGACGGCAACGGCGCCACCATCGGCGTCGACTCGGCGTTCCTGGTGCACAACAACCGCACCTATCCGACGCTGTGCCGTCTGTTCGACGAGCTCGGCATCCGCACCCGCGACACCGACATGTCGATGTCGGTGCGTGCCGACGGCAGCGGGCTGGAATACGCAGGCGCCCGTGGGCTCGGCGGCCTCTTCCCCACACCGTCCAACCTGACGCGGCCGCGCTATCTCCGCATGCTCGCGGAGGTGAAGCGATTCCACCGCAAAGCCACCGAACTGTTGCGCAGCGACACCGGCGACAGCGAGACCGTCGGTGATTTCTTGCACACGCACAGGTTCAGCGCGTACTTCGCCGAGCACTTCATGACTCCCCTCGTCGCCGCGGTGTGGTCGTGCGCGCCTGACGTCGCCCTGGACTACCCGGCGCGGTACCTGTTCACGTTCCTCGAACACCACGGCATGCTGACGGTGTTCGGATCACCGACGTGGCGGACCGTCGTCGGCGGTTCTGCCACCTATGTGCAGGCGATCGCGAGACGAGTCGACGAAGTCCTGACGGCGCGGCGGGTGGTATCGCTGCGCCGCGTCCCCGGCGGCGTAGAGATCACCGCGGCTGCCGACGAGCCGCGTTTCTTCGACGCCGCGGTGGTGGCGACACATTCGGATCAGGCACTGGCGCTGCTGGCTGAGCCCACCGCGGCCGAGCGCTCGGTACTCGGCGCCATTCCGTACTCCACCAACCGCGCGCAACTGCACACCGACGAGTCCGTGCTGCCCCGCCGGACCCGTGCCCGCGCGTCATGGAACTACCTGCTGACGCCGGAGCAGGACTCCGTGCTGGTCACCTACGACATCAGCAGACTCATGCGACTGTCAGGGCCCAGGCGTTTCCTGGTGACCCTTGGTGGGCACCAGCACGTCGATCTGGCGGCGGTGTTGGCCGAGATGACCTATCAGCATCCGCTGTACACACCGGAATCGGTTGCTGCCCAACAACTCCTCCCCTCGTTGGACGACGATCGCATCGTGTTCGCCGGCGCTTATCACGGCTGGGGGTTCCACGAGGACGGCGCCGCCGCCGGCCTGCGGGCCGCGCAGCACCTGGGCGCACAGTGGTCGGCTCCGGCGGTCACCGAGGAGGCGATGGCATGAGCACGCCGGCGCTGTACCGCACTCGCATCACACACCTTCGCCGCGCACCGGTGCACCACTACTTCGAGCACAAGAGCTACAGCTGGTACATCGACATCGACCAGCCACCACAGTTACCCAAACCGCTGCGGGCGTTCGCACGGTTCGAGGCGGCCGATCATTTCCAGGCGCCGCCGGACGGTCCGGACACCCTGCGCAGGCGTGTCGAGACATTCCTCGCCAACCACGACGTCCACCTGCCAGGCGGGCGAATCACGGCGCTGATGCAGGCGCGGGTGCTCGGGTATGTCTTCAACCCGCTGAGCCTGTTCTGGTGCCACGACGCCGACGGCGAGGTGCGCGCCGTCATCGCCGAAGTGCACAACACCTACGGCGGCAGGCACGCCTACCTACTCCCCCTGACCAGGGCCGCCCCATCACGGTGGCCAAGAAACTGTACGTCTCTCCGTTCAACGACGTCGACGGCCACTACCTGGTGCGCGCACCCCGCCCGGATTCCACTGTGGACGTGACGATCTCGCTGCACCGCGAACACCAACCTGCGTTCGTCGCCACTCTGCGCGGAACCCGGCGCAAGGCCACCACCGGACGGGTGGCACGACTGCAGTTCACCGCCCCGCTGGCGCCCCTGATGGGGGCACTGGCCATTCGCACACAGGGCATCATCCTGTGGTTGCGTCGCGTGCCATTGGTGCCCCGCGACGCAGGTTGTCCCGCCACCGCCAACACCGTCACGGTATCTGAGAGGGCTCACCAATCGTGACCATCCACGCCACCGGAACTCACTATCCGACAATCGATTCCGACCGCTGGCCCGGCCTGGAACGGATCCCCGCCGGACCAGTCGCCGCATTGTCAGCCAAGGTCGCCGACAACCTGCTGCGCCGCGCAGCCCAGCGGTTGCCGCTGCGCCTGGCCTACCCGGACGGCACTGTGGTGGGCGCCGCAGACTCGACGCTGCCCACTCTGGTTCTGCACCATCCCGACCGGCTCGCCCGCCGGGTCGGCAACAGCGGCCTCATCGGGTTCGGCGAGTCCTACATGGCGGGCGAATGGTCCTCCGATGACCTGGCCGGCGTCCTGACCGCGTTCGCCACGTCGGTGGCCGACCTGGTACCCAAGAGCCTGCAGGCCATGCGTCCCATCGCGCTGGCGCGGCAGCCCCGTACACACCACAACAGCCGAGACCATGCCCGCCGCAATGTCTCTGAGCACTACGATCTGTCCAACGAGCTGTTCGCCGAGTTCCTCGACGAGTCTTTGACCTACTCCAGCGCCTGGTTCGACGACCGGCCGGCAACGTTCGGCGAACTGACCGCCGCCCAGCACCGCAAGATCGACCGCCTGCTCGACCGGGCGAATGTCGGACCCGGTACCCGACTGCTCGAAATCGGTACCGGCTGGGGTGAATTGTGCCTGCGGGCGGCTGCTCGCGGCGCCCAGGTGCGCTCGGTGACACTGTCGACCGAACAACAGCAATTGGCCCGACGCCGCGTCGCCCAAGCCGGCTTCGGCGATCGGGTGGACATCGATCTCTGCGACTACCGCGACGACTCGTTGCTGGCCGGGGGGCGGTTCGACGCAGTGATTTCCATCGAGATGATCGAAGCCGTCGGATATCAGTTCTGGCCCACCTACTTCCAGACGCTGGACAACCTGGTGACACCCGGCGGGCGCGTCGCCATCCAGGCCATCACCATGCCGCATTCTCGGATGCTGGCCAGCCGCAACACCCACACCTGGATCCAGAAGTACATCTTCCCCGGCGGACTGCTCCCGTCGACGGAGGCCATCTTGGGAATCACCCAGCGGCACACCCGATTGCGCACCGTCGACATGTTCTCTCTGCAGGAGGACTACGCCGAGACGCTGCGGCTGTGGCGCGAGCGGTTCGTGCAGCGGCGCACCGCGGTGGCGGCACTGGGCTTCGACGACGTGTTCCGGCGGATGTGGGAGCTGTATTTGGCGTACTCGGAGGCAGGTTTCCGCTCCGGCTATCTCGACGTCTACCAGTGGACCTTCAGCCCGTCGGGAGGTCGTTGGTGAACTTCGCCACCGTCACGCTCACCTCACTGACCGCGGTGATCGCGGTCTTCACAGCCACATTCGTCATCGGCAGGCGCCTGGGGCGCTACAACGTCGTCGACATCACGTGGGGGCTGGGGTTCGTGGCGGTGGCGGCGACGGCCGCGGCGGTGGGCAACGGCGATCTGGTACGACGACTGGTGATGCTGGCTCTGGTGTCGATCTGGGGACTGCGGCTGGCGTGGCACATGTACGGCAAAACCCGAGGCAAGGGCGAGGACCCTCGCTATCGCAACATCCTCGGTGAAAACCCGTCCCCGGCCACCGTGATCCGCAAGATCTTCGCCGTCCAGGCGTTCGCCTGCTGGTTCATCTCGCTACCGGTCCAGGTGTCAGCGGTATCGGGACCGACGCCGCCCGCATTGATTCCGGTGCTGGTCTTCGGTGTGCTGGTCTGGGTATTGGGTGTGACATTCGAGGCCGTCGGCGACTACCAGCTGAAAGCATTCAAAGCAGATTCCGCCAACAAGGGCGCCATCATGGACCGCGGGTTGTGGTCATGGACCCGGCACCCCAATTACTTCGGCGACGCCTGCGTGTGGTGGGGCGTCTGGCTGAGCAGCGTCACTGGATGGGTCGCGCTGTTGACGATGCCTGCTCCGATCCTGATGACCTACTTCCTGGTGTTCGCCACCGGGGCTCGGCTCACCGAGAAGCAGATGGAGGGTCGGCCGGGCTTCCGCGAGTACCAGGAGCGGGTTTCGTTCTTCGTGCCTCGTCCACCGAAAGCGCGCGTGACATGACGATTCTGGCCGCACCGCCGGTTATCCTCATGCTCGTGACGGACCTCGACGTGCTGCTACGCCGGGTGGCGCGCCAGGACGCCGAGGCGTTCGCGCAGTTCTATGACCACACCCGCGCCAGGGTGTACGGCCTGGTCACCCGGGTGCTGCGTGACCCCGGCTACAGCGAAGAGACCACCCAGGACGTGTACCTGCAGGTGTGGCGGTCAGCCGACAATTTCGACCCCGCCGCCGGATCGGCGCTGTCCTGGCTGATGACCTTGGCGCACCGCCGGGCGGTGGACCGGGTGCGTTCCGAGCAGGCGGCGACGTTGCGTGAATCACGCTATGGCGCCGCCAACGTCGAACTCGCCGGTGACCACGTCAGTGATGCCGTGATCTCCCGCGAGGAGCGCCAAGAGGTCGTCGCCTGCCTCGACGGCCTGACCGACCTGCAGCGCGAATGCATCCACATGGCGTACTACGACGGTCTCACCTACGTTCAGGTGTCTGAGCGGCTGTCCGCAAATCTGGCCACCATCAAGTCCCGCATGCGTGATGCGCTCCGTGGGCTGCGCAATTGCCTGGGGCTGCGATGACAAACCCCTCAGAGCCGGATGTCATGGACCTCGCGGTGCCCTACGCGCTGCATGCCCTCAGCGCCGAGGAGCGCGACGCCGTGGATACGCAGGTGGCGCAGAGCGGTCAGGCATCGGCGTTCTACGACGAGGTCCGCGCCGTCCGGGAGGTGATGGCGCGACTGTCGGCGACCACGGCCATCGAACCCCCACAGCACTTGCGCGCGTCGGTGCTGTCGGCCGCCCTGGGCGACAATGTGCGTACGCTGCCCCGCCGTAACTGGCGCCAGGTGGTCTTGGCGGCGGCCGCGGCGGTGGTGATCGGCGTCGGCGCCCTCGGGGTCGGCCTGGCCTTGCGACCCGCGCAGCAGCCGTCGACCACCGAGCAGATCTTCGCGGCTCCCGACGTGCGTACCGTCTCCGGCGAGCTGCCCGGTGGCGGTCAAGCCACGCTGGTGTTCTCGCACGAGCGTGACGCCGCGTATCTGGTGATGAACAACGTGCCGCCCCCATCGGAGGGCACGGTGTACCAGATGTGGCTGCTGCACGACGGGCAGGCAACCTCCGCGGGCACCATGGACGCCGCCGCGGTATCCCCGTCCACCACGGCTCTGGTTCCCGATATCGGTGAATCGACCGCGCTGGCCTTCACCGTCGAGCCGGGCACCGGGTCGGACCAGCCCACCAGCGAGCCCTTCGCGAGTCTGCCGCTCAGCTGACGGTGGCCGCGGCCACTTCGGCCAGGACGTCGTCGATACTGTTGCGCCGCTGCCATGCTCGACGTTGCCGGGCGGCGCCATTGCCGTCCCGCAGAACACGCTGCAGTTCGGCACTCGCGTAGTCGTAGTCACCGGCCGCCTCCAATGCGGGACGCAGTTCGTCGACGAACGCGGTGAGCAATACGGGCATCTTCCCCTGCGTCCCGTCTCGGGCGCAACGCCAATAGGCAGCGCGCAGAACGTGATCCGAGGTCACCCGGTCCAGGTCGGGAAGGCGCAGCGCCGTCATCACCGCGGCGCGGATCAACACGGCCAGCAGGGTGGCGTCGGCGGCAGTGGCCGAGACGTCGGCGGCCCGGATCTCCACTGTCGGGAACTTGGCCGACGGTCGGGCGTCCCAATAGACCATCCCGTCATCGACAATGGTTCCGGAGTCCTGCATTTCAGCCACCACGGTGTCGAACTCGGCAGCCGAATGCAGGTGCGGCGGTGGCCCGGCGCTGGGCCACCGGTTCCACAAGATGTGACGCCAGCTCGCGTAGCCGGTGTCGGCATTGCGATAGATGGCGGAGTTGGCGCTCAGTGCCAGCAGCAGGGGCAGCCACGGCCGTAGTCGCGTACAGACGCGAACAGCGGTGTCTCGATCGGGCACTGCGACGTGCACGTGGCAGCCCGAGATGCCCTGCTCGTGGGCGATCATCCCGAAATCGGCGGCAATGCGCCGGTAACGGGGTTTGTCGGTGATGGGGAATTCGTGCGGAACAGTCGGTGGCAGCGCCACAGCCAGCAGCCGCGCATTCGCCTTCTCCGCGGCGGCTGCGCTGATGCGGCGCAGGCGGGTGATCGCGTCATGCACCTCACCTGGTGTGCGAAGAACGTCGGTGGCGGTCTCCACCTGGCAGGTGGTCAGCTCCATCTGCAGATCCACCCCCTGCTCAGCGGCGTTCTGGGCCACCTCGGTGTTCAGTGCGACGGGCGCGCCGGTATCCGGGTCGACGAGCAGAAACTCCTCCTCGACGCCGATGGTCGGTGGATCGCCGAAATCAGCTGTCATCGCGCCGGGATTCACCGATGTGTGCGCAATCAAACGCGTAGCATCCGACGCGATGAGCGGGAACTTTCGATTCGGGGTCGGCGTCAACCGCGTTCATTCGGGTGCGGCGCTGGTGGAAAATGCAAGGCGCTTCGAAGATCTCGGGTACGACGTGTTCATCGTGCCGGACCATTTGGGCGCCATCGCACCGTTTCCCGCACTGGCCGCCGCGGCGGCGGTGACGTCGACGATCCGGCTGGGTACCAATGTGCTCAACGCCGGGTTCTACAAACCTGCCCTGTTGGCACGCGATGCCGCCGATGTGGACGTGATCAGCGAGGGACGACTGGACCTCGGTCTGGGAGCCGGGTACGTGCGCGAGGAGTTCGAGGCGGCCGAGTTGCCCTACCCGACGGCCGGGCAGCGGGTGCGGCACCTCGAACACACCGTGAGCTATCTGCGGGAGCACCATCCGTCCATCCCGCTGCTGGTCGCAGGTAACGGGGATCGGGTGCTGACGCTGGCTGCACAGCAGGCGCAGATAGTCGGTCTCACGGGCTCGGACATCGGCAAGGGTGTTGATGATCCGCTGGCCGAGCGGGTGGATTTCGTGCGGGCCGCCGCGGGTGACCGCGACGTGGAGTTGAATCTGACGGTCACCGCTGCGCCTGGTGATGCGTCGGGCAAGCCTGATCTGACACTAATGCGGCGGTACGCGCCACAGTCCTCCGACGCGGATCTGCTGCGGTTGCCAGGTGTGCTGTCCGGCACGCCAAAAGATATGGCCGACCAGGTGCGTCACCTGCAGAATCGTTACGGGATCAGCTACCTGACGGTGATGTTCCGGCAGGCAGATCAGTTTGCGAAGGTCATCGCCGAGCTGCGCTAGCGGGTGGTGCGGGAACGGCGCCCCCGGACGGTATCCTTGAGCTTCTCGCCAGCCGAACGCACACCGGCATTCATGCGGTCCGCCTTGCCCTCGAACTGCATGCGCCGATTGCCGGTGGCCTTGCCCACCTTCTCCTTGGCGATGCCGGTGAGCTTGTCGACCTTGATCCATGCCTTGTCTGCTGTGCTCATGGGCTCAGGGTTACCGGACCTCCGCTGGCTGAAACCACCGCCTGCGCCAAGTACACTGCCACCGTCGCCCCCGTAGCTCAGGGGATAGAGCACGGCTCTCCTAAAGCCGGTGTCGCATGTTCGAATCATGCCGGGGGCACGTCGCGTTTTGTCTTGGGTCGGGTGATGCCTGACTTTTCGCCTCCGGTTGATGGGCGACAGTGCTTCGGTTGATCCTTGACACTCCGCTCAGGGAGGTCATGAGCGGCTGATGGGCCGTAATAGGCCTTGTTGGCGGTGTAGCCATTGGGTGGTCGATTTCGCGGTCGCCTACGGTGAACAGCCTCTGGAGGCATCCGGAACACGCCAGGAGCACCGGGGCAGGACGGCGGTTCGTGGAGAAGGCCGCGGAGTAGACCAGCTCAGCGCACCGCTGATTTGACCTTTGGAGTGTGCTACACCATGGCGGCCACGGTGTCGTAGTACACACCCTTGTGTGCTCCCGTGGTGGTCGTGATCCCGTAACCACCTCCATCGCCTGCGGTGTCTTGGTAGCAGAAGAACCACGTGACCGGAAAGTTGGGGTCCTGGTTGGCCAGCTGCCAGGTCAGCCAGTTGGACGCATCCTGTTCGGTAACCTTGCCGGGCGTAATGTAGCCGACCTCGGTGAACGCCATCGGCCGTGTGTCGCTGTGGGATGCCTGGACTGCTTTGAGCGCGTTGATCTGTGCGATGCCGAACGGATTGGTCTGCGGATCCACGAACGTGGCGTTCTGGTCGTCCTTGATGCTGTAAGGGTGGTAGCCCAGCAGATCGTAGTCGCCGTTCTCGCCGCCGGCATACATGCCGTTGAGCCAGTCCACCGGTGACCAGTTCTTGCCCAGCGGGGACTGGAAGGTCGGGTAAGCGGCCATCCCACCTGAGATCACCTGTGATCCGACAGCTCTGATGTGCGGAGCCGCGGCCTTGAGGTAGGTGACATAGGTGGCGGGTGTGCCGATGTAGAACGCAATGAGGTTGGGCTCATTCCACACCTCGTAGTACGGAACATCGCCGAAGATTTCCACGCACTTGCCCACGAAGTTTCCGAACGCCGTGGCATTGTGGTTCAGCGGGTAGTGGATACCCAAGCAGGGCATAGGTATCAAATCGCGAGCAACCAGCGCATTCTTCACCGCAATCACCGGGGCATAGTTGGTAGAGCCGAAGATGTTGCTCAGGTAGCCCCAGTCGACGGCGAATCGTACGGATTCGAAGCCCATTGCCGCGATCTCGTCGAGTGTGGTGGCCAGTTTCGTCGCCGTCATCTGGCACAGGTTGCTCTGATTGATCCCCAGGCTCATACCCGATTTGCCCTTCCTTCCAAGTGTTTCGCCCTACATGAGTGGGCGATTCTGCAGTGGGCCTGCAGTTTTGAGGTAGGTATCGCGTCAGCGTAGGCCCATTCACTGACAAGGGTCGCCGCCCTGACACCGACTGGGCACAGGGCAGTCACCCGATGAAAACCGTTATCCGGAAGGTTAATTCGGCGACGTTGGTTTGGTCGGTTTTTCTGTATCTCGCGCTGCGCTTTAGTCGTTCGGTGCGGAAGTCTTCGCATATCCCATCGTTATTACGATCAATCTTTCGGAATCTGGCGCACATCAACTGCTTCAGGGTGTCGAGGGCGCGGTCAGTTTCCTGCCAATGATGATTCCTGCCGGGCACCCGCCAGGACGTGGATCCGTAGCCATTCGGGCCGGGTGGTCCCGGACGGGCGGCCCATACTGGTTGCAACGCTGCCGGGTAGCCGTCGTTGCGCACCCGCGTCACCGGTGCCGTACGCGTCAGGGTATGCAGCCATGCTCTGATCACGCGCCCCTCCCGCCTCGCGGGTCACCATTTGGGCGAAAACTCACACCAGTTTCAGATTGCGGTGCATATGCTGTGAGCCATGGGGGCGGCACCTTCGGTCTATTTGCTGGTCGGGTTTCTTCGGAATCAAGGGCGATGTCAGTGTGGCTGGACCGGCAAGAGTCGTTGGTTGCGAGGATCGGCGATGGTCGACGTCTTCGAGCACTCCCACCGGACCGGTCACCTGCCCGCCGAGATCGTGGTCAGGCAGTCGATGAACGCGCTATGACCTTCGAATCGATGTCCGGCCAGTCGCCGACACCGCCGCACTCACCGGTTGGTGAAGACGCTGGTTTGGGCGTCCGCCATGTCGAAACGTTCGTACCTTCCGCCAGTGCTTGCGCGAAGTCCCTCAACTCCGAGGCCACCGAGCGCCGATTGTCGACACCGACCGCGGGTGACGTCTCGACCGGCAGCCCAGCCATCACCAGGATTACCGGATACGTTAGCCGTCAATGCTTTTCGCGCCGCAACACAGATACCGAACCGCCGGACACCGTGGTGATGCCGGCGTCCTCGTCCACATCTGCCCCACGTTCACTCGTCGTTGTTGGCAGGCAATCGTGCTGGGGCACTCCCGAACTGCGCTGACCGGCGCAGTCAGTCGGCAGTGACATAGTGGATCCAGACCAGATCTTCGGAGCCGATCCGACGCCGTGATGGTGTGCTGCCCGCCGTGAAATACACAGTGGCCGGTCCGAAGCCGTCGTCGACACTCAGTGGAACCACCGTGTCGATCAGCAGCGCGGCTCGCACGTCCCGATCGGTCCAGTCGATCAGGCTCAGGTACACCTCCAAACCGTCACGCTGCAGCTTGGCAACGCGTTCGGCCAGGTATCCACCTTCAATCTGCAACGAAATCAGTTTTGGCACCCCGCGAGCTTGTTCTCGTTGCTGCCGCTGCGCCGAGAGGGGTTCGGACGGCAGGGTGTCGGATTTCGCTCGATGAAGCTGTCGTTGACTCGGTGGCATCAACTTGCGGCTGCGCGCGAACACCGAACCTCGTCGTAACGGGTCGGGTTGGGGCGCGGCGGCGTGGTGTTCCTCGGTGCCGCTGAGGTCTCGCAATTCTCCGCTGCTCATGGTCTTTATTGTGTGGATCGTCATCTGCATCGTCGGGGCGGTTGAAGCAGCCCGCCCCGGGGAACATGCTGCCTCAGTGAGGCTTTGGCGTCTGGGACGGCCGTCACAACGGTGCCATCACGCCTCGTCGAAGCCCCGGGTGGCGGGCTGAACTGTCCTACGGTGATGCCTCACCCCCTTTCGTCGGTTATCTGCTGGCTGTTCGCGGAGGGCTGCGCTGGTTTACCCACACCCGGCACGCCGGACGACGCCAGACTCGTTCTGCGGGGTGCGGGGCCCGACCAGCCCACCGGGGCATGGGAGTGGCGCACTCTGTGGCTGGCGGTGCCGGCGGAGGAAGGCGCGGAACCATCCTTTCCGCTGCAGCGCACAGGATGGCGTCGACTTCGGCGAACAACCCGATCACTTCGGGCCGGAGCGGCGATTCCAGGACAGACTCGCCGGAACGTCCTCCGTCTGCCGGCACACACTGGATACCGAGCTCCAGCAACGCATTGTCGCCCACGCGCCAGGCGTCCATGGGCATTACCGCCGGACGGGCCGCTGTCCCCGAAACCTGCTGGTTGAAGCGGTCCAGTTCCTGAGATGGGTCGCTACGCACCAACATTGCCGTCTCCCTCCAACACTCCTTTCCAGGTCACTCGGCCTCCTCAAATCTGTGCCAAATGACATAGTTTTTATATAGCTCGAATAGGATGTGACCGCAAGTGCTCGAGACACTTTTTTTGATGACGACGTTGAGGAGCTCGCTCCCCATGACTGACCCCGCACACGACAACAGACCAGCGCCGCATCAGCCGGTCTACGCGATCTCCGTTGCGGCCGAATTGTCCGGAGCACCGGTCCAGTCCATCCGCCTGTGGGAACGGCGAGGGTTGCTCAACCCGCGCCGCAGTCCCGGTGGAACCCGCCGATACAGTGCCGACGATCTGGACCGCATTGCGCGCATCACCAACCTGGTTGCTGCTGGGGTCAACATCGCCGGCATCGGCCGAATCCTCGATCTCGAAGACGAGAACACAGTCCTTCGGGGTGCCCGGCAACAGATCGTGGGCCAACACAAGTCATCGCGCCCGTGAATCCCCGTCGACCAGGAACGTCAGCCTCCACACTGACGGTAGAACTCGACATGTGCGGCGGCAGCAGCGTCCCAGGTCATGCTCTCCGCCAGCGCGCGCCCAGGGCCAGGGTCGGGCGGGTAATCCACGGTCGCCTGCAACGCTGCGGCGAAGTCAGCCGCCGACGAGGCGAAAGCCACTGTATCGCCGAATACTTCACGCAGCACGGGCAGATCCCGTGCCACCAGCGGACGCCCGGCGGCCAGGGCTTCCATGGCGGCCAGGCCGAAGCCTTCCTTGGTCGAGGGGAAGGCGAAGACCTCGCAGGCAGCCACCAGACTCGGCAGTTCGGTATCTTCGACAGCACCGAGTATCACCGGCCTGACGCCCAGCTCCACGCAGCGCCTTTCGAACGTGGCGCGGTAGTCTCGGTAGTCGAACAGCGTCTCTCCACCGGCGATCACCAGCGACAAAGCGGGGTCGCGCTGCTGCAACAACGCCATGGCCTCCACCAGATCGACAGTGCCCTTGCGGGGTTCGATGCCCCCCACCGCCAGCACATAGCGACCCAGCCGAGAACGCCAGTGATCCAACGCCGAAGTATCCGATGAAGCAGCGATGAAGCGCTTCGCCTGAACACCATTGGGGATCACCGTGGGTGATAAACCCCAGCCCGCCCGCACTTCGGCGGCCACTGCCTCGGACACGCAGATCCGCGCGTACGGCTCGACGATGGCACGCTCGTGACACTCGGCCAACACCGGCGTGGTGAACTGATCCAGGTGATGGATGGTGCGTATGCACCGGCCGACGGCGTTGGCGCTGATGCAGTCCTGTGCATGCACGATGTCATACTCTGCAACGGAGAACGCTTCTCGCATCGTCGAAATGGAGCGCACTATCCGATCGGTCACGGTGTCACCGGGCAGGTCCACGAACTCGACCAACTTCACCGTCACCGCTGGGTCGACGTCGCGGAAGAAGCCGCGGTCGCCGGCGCGAGCCAGCGACCACACTGTCACGTCGACACCGCAGGCAGCCAGCGCCTCAGCCAGGTTCAGCGTATGCACCACGCCACCACGGGGTTTCGTCGAGTACGTCAGCAGCGCGACGCGCATCCTCACAGCCTGCTCCGATACGTGGCTGGACGAAGCTCAGCCAGATGGTTGAGCACCTTGCGGGCCCGGGCGATCTCGGCCTCGACGTCGATCTCGACCTTGGCCAGCCCACCCTTGGCGCGCGTGGTCGCCAGGATGTCACCGCCGGGCCCCACCACCTTCGCCTGTCCGAGGAACCGCAGATTGCCCATCACCCCAGTCTGATTCGACGACACCAGCACCACCTGGTTCTCGGCAGCCCGGGCGCAGTCGTACAGATCGAACAGCCGGGATTGCCTGTCGGCGGGTAGACGCGAGGCACGATCGGTGATGCTGGCCGGCCACGCCGACAGTGCGGCGATGATGTGCGCGTCGGCGGTGGCCAGCGCACGGGCAGCTTCGGGGAAGGTCTTGTCGTAGTCGATCAGCATGCCGAGCCGGCCGACCGGGGTGTCGAACGCCGAGAACGCGTCACCGGCCAGGTACGTCAGCGATTCACCGGCAGGCTGATGCACCTTGCGGTATGTGCCCAGCACACCGTCGCCCGTCACGCAGATGGCAGCGTTGTACCGACCACCACCGGGTGCGGCTTCGGCGTAGCCCAGGCACACCGTCATGGGCCCCGCGGCGGCAATCACGGCGGCGATCTCGGGGCCGTCGGGATCCAGCGCGGGCGGCGGGTCCTCTGGATCGGGGGCGCGGAAGTCCCCGATGTACCCACCCAGGCAGGCATCGGGGAACACCAACAGGTCGACGCCCTCCTGCCGTGCGGTCCCGACGATGCCTACGGCTTTCTCGACACAGCGGGGCAGGTCGCGCCCGAAGTGCGCTGCTACCGCAGCGAGGGTCACCATTGCCATCGGGAGTACTCTACGACGATCCGAGGCCGGTCACCGCAGGCGCCAGCACACTCGTCACCACCCCGTCGGGCCAGCGCAGTCGCACGCCGGGTTCGGCTGTCAGCACACCACATTCGGCACTCACCACGCCGGCGGGCAACTCGACAGTCGACTGCTGGCCGGCGGTCAGCATCCCGTAGCCGGGGAAGCAGGTCAGCCAGTCCCCCACCGACGCCTGCGTGGGCCGCGGCACAGCGGCGACGTCGATCTGCGCACCGGTGCCACAGGCCTCGGCCATCATCCCGAGGGTGCCCGCAATGCCGGCCATGCTGACATCCTTGGCCGCCTTGGGCGCCGCATCCGCCACCAGCGACGTCATCGCGACCAACTCCGTACTACCGCGCGAGCTGGTCGAATCCCACTGCCTGCCATGATATCCCGATCGCCACCGGCCGGTGATGTCGGTAGTCAACCGCACCGGGTCACCGACGGATCCACCACCGGCCCGCACGGGCGCACCCGTTCGGCCCAGCGCGGTCACCGACAGCGCCGCGGGCACACCGAGTTGGGTGTGCCCGCCCAGAACCGGCACCTGCCAGGCCGCCGCGGCCCGTGCGACGCCGGCGATCACCCGATCCAGGATCTGTCGCGTGGGGGCTCCGACGGCGTCGAGCAGACCCACCGGGGTGGCTCCCATGGCGGTCAGGTCGTTGACGTTGACCAGCACCGCGCACCAGCCGGCCCATTCGGGATCGCGCTCCACCATCGACGGCACGATCGCGTCGCACGCCGCGATGAGGTCACTACCCGGTACCGGCACTCCGTCGTCACCGACGAACCCGGCCGGCCCCAAGCCCCCGGGAACGGTCCGCAGCGGTGCCAGACTGCCGCCGAGGAAGGACTTCGTTGCGGTGGCGGCCCGTTGGATGGGGTCCATCGGCCAGCGCACCCACGCATGCTCCTGCCCGGCCACCAGACGGGTACCAAGGAGGTTCCAGCCCAGGTGAGCGAACAGTCGCGCATAGCGCTGCTGCACGGTCGCCTCGAAGCGCAGCACGCCCGCCGTCTCGACGTAGGCGCAGGCGGCTCGCACCAGCGCGGGCCCGACACCGCTGGCGCGCACAGCCCGGTCGACCACCAGACGGCTGCCGGTCCACCAGCCGATGTCGGTGGCCATCCCACAATGGTGGGCCGGGGCCAGTCGCACGCCGCCGAGGATGTTCCCATCGGCAGTGGTGGCCACCAGCACCACGGTGCGCGGGTCGTCGTCGAGGTCGTCGCGGTCGGTACCGGCGAACAACCCTTGTTCGGCGACGAACTCCTCGCGCCGCAGCCGCCGGTAGGCGGCCAGCTCTGCGGCGTTTGAGACGGGATTGATCAGAAACGGCGCCTCGGTGCGCGGGGTTCCGCACAGGATGGACAGCCCGACGGGTGCATGAGTGCTGGCGGTGAACGGGATCATCAGGCCCCCAGATTCTGCAGAACGCTGCAGGCTCCGCACGCGGCGCAGCCGGCCCGCTGGTCGGCACCAGTCATTCCCGCCGACTGCAACAGCAGCGCCACCTCACGGCTGACTTTCTCGACCACACCGGCCTCCGGTGCGCGGGCACCGTCGACGTCGACGGCCAGTGAGCCGGCTTGGGGACGGAACGGGACGACAAACGGGTAGACGCCCATGGTGATGAGTTCGGCTGCGCCGGCGATCAATTCCTCGGGATCCTCGCCGAGGCCGACGAGCAGGTAGGTGGATACCCGGTTGCGGCCGAACACCCGAACGGCCTCCTGCCATGCCTGGCGGTAACGCTCCACGGTGACCGTGGCTTTGCCGGGCATCCAGCGCTTGCGTACCTTTTCGTCGAGGGATTCGATGTGAATGCCGATGGCGTCGGCGCCGGCCTCGCGCAGGTCGGTCAGCACGGACAGGTCGGCCGGGGGTTCGCACTGCACCTGGATGGGCAGCGACGGGACGGCAGCCTTGACCGCTCGGACGCAGCGGGCCAGGTGGCGGGCTCCGCGGTCGCTGCCGGCGGAGGTGCCGGTGGTCATCACCATCTGGGTCACGCCGTCCAACCGGACCGCGGCGGCGGCCACCTCGGCCAGTTCGGCTGGTCGTTTGACGGCGGTGGTGGCGCCGGAGCGCAGCGATTCCTCGATGGTGCAGAAACGACAGCGCTGGTCTTCGGCGTAGCGGATGCAGGTCTGCACCACGGTGGTGGCCAGGACATCGCGACCGTGCAACCGGGCCAGCTTTTCGTAGGCAACGCCGTCGGCGGTGGTCAGGTCGTAGAAGCGGGGCCGGTGCACCACTTCGACGTCCAGACCGGTGTCCTCGCCGTCGAGGATCACCCGGGTGCTGTCGAAGACGAAGGGACTGTCCGGGTTTCGCGGAATCGCGGCGCTGAGACCATCGATCACCAGGTGGCCGTCGACGCTGGGGCCGGCGCCTGCTGTGCGGGTGACCGGCGGGGCACCGCGGAAACCCAACAGTGCCAGATCTACTCGGGTGGATACAGACATCTGCGGACCTCTCACACGATGGATGGAATCGGTGCGCGGAAGGCACTGCGGCGGACCTTGCCTGCGGAGTTACGTAGCGGATTGCGGGTCAGTGCGATATGGGTCGGTACTTCGTGGGCGGCGAGCTGAGACCGCACCGCCGACAACAGGGTGGCGGGGTCGATGTCAGCGTCGGCGATGTCCACCACGGCGCACACCTGTCCGTCCTCGGAGCCGTACACGACCGCGTCACGCACGCTGGCATGGGTGTGCAGTGCATGCTCGATGCGGGCGGGATACACCGGATTCCCTTTGTGGTGGAAGACATCTGCGGCACGGTCCATCAGGAACAGGTAGCCCTCGTCATCGAGGAAACCGAGATCACCCAGGGTGTCCCAGCCCTGCGGTGTTCGTCGTGAGACGCCGCCGAGATAGGTGTACGCGGGCTGCTCCCCGCGGCGCATCCAGACCTGCCCGATCTCGCCGGTGGCGGCATCTGTTCCGTCGTCGCGCCGGATGCGCACGACGGTGCCTCCGATGGGGGTGCCGACGCTGCCGGGCTTACGGAGCCAGTCGGCGCCGCTGATCATGGTCAGGCCGTTGGATTCACTGCCGGCGTAGACCTCGACCACCCGGTGGGGCCCCAACCAATCCAGCAGTGCCCGCTTGTCCACCGGCGCACACGGGGCACCGAGGTGCAGCAGCGTCCGCAGCGACGGCAGGTCACTGTGCCGGGCACCGCGCAACACCCGACGGATAGTGCTGGGTGCCAGCATGGTCCAGGTGACGCGGTGAGTGTCCACCAGGTCGGCGAACCAGCGCTCGTCGAAGCGGTCGGTGAGCACCAGCCGGTGGCCGGTCAGCAGACCGCGCATGGCGTAGGTGAACTGCGCGGAGTGCCACAGTGGTGCGGTCACCAACTGAACCGCCCGAAGCGGCAGGAATGGCGCCACCTGCTGGTGCGGGTTCACCAATGCCGGGGCGGCGGCCTGGACGATCTTCGCCGTGCCGGTGCTGCCGGAGGTGGTGGTGGCCTTCCAGCTGTCGGCCCAGGCATCGGGCAGTGGCGCTGCGGACTCCGCGGCGCCTGCCGAGGCAGGTAGCCACGGAATTGCCGCGCTCATCGCGGGCCTGCCGATCACCAGTGCCGGCCGGGCCAACGCTTCGAGGTGGGAGCGGGTGTCCGGCGGCAGCTCGGGCGACACGGGGTTGGGCGTGGCCCCGAGCTTCCAGATCGCCGCGCATGCCACCACGAAGTCCACGGTGTTGCTCAAGACCACCGACACGATGCTGTTGTGCTGCACTCCGGCAGCCCGGTAGGCACGGGCACGCCGGTTGCTCTCGGCGTCCAGCTCAGCAGCGCTGCAGGTGATTCCGTGGTGGTCGTCGACCAGCACGATATCCGTGGGCTGCTCCTTCGCCCGCGCCGCGAGAACGCGGGCGAAGGACTGGCGATCACCGGACGCCATGGGGTCAGCTTCCGACAGCGAGCCGCAACACCGACTCGTGGTAGCCGCTGATGATGGTGGCTGCGATGTGGGACGCGTCGCGGTCGATGCCCAGGAAACGGCCCGATCCCCAGGTGTGCATCCACGGCAGTCCGATGAAGCTCAGGCCCGGCACCGCGGTGACACCGCGGGTCTGCATGGGCCGGCCACCTCCGTCGAACGCGCTGGCCTCGATCCACCGGTAGTCCGGCCGGTATCCGATGGCCCAGACGATGCTGGTGACTCCTTCGGCATCGAGATCCAAAGTGGTGGCTTCGGTTTCGGGTTCCCACACCGGCTCGTAGCGGGTGGCCTCAGGAGCCTCGATACCTTCACGCTCGATATAGGTGTCGATGTCCGAGCAGATCGAGTTGTACACCGAATCGGCATAATCCAGCGCGCTGCGCAGCGTCGGCTCGAACTGCAGCGTGCTGTCCTTGCCGTCGGCAAGCGCACCGTAGAGCTTCATGCCCTCGGCCGCAAACTGCCGCAGATCCACGTCGCGGCCGCCGTCGCGACCGGTGACGTAGTGGTTGGTCTTCTCGATGGCCGCTTTTCCACCCGGATACTGCTGTGCCGCACGGTCATACAGTCCCATATCGGACAACCAGGTCATGCAGTCGCGGCCACGGTAGAAGCGGGCCACCCGCGGTGCGTTGCCCACCGCCAGGTGCACCTGACGACCGGCCAGGTGCAGGTCTTCGGCGATCTGCGCCCCGGACTGGCCGGTGCCCACCACCAGGACCGCGCCGTCGGGCAGTTGCTCGGGGTTTCGGTACTGCTCGGAGTGGATCTGCGTGACGCCGGTGTCCAGGGATCCTGCGAAGGCCGGCGTGACGGGAAGCGGGTAGCCGCCGGTGGCGACCACGGCGTTCTCGCACGTGAGACTCTCGATCCCCGATGGGGTTTCGAGCGTGAGGGCAAACCCACCCTCAGGGCGCTGCGCCAGCTTGGTGACGCGGGTGTGAGTGCGCAGCGGCGCATCGAAGGTCTGCAGCCAGCCCTCCAGCCAGGCCACCACTTCGTCGCGGGTCATGAACCCGTCGGGGTCCGGTCCGGCGTAGGTGTAGCCGGGCAACTTGCAGTGCCAGTTCGGGGTCACCAGGGTGAAGTTGTCCCAGCGACTATCGGTCCACGCGTGCACCGGGGTGTGTGCCTCGAGCACCACGTGCTCGATGCGGGCGCGGCTCAGATACCAACTGACCGACAACCCGGCCTGTCCGCCGCCGATGATCGCCACCGGCACGTGTGTGCCTGTCATGATCTCTCCAGTTCGGGTTGCATGGCAATGATCGTGATCTCTTCGTCGGCGGCAAATCGGCTGGCGGAGAGGGTGATTTCTTCGGTGGTGGCTGCGGCCGAGGTGCAGGCGAAGCCGTACTTCGCGCGCACCCGGTCACTGGCCTGCTGCAGTGCGCTGCTGGCACGATCCACCAGATCGCCGACGGTGTACCGCTGCCCGGTGGTCAGGAAGTCGTGCATCACCAGGCTCGGCGAATAGCACGATTGAGTGGAGCCGTCGGGCCAGCGGATGTCGAACGTCATCTCAGGCATGCGCCAACTCCGCCCACTTCATGGCGTCGGCGTCGGTCAGCGGGCCGTAGACGTCCGGCCTGCGGTCACGCAAATGGAACATGCCTGCCCGCATGGTGCGGAAGGTCTCGTCGACGTCCACTTCGGCAACCGCCATACCGCTTCCCAGCAGGGTGGTGGCCAGGATGTTGCCACCCGGGTCCACCACTTTGGAGTTCCCGACGTAACGCAGCGACCCGAAGGTGCCGCTCTGGTTGGCGGCCACCCAGAACACCTGGTTGTCGAGGGCCCGAGCGATGTCGAACTGGTTGAACCGGTAGGTCCAGCGATCGTCCTGCAGGTTCTCCGCGGTGGCGGTGCGCGCCGCCGGCCACGCCGACAGGCTGGCGATGATCTGAGCGCCGTCGAGTGCCATCATGCGGGCAGCCTCGGGGAACGCCTTGTCGTAGCAGATCTGCAGGCCGATCCGGCCCGCCGGGGTGTCATAGACGTCGTAGCGGCTGCCCGCCGAGTACGACATGCTCTCCCCCAGCGGCTGGTGCACCTTGCGGTAGACACCGTAGATGTTGCCGCCGTCGAGCAATGCTGCTGCGTTGTAGCGTGTTTCGCCATCATCGGCCAGTTCGCAGAATCCGATGGCGACCACCAGGTCACCGGCCAGGTGCTGCACCCGTTTGATCTCGGGCCCGTCGATCCGGATGGCCGGCGGCAGTGATCGGGTGGTGGTCTTGACCGTGTCGCCGTGGTTACCCAATGACGACAGGTATCCGCCGATAGCCGCCTCCGGCAGCGCCAGGAAGTCGACACCGCGTTCGCGCGCCTCGTCGGCCAGCGACGCGATCAGGGCGTAGTTCTGGTCCAGGTCTCTGGTGAAGTTCGCGGAAACCGCTGCGAGAGTGGTCATCGTGAACTCACACCATGTAAGTGGAGTTGATGATGGCGCCCTTGCGGGCGTAGTAGATGAGGGCGTCCTGGACGTCCAGCGGATGCGCCGGGATGACGCCCTCGATCAGGTCCTCTTCGCGGCCGCCGTGCAACGCAAGCCCGAAGCGGCAGGCGAACACCGTGCCGCCCTCGGAGATGAAGGTGGCCAGCGCGTCGTTGATGTTCTGCTCGCCGGGGAAACCCGAGTCACCGGTGGTGGGGAATCCTCGGGTGGCCAGGCAGTTGATGGCGCCGGGGCCGTAGAAGTAGATGGCGGACTCAAATCCCTTGCGCAGGGCGCGAGTTGCCTGCAGGACGGCGACGAAGCTGACCGACGACTCGTGGGCGATGCCGTGCACCAGGGTGAAGTAGCTCTCGCCCTCTTCGGCCTGGTAGTCCGGGAAGATCTTGGTGCCGCCGTAGATGTTGCTGCCCTTGGGCAGCGACGGGTGCGGGATCTCGGCGAGCGAGGTGGCGATGTTCTCGGCGATGGATGCGTCAAATGCCATGGGGGACTCCGTTTTTCAGGGGATTTCGGTGTTGGCGAGCGGCATTGCCCGCCGGTGTGAGGATTTCAGCCGTTCAACTTCGGCTGACACCAATTACAGGCCCGCACTATTTCCTTTTGGTTATCGATGGAAGACGTCTGCGTTGCCGGATGCTCTCCTGGCGTAATGCGGCCGTAACGCAGCCGCTTGTGCACAGCCGGTCACTGCATGGCGGAAACTCGGCCGGAAACCCGCCACAGAGTGACTGGGTGTTACGCCTCTGCGTTCAGGGAGCCAGCAACCCCATCCGCTGCGCGGTCTCGGTCCCCGGCACCGCGTGGTAGAGGTGCAGGTGTTGACCACCGGAGTCCGGGATGGGCAGCCGGGTGCGCCGCAGACGTAGCTCGCCGACCACGGGATGGCGCATGTGGCTCTCGCCCGCCGGCCGGTAGCCGACGTCGGCGCGGTGCCACAGCGTCCGGAATCGTGGGCTCAGCTCGCACATTTCCTGCACCAGGTCATCGAGTCGCGGATCTCTGGCCTCACCACCGGCCACCTGCCGCAACCCGCCGACCACGCCTGCGGTGACGTCTTCCCAGTCGACGTGCAGCAGTCGGTCGGCGGGGTCGAGGAACAGTTGCCGCAGCACGTTGGTACCGGCCACGTAGTTCGGTGACAGCGCGCGGGCCAGAGCATTGGAGGCCAGGCAGTCGACGCAGCGGCCCACCACCACGGCGGGAACGCCCAGCTGGTCGATGAGGCTCAAGACGTCGGCGGACACCACCTCGGCGCCGTCGTAGACCGGTTGGTTCTCGCGAGCCAGCTGATGCAGGTGCGCGGTCCCGGCGTCGTCGAGCCGCAACGCGCGGGCCAGGGCGTCGAGGATCTGGTCGGAGGGGTTGGCATTGCGGCCCTGCTCGATGCGCAGGTAGTAGTCGGCGCTGATCCCGGCGAGAGCAGCCAGCTCCTCGCGGCGCAGCCCGTCGACTCGGCGACGCGGACCAGGCACCAGGCCCACGTCTTGCGGCCGGATCTGGCCGCGCCGAAGTCGCAGGTACTCGCCGAGCGAACTCACCATCTGAGCATAAGGGTGGGTTTGCCAGTACCCAGGATCGATCAGGTGTACCCACCGCGGCCGGACCGCGACGAACCTGGAGTCATGACAACAACACTCATCACCGGCGCCAACAAAGGCCTTGGTTACGAAACCGCCCGCCGCCTCATCGCGGTGGGCCACACCGTGTATCTCGGAGCGCGCGACCCGCAGAAGGGCCAGGCTGCCGCCGACCGCCTCGGTGCCCGCTTCGTCCACCTCGACATCACCGACGACGCGTCCGTCGACGCGGCCGCCAGGACCATCACCGAGCTGGACGTCCTGGTGAACAATGCCGGCATCGAGGAGCGCACACACGACGGTGGATTCGTCCCCACCGCCGACGTCACCGCCGACTCGTTGCGAACATCATTCGACACCAACGTCTTCGGCACGGTCCGGGTGATCCACGCCTTCCTACCGCTGCTGGCGAAGTCCAGCACACCGGTGATGGTCAACGTCAGCAGCGGCCTGGGGCTGCCCCGGGTGCTCATCGACCCCGCCTCTCCCGCACACTTCTACCCCGGCGTGGCCTACCCCGCCAGCAAAGCGGCCCTGAACATGATCACCGTGCAGTACGCCAAGGCCTTCCCCGACATCCGGATCAACGCCGTCGAACCCGGCTTCACCAAGACCGACCTCAACCACAACACCGGCACCCAGACCGTCGAGGAGGGCGCCGAGGTGATCGTGCGGATGGCACAGATTGGCAGCGACGGCCCCACCGGCGGATTCTTCCACTCCAGCGGTGCGCTGGACTGGTAGGAGCAAAATGGATCCATGCACCCCACCGACCCCTGTCCGTGCGGCAGTGGAGAAGCCTTCGGGTCCTGCTGCCAGCCCATTCACCACGGTGAGCTCGCCCAGACCGCGGAAGCCCTGATGCGCTCGCGCTACAGCGCCTACGCGGTGGGCAACCTCGACTACATCTGGGCGACGTGGGATCCGGGCACCCGGCCGGTGGGCACCATGCCCGACGCGGTGCTCCCGTGGGTGGGGCTGGAGATCGTCGATACCGTGGCAGGCGGCCCCGAGGACGACGAGGGCGTGATCGAGTACCGGGCGTTCTACCGCGACGGTGAGGGCTCGTCCGTGCTGCACGAACGCTCCCGCTTCACCCGCCGGGCCGGGCGCTGGTTCTACGTCGACGGCGACCTGTACGAATGATCACCGACGGGCTGGGCGCAGGTGGGGCGCCCCGGGGAACTCACACGCTGTTTCCACTCCTTTAACGCGCCGCCACCTGCGCAATGAGGCACTGTGTCGACCCCTCAGGGCAGAATGTAGGCCGCCTGAGAGGGAAGGACCAGCAGCAGTGAGCTACAACGCCGCAGACATCACCGAGCTCGATGATGTCCAGCACACCCGCCTGCGGCCGGCGGTCAACCTCGGTCTCGACGTGCTCAACACGGCACTGCGCGAGATTGTCGACAACGCCATCGAAGAGGTCGCCGTACCGAGCCACGGTGGGGCGCACGTCACCATCACCCTGCATGCGGACGGGTCGGTGAGTGTCGCCGACGACGGCCGCGGCCTGCCTGTGGACTCCGACCCGATCACCGGGAAGAACGGCATCGTCAAGACGCTGGGTACCGCGCGCGCCGGCGGTAAGTTCTCCGAACATGCCGACGCTGCCAGTACGGGCGCGGGACTGAACGGAATCGGTGCTGCCGCAGCGGTTTTCATCTCAGCACGTACCGATGTGACCGTGCAACGGGCCGGAAAGACCTATCTGCAGAGCTTCGGGCGCGGCTACCCGGGTCAGTTCGAGGGCACAGAGTTCGACCCGGAGGCCCCGTTCACCCGCTCCGACACGCAGAAACTGCGTGGTGTGGGCAACCGCAAGCCGAACGCGCACGGCACCACGGTGCGCATCCTGTTCGACACCGCCGTGGTGCCGGATTCCAGCCTCGACATCGGTGAGGTGCTGCTGCGGGCCCATGCCGCCGCACGCATGTCGCCCGGCGTGCACCTCGAGGTCATCGACGACGGTTGGCCCGGCGACGAGATCGCACCTGCACTGCTCGAACCATTCACCGGCCCATGGGGCAGCGACACCCTGCTCGACCTCATGTGTACCGCCGCCGGCACGCCTGCACCCGGGGTGCGGGCCGTCGTGGAGGGCCGCGGCGAGTACACCACCGGTCGCGGCCCCACTCCGTTCCGGTGGTCACTGACCGCCGGGCCGGCCGAACCGGCCACCGTGGCCGCCTTCTGCAACACCGTGCGCACCCCCGGTGGCGGGTCCCATCTCAACGCGGCGATGAAGGGACTGTCCGAAGCGCTGGCCGACCGCGCGTCCCGCATCCGCGACCTGGGGTTGGCCAAGGGTGAGGACGGACCGGAACCGCAGGATTTCGCCGCGGTCACCGCACTCGCCGTTGACACCCGCGCCCCCGATGTCGCCTGGGATTCCCAGGCCAAGACCGCGGTGTCCTCGCGGTCACTGAACGTGGCGATGGCTCCTGACGTGGCGCGCAGCGTCACCATCTGGGCGGCCAACCCGAGCAACGGCGACGCCGTGACGCTGTGGACCAAGCTGGCGCTGGAGTCAGCGCGGGCCCGGCGCAGCGCCGAGGGTGCCAAGGCCCGCTCGCGTGCGGCGTCCAAAGCCAAGGGCCTGGGCACCAATCTGTCGCTGCCGCCCAAGCTCCTGCCCAGCCGTGAGACCGGCCGCGGGTCGGGCGCCGAGCTGTTCCTCTGCGAGGGCGACTCGGCGCTGGGCACCATCAAAGCCGCACGTGATGCCACGTTCCAGGCTGCTTTCCCACTGAAAGGCAAGCCGCCCAACGTCTATGGGTTCACGGTGAGCAAGGCACGGGTCAAGGACGAGTTCGATTCGATCGAACGCATCCTGGGCTGCGGCCTGCGCGACAGCTGCGACCCCGAACTGTGCCGGTATGACCGGATCCTGTTCGCCTCCGACGCCGACCCCGACGGCGGCAACATCAACTCCAGCCTCATCTCGATGTTCCTGGACTTCTACCGGCCACTGGTGGAGGCGGGCATGGTCTACGTGACGCTGCCGCCGCTGTTCGTGGTCAAGGACGGCAATGAGCGGATCTACTGCCAGGACGAGTCCGAGCGGGACGCCGCCGTGGCACAGTTGAAGTCCAGGTCCAAGCGCAAGGTCGAGGTGCAGCGCAACAAGGGTCTCGGTGAGATGGACGCCGACGATTTCTGGAACACCGTGCTGGATCCGCAGCGGCGCACCGTGATTCGAGTACACCCCGATGACGGCGAAGCGAAGCTGCACCACACGCTGTTCGGCGGGCCGCCGGAAGGCAGGCGCACGTGGATGGCCGATGTGGCCGCCCGTATCGACACCGCCGCTCTTGACCTCACCTAGGACCTCACCATGACTGCAATCATCGAGCAGAACCCGGACCTGGTGCTTGACCAGAGTGCCGACGACTACTGGAACCACTACCAGCTGACCTTCGCGCTCTACAGCGTCAGTGACCGTGCCATCCCCTCGGCGTTCGACGGGCTCAAGCCGGGCCAGCGTCGCCTGCTCTACCAGATGCATGACTCCGGCCTGCAACCCGGGAACAAGCCGCAGAAGTCCTCCAAGATCTGCTCGGCTGTCACCGGCAATCTGCACCCGCACGGCGGTGCGTCGATGTACGGGGCGGCAGCGCTGATGGCCGCCGAGTTCCAGCGCGTGAAAGTCATTGACGGACAAGGTGCTTTTCCCCGGATCCAGGGTGACATCCCGGCCGCCGACCGCTACACCGAAATGCGGCTGTCCGCCCCGGGTGCCGCGCTGACCGCCGAGCTCAACGACCACGCCGTGCCAATGGTGGCGACCTTCGACGGCGAGTGGATGGAGCCGACGATGCTGCCCGCCCAGTGGCCGGTGCTGTTGTGCAATGGCGCCGTGGGCATCGCCGAAGGCTGGGCCACCAAGGTGCCCGCACACAATCCGCGTGAGATCATGGCCGCCTGCCGGGCGCTGTTGAAGACCCCGAACATGACCGACGACCGGTTGCTGAAGCTCATCCCCGGTCCCGACTGGGGCTGCGGAGCAACCGTCGTCGGCACCGCTGGACTGCGCGAGTACATCACCACGGGCCGCGGCCAACTCACGGTTCGCGGCACCGTCTCCGTCGACGGCAAGAACTGCATCATCACCGAGCTTCCTCCCGGTGTCGCGAGTAACACTGTGCAGGACAGGATCCGGGCCCTGGTCGAGTCCGGCGAGATGTCGGGTGTGGCGGACATGTCGGACCTCACCGACCGCCGCAACGGCCTGCGCATCGTGGTCACCGCCAAACGTGGCCACAGTGCCGAGCAGATCCGCGACCAACTGCTGGCCCTGACCCCCCTGGAGTCGACGTTCGCCGCCAGCCTGGTGGCCCTCGACGAGAACCGGGTGCCGCGCTGGTGGAACGTTCGCGAACTGATCGGCGCCTTCCTGCACCTGCGCGATTCGGTGGTGCTGCACCGTAGCGAGTACCGACTGGACAAGGTCACCGCGCGACGGCATCTGGTGTCCGGTTTGATGCTGATCCACCTGGATATCGACACCGCTGTCGCGATCATTCGCAACTCCGACACCGTCGACGACGCCCGCCGGGGTTTGCAAGATCATTTCAACATTGATGAAGAGCAGGCCAATTACGTTCTGGCGCTGCAGCTTCGCCGGCTGACGAAGCTGGACGTCATCGAGCTGCAGGCCGAAGCGGACAAGCTGGATGCCGAGTTCGCCGAGCTCACCGAGCTGGTGTCCAATCCGGACGCCCGCCGCGCGGTGATCGACCACGAACTGGTGGAAACCGCAAAGCTGTTCAAGAGCCCGGAGTTCGACCGCCGCACAGTGCTGGACCTCGACGCCACCCCGGTGACCTCAGGCACCGACGAGGACGGCGCACGTGAGCGCAAGGTCAACACGTCCTGGCGTCTCGATGACCGCGGGGTGTTCTCCGACAGCCACGGCGACCTGCTCAGTTCCGGTCTGGGCTGGGCGGTGTGGACCGACGGCCGGATCAAGTTCACCAACGGCAACGGGTTGCCATTCAAGACCCGCGACATCCCGGTGGCCCCGGACATCACCGGGCTGCTGCGCTCGGGGGTGCTGGCCGAGGGCTATCACCTGGCGCTGGTGACCCGGCGCGGCAAGATCCTGCGCATCGATCCTGCGGCGGTCAATCCGCAAGGTGTGGCGGGCAACGGTGTCGCAGGCATCAAGCTGGCAGGTGACGGCGACGAGGTCATCGCGGCGCTGCCGGTCAGCTGCGGCAATGGCGAGGCCATTCTGTCGAACTCCGAAAAGGCCTGGAAGGTAACCGAAGTCGCCGATATCCCGGTCAAGGGCCGCGGTGGCGCCGGGGTGGGGTTCCACCCATTCGTCAATGGCGAAGACGCACTACTGTCGGCTCAAATCTCGGCGACGGGCTTCGTGCGGGGCGGCAAGCCCGTGCGGGCCGAGAAGCGGGCGAAGCCATCGGTGAAGAGCGCGGGCACAGGCATCACACCAGCGTCGTAATTTGTCGGTGGTCTCTGTTTTGATGTTGGTATGTCCACTGAAACAACGTCTTTCGCCGCTGATGGGGTAAGCCCCACGCAGCGGATGGAGGCGTTGTTCGAGGAACTGGCCGAACTGTCGGGCCCCGCAATGCCATCGACGGGCGCATCGTCGACTACACCCACGACCACACCAAGGAATCCGACACCGACCGCCAATACCTACTCTGTGATGCCACCGGCGAAGTGTGGTTCCAACGCAACAGCCACCCCCTGGGCGCCGGACGCGCCACCCGCACCATCAGCCGTCGCCTGCGCCGCGCTCTGGAGCACCACGACCACCGCACCTGCGTCATCCCCGGCTGCGGCGCCACCCGCGGACTGCACGCCCACCATCTACAACACTGGGAGGACGCTGCGACTGGTGTTGGTACACCCCATACCAACCACCACCAACAGCGGCCTAGCGCGACTCCAGCCACGCGAAGAACTCGTCAGCGGAGAACACCGCCTTGCCGTAATCCAGCGCCTTGCGCGCCTTTCCGGACTGAGTACCTTCTTCGGCGGTGACCAGGACCTCACAGCGGGTTTTGGTCACCGTCTTCACCGGTACCAACCCGGACGCCGCGGCCAACTGCTCCATCCGCTCGCGTGGCACCTCCCGGCCGGAAGCGTCCAATGCTGTTCCGGTGAAACAGATCCGGGCCCCGGGTTCCAGCACAGCCGCGATGTCGTCACCGGCATCGGTGAGCATCGCGGCATCCACCACCTCGACACCCAGCAGCTTCTCCGCCTCCCGTAGGCGGGCCAGTACGGCGTCGGTCAAGCGCACCCGTGAAGCGGCGCAGCGTAATTGGTAGGCGGCGGTGTGCCGGGCGGCGGCCAGCCACGGCGTGCTGTCCAGTTCGGGGGCCGAGTCGGTGAGCAGCACCTGGCTGACCCCACGGGACACTTCCAGCAGCGCTGTCAACGCGGGCAGTGTCACCGACGCCGGCGTCGGCACGTCGTGGTCTCGAGTCAACAGATGCCCGAACGCCACATCCGGATCGGGCTCGTCGAATGGCGTCGACGCAGCAGTGCTCCCGGTGAACGCGGCCAGTACCGACCGAGCCCGCTGCAGCGCCGTCGCGCCGGAGACACGATGGCGCAGTTCGACTCCCAGCGGCATCACGGTGACGTGCCCCAACCTCTTCAACTCGAAGTCCAGCAACCCCAGCGTCTCGTCGATACCGGGGCCCACCGGCGTGCAGCCGGCGAGCATGGGAGCCAGCACACCCCAGGCCTCAGCCAGGGTAGGGGCCAGTAGCACGTCGGCAACGCTGATCCCGTAAGCAGCTCTGGCGTCGGCCAGGTCGCGCTGCGGGTTGATCACCGAACTGATGGCGGTTCCGTCGTCAAAAGCCACCGCGAGCTCGACGGGCCGGGGCCGCGACATCCGCCCCTCGTCGCCGACGGTCAGCATGCCGATTGCGCAGAAACGGCGGGGACGCTGGTCCACCACAGAGCCGTGCAGGAAGCGGGCGATGCGCCGGTCGGTCTTGAGGTCGTTGGCCAGCACAGGCCGCTTGAGCACAAGGCCTTTCATGGACGTGGCGCGGCTCAACGCGACGTACAGCTGACCGGTGGAGAACATGCCGCCGGTCAGGTCGACGATCAGCCGCTCCAGCGTCTGGCCCTGGCTCTTGTGGATCGTGATGGCCCACGCCAGTTTGAACGGCAGCTGCGTAAAGGTACCCACCACCTCGTGGCGTAACGATCCCCCGTCCACCACCGGCCGGGTGGCCTCCCAGCTGAACACGCCGACCTCGGCGTCGGTACCGTCGGTGAAGTCGACTGTGACACTGAGTTCCTTTCGGTCCCAGTGGATCTCACTGATCCGACCCAGAGTGCCGTTGACCCAACGGCCCATCTGGTCGTTGTTGAGCATCATCACCTGGGCGCCCACTTTGAACCGCAGCACCTCGTCGGCAGGCGCGTCGAACAGACTGAGGTCGCCGTGTTGTGCGGCTCGGGAAGTGAACTCGTCACCGTCCAGCAGCTCAAGGCGTTGCCGATTGCGGGCCGTAACCAACCGGTTCGTCGGCGCCAGCGTCAGCCAGAACTCGTCGTCAGGTGGCACAAAATCCGGGTCGGTGCGCGCATTGAGCTGTTCCTGCGCATGCCCGAGCAGCAAACCCTCGCGGATCTCGTTGAGGATGGCAGCCATTCGGTCGTCGCCGAGCTGACGGAATACGGTGGTCAGCGCCACCGTCGGGAACTCGGCGCGATCGAAGCTGTCGGCGGAGAAGAAGTACGGTGTCTCATACCGGGTGGCGAAGAACGTCGCCTCACCCTCTTTGACCACCGGCGGCAGCTGGTACAGGTCACCGACGAGCACGATCTGCACGCCGCCGAACGGGGTGCCGGGCGCGGGCCCGAATCGGCTCAGTGCGGCAGCCAGCATGTCGAACAGATCAGCCCGCACCATCGACGCCTCATCGATGATCAGGGTGTCCAGCGCGCCCAGTGTCTTGGTGAACCGGCCCGGCCGGTAGCTGCCGGTGCGGACATCCTCCAGGGTGGTGGTAGCGGTGAACCCGAACAGCCGGTGCACGGTGTAGCCGTCCACGTTCAGAGCCGCGATGCCGGTCGGCGCCACCACCACGACATTCTTCGGCGTGGAGGCCATGAACCGCCGGATCAGTGTCGACTTACCGGTGCCCGCCTTACCTGTCAGGAACAGATGCCTGCCGCCACCGAGAAGTTCCAGCGCCACCCGGAACTCGTCGGTGAGGACGTATTCCCCAGCCGGTCGCCGAGGCGGCGAGGGACGAGCCGGGGAGAGCGGGCCGGCTGCATCCACCCCAGCCGGTCGCCGAGGCGGCGAGGGACGAGCCGGGGAGAGCGGGCCGGCTGCATCCACCCCAGCCGGTCGCCGAGGCGGCGAGGGACGAGCCGCCGAGAGCGGGCCGGCTGCATCCGTCTCACGCACCGCGAGTGTCGATGACCTGTTTGGCGATGTCGACGAGCTTGACGTTCTCGGACTGGGACAGTTCACGCAGCATCTCGAAGGCGCGCACCGCGTCGACGTTGTAGCGCTCCATGATGATGCCCTTGGCCTGGCCGATCAGATCACGGCTGGACAGCGCCGACTGCAGTTGCTCTTCCTGACGGCTGGCGACGATGGCGGCCGCGGCGTGGGCCGCCAGCACCGACCCGATGGCCTCGGCCTCGGCGTCGAATGCCTTGACCTGGGAGGAGAAGATGTTCAGCGCGCCGGCGTTGCGCTGCGCGGTGTACAGCTTGAACGACAGGGCGCTGCGGATGCCGATATCGACCACCAGCTTCGAATACTCCGGCCAGCGGACCTCTTGCTCGAAGTCGTCGGTCCGCACGATCAGATCATCGATGGCGGCTTCCACACACGGGCCCTGACCAGTGCTGATCTGCATCGCATCCAGCTTGTACATCAGGTCGTCGGTGGGTACCAGGGTTTCGTACTTGCCACCCTTGCCCAGCAGCAGCAGGCCGGCGTACTCGGCACCGGGCACCAGCTCCAGCACTGCGTCGGTGACCCCCCGCAACACGTCGTCTATCGCGACGGGTACCGCCACTTCGCGGGCCAGTGCCGCCATGCGCACCGCCAAGTCATGTTTCGACTCAACCGTCATCCGCACACTTTCCCACAACCGGGCGCCTGCGGAGTAATACCGTCGCGACGATGAGGGGCATTTGACTCCTCGGGGGGCTACCGGAGCGTCTTCACCCGGCTCACCGCGCGACCCGCCGGGCTTTGAGCAGGGAGTCCACCACGGCCCACACCGAGCAGGCCACCGCAGCCGCCGCGGCGCCCGCGCCGATGTAGAGGCCGTAGGCAGCGACTATCGGCGCCGCGACGTGCAGGCGGTAGTAGGCCGCCGTCAGCGCGGCGATCAACACCGAGATCGTCAGTGCCGCCGCCGCGGCGGTACGCGGCGAGAACCCGCGCGCGGCCATGGCCCCGGCCACCAGCAGGGTCGACGCCAGCAGTGCGATCAGTTGGCCGGCCCCGAATCCGGAGCTGAGCTGCACACTGCCCACCGAGCCCCCGACGGCGTTGGCGCGTCCGCCGCCGTCGGCGCTGGTGGTGATCCACGGCAGCCACACGCTGACGGCCAGGATGATGGCGCAGAGCGTCACCAACCAACCGGGGCGGGGGCTTGGCATGCACCGACCCTATCTGTCTTCGATGACCCTTTCACTCACGCAACCCGGCCCCGCCATGGTCAGTGTCCGGTCCAGATCCAGCCTGCTCAGGAAGCCGTCGTCGTGGCTGACCACGATCAGCGCCCCCCGGTAGCTACGCAGCGCGTCCACCAACTGTTCGACGCTCGTGAGGTCCAGGTTGTTGGTGGGTTCGTCGAGGATGACCAGCTGCGGCGGCGGTTCGGCGAGTAGCAGCCGGGCCAGTGCGACACGGAACCGCTCGCCACCCGACAGGGTTCCGACGCTGCGATAGACGCTGTCGCCGCGCAGCAGGAACCGGGCCAGCTGCCCGCGGATACGTTCCGGGCTCGCATCGGGAGCGGCGGCACACACGGTGTCGAGCACTGCTGCGTTGTCGTCGAGTCCGTCGATACGCTGCGGCAGGTAGCCCACCCGGTCGGTCCGCAGTCCGTCGGAGCGCAGCAGCGCCTCCAGGAACGTCGTCTTCCCGGCACCGTTGGGTCCCACCAGCGCCACCCGCTCCGGGCCGCGCACGACGACAGGGCGCCGTAGTCCGGGCAATTCGGCGATCACACGCGACTGCGCCACCCCGGGGTCGGGCAACTCGACGCGGATGTGTTCATCGTCGCGAACCCGGGCGGTGGCGGCCTCGGCGACCTTCCGCGCGGCCTCGATGCGGTCGTCGTGGTTGCCGCGCAACTTGCCCGCCGACACCTGCGCGGCCATCTTCCTGCCTCCTGCCACGATCTTGGGCACCCGCTTCTCGGCGTAGGCCTTCTTCGCGGCACGGCTGCGCCGTGCGAGTGTGGTCTCGGCCTCGATGCGCTGGAGTTTCTCGGCCTTGAGGGCCTGTTCGGCGGTGCGCGCCGCCTGCGCTGCGGCCGCCTGCTCGGCATCCAGGTGTTCCCGCCACTGCGAGTACGGGCCGCCGAACACCGTCAGCGCGTTGCCGTACAGCTCGGCTGTGTTGTCCATCTGATCCAGCAGAGTCACGTCGTGACTGACGATCACCAGGGCACCGGGCCAGCCGGAAAGGCTGTCCGACAGCGCCGCCCGGGTCTCGCGGTCCAGGTTGTTGGTCGGCTCGTCGAGCAGAGTGACCGCCGCACGGCGCAGCCGCAAGCCGGTGATGGCCACCAACATCGCCTCCCCACCGGACAAGGTGCCCACCCGTCGATCCAGATCGATTGCCGTCAACCCGATTTCGTCGAGTTCGGCACGGGCTCTGGCTTCGATGTCCCAGTCGTCGCCGACTGTGTCGAAGTGAGACTCGTCGGTGTCGCCGGATTCGATGGCAGCCAGAGCGGCCATGGTGTCGGAGATGCCCAAGAGTTGGGCCACCGTCGCATCGGTCGCCAGCAAGAGGCCCTGCGACAGGTAGGCGACGTCGCCACTGGTGGTGATGCTGCCTTCGGTGGGCTGCAGTTCGCCGGCGATCAGGCGCAGCAGGGTGGACTTGCCGGATCCGTTGGTTCCGACAAGTCCGGTGCGGCCGGGGCCGAAGGCGGCAGTGATTCCCGACAGCGCGACCGAGCCGTCAGGCCAGGTGAATCCCAAGGTGGAAAGGACCACGCTTGTGAGATGGGTTGATGACATAGGTACTCCGGTGCAGGTCCGACAGAAGGCGTGCAGAACCGGAGTTGTTGATCATGGCCGCCACGGTAGCCAACGGCTTTCGGACCGGGCAACCGAATATTGGTGGCTGGGTACTGTGAGCCCCATGACCGATCTCCCGGACTGGGCACGGCAACTGGACCTCGCGCCGCATCCGGAAGGGGGCTGGTTCCGCGAGACGTGGCGCAGTGAGCTCACCATCGGCCCGACGGCGCTGCCGCCGGACTACACCGGGCCCCGCAGCGCCGGGACGGCCATCCTGTTCCTCTTGATGCCAGGACAGCAATCCGCGTGGCACACCGTGCGCAGCGCGGAGCTGTGGCTCCACCACCGCGGCGGGCCGCTGATGCTGGAAATCGGCACCGAACAGTCCAGCGCCACAACACATCTGCTGGGCAGCGACATCACTGCCGGCGAAAGCCCGCAGGTACTCGTGCCGCCGGGGCACTGGCAGCGCGCCAAACCTCGCGATGACGAGCCCTGCCTGGTGAGCTGTGTGGTGGTGCCCGGGTTCGACTTCGCGGACTTCGCGCTGCACGCGCCCTGATCTCCGGTAGCCCGGCCGGCTCGTCTCTCACCGCATCGGCGACCGGCCTGATCTACTGCAGCCCGGCCCTGCCTCCCCGGCTCGTCCCTCACCGCATCGGCGACCGGCCTGATCTACTGCAGCCCGGCCCTGCCTCCCCGGCTCGTCCCTCACCGCATCGGCGACCGGCCTGATCTACTGCAGCCCGGCCCTGCCTCCCCGGCTCGTCCCTCACCGCATCGGCGACCGGCCTGATCTACTGCAGCCCGGCCCTGCCTCCCCGGCTCGTCCCTCACCGCATCGGCGACCGGCCTAACTGAGCAGCTTCACCGCCGCCGCCACCAGGTCGGCGTTGCCTTCAGCAACAGACCCGTCGGGCAGTTTCAGCGTGTCCTCCATGCCGATGCGGGTCGCCACATTGCGCACACCGGCATGCTCGAGCAGCGGCCAGCAGCTGTCGTTGAGGCCGTGCAACAAGATCTGCGCGGGCGAATTGGCCGAGCGCACCAGATCCAACAGCTCGTCGGCCAGGTCGGCGTCGTCCTCGTCTTGCAACTCGATCATCACCCGCAGACACTTCGCAGCGAGGTCGGAGGCAGCCCATGACCTGGCGGCCTCCGCGTGGAAGATGCCCACCTCGATGCCCATGCCCCTGGACAGGATCAACTCCCCCAGCTCGGGTGACCCGGGCTCATGCCAGTTCAGCGACGTGAAATCCGGGAGCACTTCCCAAGCCGAAACCGCGTCCCAGCGCTGCTGGGCATCGGGCAGCGCCCAGTACCCGGTGGTGACGCCCAGTGGCATCGCGGGCAGCACGCCACGCACCGCGGACACCGCCGCGGCCACCGTCTCCGGAAGCAGCGAGTCCTTACCGTCGGCGCCCTTGGGGTGCATGTGCACAGCCTGGGCGCCTTCTCGGACCGACTCCACCGCGGCGGCCGCCAGCTGCTCGGCGGTCACCGGCAGGCTGGCGTGTTGGTCGGGGGTGCGTGCACCGTTGATGGCTGCCTGGACGAAAATCTTCGGACCACTCATGGGTCCATCTTTGCCGACTACTGCGGTGACGACAGATTGAACGTCGCACCCGTGGGATCCGCCACAGCGGCAAGCCTGCCGTACGGGGTGTCCTCAGCGGCGCGCAGAATGGTCCCGCCGTTGTCGGTGATGAGCGCGCAGGTGGCGTCGACGTCGTCGGCGGCCAGGAACACCGCCCAGTCCGCAGCCGTCCCGAACGACGCGCCGTCCATCACACCGAAGCCCGGCTCACCACCGAAAATAGCGTTCGTATAACGGAATTCGGGAGTGTCGGCCTCCACCTTCGTGGTGATGCCGAACACCGTCGTGTAGAAGTCCAGGGCCCGCTGGTAATCGGTGGCGGTCAGCTGGAACCAGGCCGGGCTACCCGCGGTGCCGGTGGCCTCGAAGCCGCCGTGCCCGCCCGGCTGCCACAACCCGGTCAGTGCGCCGGTGGCATCGTTGAAGATCGCCATGGTGCCTTTGGCGGGGATCTCCATCGCACCACTGCAGGACTGGCCACCTGCGGCGGTGATCTTCTGCAGCGTCTCCTCGATGTCGGGGGTGTGCAGGTAGGTGGTCCAGCCGTCCGGGGCGTTCCACTGCGGGTTGTTGGGCATCAGGCCGGCGACGACCTTGCCGTCCTTGGCGGCGGTGAGGTAACCACCGTACTCAGGGCCCGCCGCGGTGAAGGTCCAGCCGAACACTCTGTTGTAGAACGTCTGTGCCCCGGCCAGGTCGGAGGTGGCCAGGTCAATCCAGGTGGGCGCTCCCGCATGTTGTGTCATATCGGTACCGACCGCGGTGGTGGGAAAAACTCATCGCAGGCCGAGCACGCGCAGCGCGTTCTCCTTGTACACCAGATCCGCAGTCGAGGGGTCGAGGTCCAGTGACTCGAAGTCACGCCGCCAGCGCTCGAGTGTGATGTAGGGAAAATCGGTGCCGAACAACACCTTGGTCTTGAGCTGTCGCGTGATCGCTTTCACCAATTGCGGCGGGAAGTACTTCGGCGAATAGCCGGACAGATCCAGGTAGACGTTGGCCTTGTGCGCGGCGATGGCGATCTGGGCGTCCACCCAGGGCACCGCGGGATGGGCCATCACGATGGTCAGCTCCGGGAAATCTGCGGCCACGTCGTCGAGCAACATGGGATCTGAGTAGCGCAGCTTGATGCCATGCCCGCCCGGCAGTCCCGAACCCATTCCCGTCTGCCCGGTGTGGAACAGCGCGGGCAGCCCGGCCTCGGTGATGGCCTCGTAGATGCCGTAGAAACGGCGGCTGTTCGGTTCGAAGGCCTGCATGCTGGGGTGGAACTTGAAGCCGCGCACCCCGAGCGCGACGAGTTCGGTGACCCGCTGCACCGCGCCCGGATTCCACGGGTCGACGCTGCCGAACGGGATCAGCACGTCGTTGTGTCGGGCTGCGCCGGCGACCAGATCTTCAACGGAATTGGGCCGATGCCCCATCGCTGTCTCGGCGTCGACGGTGAACACCACCGCCGCGGTGTTCTGGCTGCGATAGAGCCGCGCCAGATCGTCGACGGTCGCGGCTGCGGTGTCGCCCATCTTGAAGTAGGCGCGGGTGGCCTCGACCAGTTCGTCGTCGTACGCCGAGTGGCCGTGGCAGTCGATTTCGACGTGGGTGTGGATGTCGATGGCGGCGACGGCGGCGAAATCGACTGCGCAGCTGTAGGTCACGCTTTCTGCGGCTTTGCGTCCTTGAGTACGAGCTTGGGCAGCAGCACGGTGGCCACCGCCGTCACCAACCAGACCACCACGGTGGCCGCGATCCAGGAACCGACGCCGCGGATGGCCAACCCGTTGCTGAACAGCGTCGCCAGGAACAGCGCGGCGAAGGTGGTGAGCAGCCCGATTCCGCCCAGCAAGGCCGAGGCATACCGGTCAGCGAGCTTGGTGAACAGCGGAGCCAGCACCGCCTGGGCCACGGCGAAGATCACGACGGCCGCGATGAACCCCACGATCGACAGGGAAACACCTCGCACCAGCCACGCCGCCACCAGCAGCCCAAGTGCCGCCGAGCCCAGAAACACCCCGAGGCGCAACAGGAATCGAGTCATGCGCTGAGCATAGTGAGACTGCTCACCAATCGGCGCTCATTCGCATCTCACCGGTCGGGGCGGCCTGCGCGATCTCCGCGACCAGACGTCCGGCGGTGTCGAACCAGTCCACCGGGACGACGTCGACCGGCGGCCAGTCGGTGGGCACACGCAGCACCAACATGGGCCAGCGGGCGTGGCGCTGAGGATGATCCGCGGCGGCGGCTGCGGTGAGTGCGGCGATCTCGTCGAGCGCGACATACAGCGCCGCGGCGAAACAACGGTGCAATTCCTGGGTGTCGTGCGGGCAGACGCCCGAGCCGATCTCGATGGGTTCCCACCCGCGTTGGCGGAACTCCGCACGCACCTCATCCCGGCTCATCGTGGGCTGGTACAGGATGGGCAGCACCGCGCCGTCGACCCGGGGATCGTGCAGCGAGCGAGCCTGCCACGCGGTGACGGCCTCGTCCTCGTCCACCAGCGCGGCAACTGTCAGTCCCGGCTCGTCCAGCGCCATGCCCACCGCGTAGGCCAGTGCATAGGAGCGGCCACCGACGCTGGCGAAGCCGCCGGTGGGCGGGTCGCCCGCGCGGGTTCCTTCCAGTCGCGCCACCGCCTCGAGTGCGGCCATGCCGTCACGCACACCGAGCACGAAACCGAACCGTTGTTGCCTGCGCACGATCATCCGGTTCAGGTGCGCGTAGGTCAGGGTCACCGCGGCCACCCCCGGGCGGTTGCCGCCCGGAAGCCCGGAGGCGACGTGGTTGGCCGCCCGCCACCAGGAGTCGACCCGCTCGAGCGTCGTACGGGTCTGCGGAAGGCTGAGGCGGTAGCGTTCGAACAGATCGGTCATGCAACGAGACTGCCCTGGTCAGCACGACCGTTCCAGTGTGCTCGGGACACCGTTGCGTAGGACTTAAGTCCCTACTTGTTCCACCGGGGACAGCATTACTGTGTGTTGCGTGATCTCCGTGTTCCTGGTCGACGACCACGAAGTGGTGCGCCGCGGGCTCGTCGACCTGCTCTCCGGCGACCCGGATCTGACCGTGGTGGGTGAAGCCGGTTCGGTGTCCGAGGCCCTGGCGCGCATCCCGGCGGCCCGTCCCGATGTCGCCGTGCTCGACGTCCGGTTGCCCGACGGCAACGGCATCGACCTGTGCCGTGATCTGCTGGCAGCGCTCGACGATCTACGATGCCTGATTTTGACGTCGTTCACCGACGAGCAGTCCATGCTGGACGCCATCCTGGCCGGCGCCAGCGGCTACGTGGTCAAGGACATCCGCGGCATGGAACTGGCCACCGCCATCAAAGAGGTGGGCGCGGGAAAGTCGTTGCTCGACAATCGGGCCGCGGCGGCTCTGATGTCGAAGTTGCGTCGCGATACCGAGGCAACCGAAGACGACCGGTTGCGTGACCTGTCCTCCACCGAACGGATCTTGCTGGAACTGCTCGGCGAAGGCCTGACCAACCGTGAGATCGGCGAACGGATGTTCCTGGCGGAGAAGACGGTGAAGAACTACGTGTCCCGGCTGCTGGCCAAGCTGGGCATGCACCGGCGCACCCAGGCCGCGCTGCTGGCCGCCGAGCTGCGACAGAAAAGCGATGGCTGACAGGGATATCAGCAGTGGTCTGATCGAGGCCATGCTGGCAGTGACGGCCGGCTTGGACCTGGAGCAGACGCTGCGCACCATCGTCGAGACGGCGATGCGTCTGGTGGACGCCAAGTACGGCGCGCTGGGGGTGATCGCCACCGAGCCTGGTCCGCGGACTCTGGAGCGTTTTGTCTACGACGGTATCGACGACGTGACCCGCGATCTGATCGGTCCCTTGCCTGCCGGTCACGGTGTGCTGGGTCTGCTGTTCCAGCATCCGGAGCCGGTGCGCATCGAGAACCTCTCGCAGCACCCGGTGTCGGTGGGTTTTCCGCCCAACCACCCGCCGATGCACACCTTTCTCGGTGTGCCGATCCGGATCCGCGACCAGGTTTTCGGCAACCTGTATCTGACGGAAAAGGCTTCGGGTGAAGTGTTTTCCGCCGATGACGAGGTGTTGGTGCTGGCCCTGGCCGGCGCGGCGGGTATCGCGATCGAGAACGCCCGGCTCTACCAGGCCGCCCACACTCGCCAGATCTGGATCGAGGCCACCCGCGACATCAGCACCAACCTGCTCGCCGGCGACGACTCCACCGCCGTACACCGTCAGATCACCGCACAGGCCACCGGCCTCACCGGGTGTGACGTCACCGCGCTGTTGCTGCCTGACGGCCAGGGTGAACTGGTGGTCACCGCAGCCACCGACGCCACGCTGGTGGGTGTGTCGCTCCCGGTCCACGGGACCGCAGTGGGTCGCGCCTACAGCGAGCGTCTTCCACTGCGCACCAAAGCTTTCAGTGAGATCGGCGTCGACGGGCCGGCTCTGATCCTGCCGCTGCGCGAACCAGAGGACACCATTGGGGTGTTGGTGTGTGTGGGCGGCACGGGTTTCAGCGCCGACCAGTTGGACATGATGGCGGCTTTTGCCGACCAGACCGGACTGGCACTGCATCTGGCAGGTGTGCAGAGCCGGGCGGTGGCCACCCTGCGGGAGCTCGACGTGCTCTCCGATCGTGACCGGATTGCCCGCGACCTGCACGACCACGTGATCCAACGACTGTTCGCCGTCGGCCTGTCACTGCAGGGCTCCCGCGGCGGGCAGAGTCCGGACACCGCCCGCCGGATCTCCGGCGCTCTCGACGATCTGCAGGAAGTGGTGCAGGAGATCCGCACCGCCATCTTCGATCTGCACGGCGGCAGCGTCACCCGGTTGCGCCAGCGTCTCGAGGAGGCGGTGACGCGGATGACGGCCGATTCTCCGGTGCGCGCCTCGTTGCATGTCAGCGGGCCGTTGTCGGTGGTGGACGCCGCTCTGGCAGATCATGCCGAAGCCGTTGTCCGCGAAACCATCAGCAATGTGGTGAAGCATTCGCAGGCGTCCACCGTGGTGGTGAACGTGACCGTCGACGACAACCTGACCATCGTGGTATCCGACGACGGCATCGGCTTCGCCGACGGCATCACCCGCAGTGGGCTGGCCAACCTGGCCGCGCGGGCCGAGCAGTGTGGTGGACAGTTGCGCGTCGACGGTGACAGTGGCGCCGTGGTTACCTGGACAGTGCCGCTGCCCTAGAACCCGCTGACACCCGAGGCGGTGGTCTTGACGGCCAACACCTGATCGACACCCATGCGGCCTTCCTCGAACGCGAGCCGGCCACCGACGAGATACAGCCGCCACACCCTGGCCACCTCGTCGCCCACCAGATCGACGAACTGCTGCTGATGGGTGTTGAACGTGTCGATCCAGGCGTCCACGGTGCGCACGTAATGCTCGCGCATCGCCTGCACGTCGCGGATCTCGAAACCCGCGTCCTGCAGGTAGCGCAGCGTCTGCCACAACGGGCGCATGTGCATGTCGGGAGCGATATAGCGTTCGATGAACGCCCCGCCACCCGGTGCGGAGTCACGGTGCCGCGACATCTGCTGCAGCAGAAGGCGTCCTCGCGGCTTGAGCGCGCCGAACATGACGCAGGCGTAGGTGGCGTAGTGCGACTCGCCGACGTGCTCACCCATCTCGATGGAGCTCACCGCGTCGAAGGTTTCATCCGGGTCCGGGATCTCGCGATAGTCCTGCAGGCGGACGTCGATCTTGTCACCGAGCCCGCGCTCGGTGGCCCGCACCGCGATGAAGTCACGCTGCTCCTGCGACAACGTGACACCCGTGGCGTGCACACCGTAGTGCTCGGCGGCATACAGGATCAGCGAACCCCAGCCGCAGCCCACGTCGAGCAGTCGCATCCCTTGTCGCAGACCGAGTTTGGTGCAGATGAGGTCCAGCTTGGCGGTCTGCGCATCGTGCAGACCCTGATCATCTGAGGTGAAGTAGGCGGCCGAGTACGCCAGGTGCTCGTCGAGCAGCAACGCGTAGAAATCGTTGGACAGGTCGTAGTGATGGGCGATCGCGGCCCGGTCTCGCAACCGAGTGTGCAGACCCCCGGTCAGCCTGGCCTCTGCCGCGGGCGCTGGGGGTGGCAGACCCAACGCACCCAGCCTGGCTGCAGCCGTTGCCGCTTTGACACGGGATACCCGGACGCCGGAGGACGGGCGGCTGCGGGCAGCCTGCCAGGCCCGGCGGAAGCCGTCGGCCAGATCACCTTCGACATCGATGTCACCGGCCACGTATGCCCGGGCAAGACCCAGTTCACCTGGTGCCCACAGCAGTCGGCGCAATGCCCGACGGTTGCGGATCACCACCACCGGCGCGTCTCGAGGTCCGGACTCGGTGCCGTCCCACGCGCGCAGCCGGACCGGCAGCGGGCCGCCGGACACCTCGCGGATGAGGTCCGCCAGCCGCGCCGCGACCGTCATACTGCGCTGAAGACCGTCTTGAACCGCTGCAGCGATTCGGCGATATCGCCCTTGAGCGCCCCGGCGACCAGCATGCCGACGGGTCCGAACAGCGCGGGCCCGCCCAGGTGGATGTCGAACTGCACCACGGAACCGTCACCGGAGGGCTTGACCTTGCCCATCAGTTTGACCTTCACTCCGCCGCGGCCGTTGCCGTTGAGTGTCATGGACTCCGGCGGCTTGAAATGCACAATGGTCCAGCTGACCCGGTTCATCATCCCCATCACCTCGACGATGGAGTCCAGTGCCGTGCCCTTTTCCAGGGTCTCGGGAATGGGGCTGCGCCACACCCGGTGAATGGAGAGCCACTCCTTGTACCGCGACAGGTCAGAGGCGCACTCCCAGGCCTGCTCGGGCGACAGTGGTACGTCGACCGATACCGACAGTTTCGCCATGGCTCAGTTCGAGGTGGGTGGCGCCGGAGGGGCGGGAGGCGCCGGCGGGCTCTGCGGGGGAGGCGGGCTCTGGGGAGGAGGCGGGGTGCCCTGCTCCTTGACCACCTTCTTGGCCTGCTCCTGCACCTTGTCGACGGTGCCGGCGTACTTGCCCTGCGTCTTCTTGTCCACCAGATCGCCCGCCTTCTCGATGACCTGGTCTACCTTGTCGGCGTTCTTGCCCAGCAGGTCTTTGCCTGTTTTGAGGGCCTTGTCGAGGAATCCCATGATGTTCAACCTACCCGCTCAACCCACCCGCCAGAGCTGGCGTTTCTCCCCCAGAATCCGCCCCTGCAACCACCACAGCACCTCGATGACCAGTGCAGCCACCGCCCCGATGATCAGCGCCGTCGTCGTCACCTCGGTGTTCGACGGGTCCAGCATGAATTTCTCCCTGGCCAGCGGGATGGCGAAGATCACCACATAGGCCAGCCCGGACGTCGCCACCAGCGCCACGCGCCACCATTCATAGGGCCGGGCCACGCAGGCCAACACCCACACTGCCGACACCAGCAGCGTGATCAGCGCCGCCGTGGAGGCCTGGGTCTGTACCTGCACCGGCGCGTCCTGCCCCTCGTAGGCCAGCAGGTAGGACACGAATGTCGCCACACCCACCACCAGACCCGTCGGCAGCGCCGCCACCATGACCCGACGGACGAAGCCGGTGTGGGCCCGTTCGGTATTGGGCGCCAGCGACAGCACGAAGGCGGGGATGCCGATGGTGAACCAGGCTGCGATGGTGACGTGAATGGGCTGGAACGGGAACAGCAGCGGGTCGCTTCCGAACAGTTCGGAGCCCAGACCTGCGATGCCGACCAGCAGCGCCAGCAGCACCGAGTACACCGTCTTGGTGAGGAACAGGTTGGAGACGCGCTCGATGTTGCCGATGACACGACGCCCCTCGGCCACCACATACGGCAGGGTGGCGAACTTGTTGTCCAGCAACACGATCTGTGCGACGGCCCGAGATGCCGGGCTGCCGGAGCCCATCGCCACGCCGATGTCGGCATCTTTGAGCGCCAACACGTCGTTCACGCCGTCGCCGGTCATCGCGACGTTGTGGCCGCGCGACTGCAGCGCATGGACCATCGACCGCTTCTGGTCGGGGCGCACGCGACCGAAAGTGGTGTACTCCTCGAGGGTGTCGGCCAGCTTGCCAGGCTCGGCGGGCAGTTGGCGGGCATCCATCGCCTGCCCCGCCAGGCCCAGCGACCCGGCCACCGCACCCACCGACACCGCATTGTCGCCGGAGATCACCTTCACCGAAACTTTTTGTTCGGCAAAGTATTCGAGGGTTTCACGGGCGTCGGGGCGAACCTTCTGTTCCAGTACCACCAGCGCCGCGGGGGTGACGCGCCCGGGTGCGTCTGCGGCATCCACCGATTGTTCACACGACCCGAGCAGCAGCACCCGCAGCCCCTGGGCACCGATACGCTCGGCTTCCTCCGCATCCGGGGTGGACGGGTCCAGCAGCACATCAGGTGCGCCGATGACCCAGTTGCCGTGCTCACCGAAAGAGATGCCACTCCATTTGGTGGCGGATTTGAACGGCGCACTCGCGGTCGCGACCCATCCTGGCGGGTTCGGGTAGGCCTCGGCGATGGCGAGCATGCTGGCGTTGGGCCGGGTGTCATGGTGGGCCAGGCCCGCCAGCGCATCGGAGATGTCCTGAGCTCCAAGCTGTTTGACCTGCGACAGTCGCATCCCGTTTTCGGTGAGGGTGCCGGTTTTGTCGGCGCACACCACGTCCACGCGGGCCAGGCCCTCGATGGCGGGCAACTCGTTGACCAGGCACTGACGTCGCCCCAGCCGCACCACACCGACGGCGAACGCGATGGATGTCATGAGCACCAGCCCCTCGGGCACCATCGGGACCAGCGCGCCGACCATGCGCAGCACCGATTCCCGCCAGCCGGCGTCGGTGGTGAACAGTTGGGTGTAGATGATCAGCGCCCCGGCCGGCCACAGCAGGTAGGTGATGAATCGCAGAATGGTGTTGATACCGCTGCGAAGTTCGGATTTCACCAGGGTGAACTTGCTGGCTTCCTCGGCCAGCTTCGCGGCGTACGCTTCGCGGCCCACCTTGGTGGCGCGGTAGGCACCGGTGCCGGCAACCACGAAGCTGCCCGACATCACCTGATCGCCGGCGTCTTTGGCAATCGGGTCGGCCTCGCCGGTGAGCAACGATTCGTCGACTTCGAGGTTGACCTCCTCGACGATCTGGCCGTCCACCACGATCTGGTCGCCAGGTCCCAGCTCGATGATGTCGTCGAGCACCACTTCGTTGGGCGGCAGCGGCCGCGTGCCCGACTGGCGGCGCACTGTCGGTTTGGCCTGTCCGACGATGGCCAGCGCGTCGAGGGTTCTCTTGGCCCGCAGTTCCTGGATGATGCCGATGCCGCTGTTGGCGATGATCAGCAGCCCGAACAGGCCGTTGATCAGCGAGCCCGTCGCAAGGACGATCAGGAACAGCACGCCGAGAATGGCGTTGATCCGGGTCAAGACGTTGCCGCGGATGATCTCCGAGACGCTACGCGCCGCGCGGGTGGGCACGTCATTGGTCTGGCCGTCGGCAATCCGCTGAGCCACCTCTGCATCAGAGAGACCTGCTGCTGTGTCGATCATCTCAGGAACGTCCCCATCCCTTCGTCGTCGTAGTACTCCAGTGTCAACCGGTCCCCGTCGAACGTGGCCTTGGAGACGCTGCCCGGCGGCGAGTTCTCGGAGACGAATTGGAACGTGAAAACGTTTCCGTCCCAATGCTTCAGTGGCCACACCTCACCCTTGGGCCCCAGTGTCAGGCCAAGGGTGCCACCGGCTTCGGTGACCGTGGCCGAACCCCAGTAAGGGTTGTTGTAGGTACCCGCCAACTGTTGCACCGGCGGCGCTGGTGCCGGGTTCGGTGGCGGTGTCTGATCCACCAAGTCGCCCACCGGGGCATCCATGTGGGCGAATGCATCGGCGTAGAGAGTGCGCCAGTCTTCGCGGACCTCACCGAACTGCACGAGATCGGCGAACTCAGCGCTGATCGTTTCCACCAGCCCGATCGGGGTCGAGTTCGACAGGGCGATGATGCCGACGTCGGCAGAAGGGAGGATCAGGACGTTGGTGGCCGCCCCGGTCTCGAAGGCACCGGAGTGGCTGAGCTGCGTACGGGCCCCCGAGGTGGTGCCGACATTGAATCCGTAGCCGTAGAAACCCGTCCGCATCGCAGGTTCGGAGGGCGGGCTGGAGACGATCTGCGGGCTCAAGGCAGGCAGCAGCGCTTCCGGGGAAGCGATCTGGGTGGTTTTCCCCGACGCACTGTAGGTGCCGTCGGCCAGGACCATCGTCAGCCAGCGAGTCATGTCGTTCAGCGACGAACTGACACCACCCGCGGGAGCCTGTGCGTCGGCGTTGCGCTGATACAGCGGCTGGTAGCCGCCGTCGATCGCGATGTGCACCAGCGCCTTGTCGGGCCTGGCCTCGTAGTCGGCGAACCGGGAACTGGTCGACGTCATGCCCAACGGCCGGTAGAGCACCTCGTCGCAGAGATCCTCCCAACTCTTGCCCGCACTGGCGGCCACCGCCTCGGCGCCCGCGGTGAGTCCGAAATTTGTGTAGGCGTAGGAGATCCGGAACGGATCCAGCGGCAGTTCTCGCAGCTTCTCGAGCACCTGACGCCGGTCGTAACCCAAGTCCTCGAGCTTGTCCCCGGCGTGGTCGGGCAGCCCGGACCGGTGCGAATACAGATCACCGACGGTCAGTTGGCCGGTCACCGCCGGGTCGGCCAGCGAAAACCACGGCAGCTTGTCCACGACCCGGGTGTCCCAACCGATTGCGTTGGTCGTGACCTGATGAGCGACGACGGTGGCTCCCACGGGTTTGGACAGCGACGCCAGTTGGAACACCGTGTCCGGGTCCACCTTGTTCTCCGGAGAATCGCCGGCCCGATTGTCCTTGACTCCGAAACCCTTGGCATACAGCGTTTCTCCGCCGTGCACCACCGCCACTGCCAGCCCTGGTATCCCCGAGGAGGACATCAGCTCATCGATGATGCCGTCCAGCTTGGCCACCGCGTTGTCGACGGCGTTCTCCGGCAGCGGCATGGCGGGCACCAACGGTGGCGGCACCTGCGCTGTGCTGGTGGCGCTCTCCGGTGTTGTGGTGGTGGCGGCCGGCTGCGATGCCGTCGCGCATCCTGCTGCCAGCAGCACGATCGCAGCAGCAACTCCGGCACGAACCAGGCTCGAGTTCACAGCGAGAACCGTAACCTTTCAAACCGCCACCGGTCAGAACCGCCACCACGGATCCAATTCAGGGTCCGGCGTGGCCGCCAGGTCGGCGCCGACCCGTTCGCCGGGACGCGGCACCGCCGCGGTGACGTTCTCCGCCCGCGCCGCCACCAGCATCCGCTCGACAGGTTCGGACCACGGATGCGGCGCCAGCCGGAAGGTGGCCCAGTGGATCGGCACGAACAGTCCTTTGCCTGCATCGGTGAGGTCGCGATGCGCGCGGACCGCCTCTTCGGGGTTCATGTGGATGTCAGGCCAACCCGGGTGGTACGCACCGACCGGCATCAACGTCAGGTCGAAGGGTCCGTATTCGGCGCCGACGTCTGTGAAGCCCGAGGTGTATCCGGTATCCCCGCCGAAGAACGCCCGGTGCTTCGGCCCGATGACGGCCCATGACGACCACAGCGTGGTGTTGCGGGTGAGGAACCGTCCGGAAAAGTGCCGCGCCGGGGTGCAGACCAGTTTGAGTTCACCCAGTTCACCGGCCTGGCCCCAGTCCAGTTCCACGATCCGCTCCGGCGGGACATGCCATTCCCGCAGATGGGCGCCGATGCCGAGCGGAACGAAGAACGTCGACCGCTGACTGCGAGCCAGCGCTTTGATGGTGTCGACGTCGAGGTGGTCGTAGTGGTCGTGGCTGATGATCACCGCGTCGATGGCGGGCAGCGCCTCCAGTGGGGCCGGCACCTGATGCAGGCGCTGCGGGCCGATGGTCCGGGACGGCGAGCACCGCTGGCTCCACATCGGGTCGGCCAGGACGCGGTAACCGTCGACTTCCAGGACCGCCGACGAATGCCCGTACCAGGTGACCGCCAGCGCCGCGGCCTTGGCGGTGGAGACCGGGGTGACCAACGGTATCTCCCCGCCGGGGTGCCCGGTTGCGCGACTCATCAGCAGGTCACGGACCAGCATGCGCTGTTCCTGGGGTGAGAGTTTGATGGTCGACGACGGCTCGGCGTTGTGGAATACACCGTCGCGGAAGTTCGGGGACGTCTGCGCCGTGGCGGCGATCACGGCGGGTCCCGCGCCCAGCGCCGACGGGGTGCCGTGCAAGGCCCGCAGCGCCCATCCGCCCGTCACCAAGGTGGCGGTCCCGCCGACCAGTCGGATCGCGCCTCTCAGCATCTACGCTCCCTGGAAGTTCGGCGGCCGCTTCTCCATGCGAGCCACCTGAGCTTCGATGACGTCCTTACTGCCCCAGGCGGCGTCGAAAAGCTCCTTGTGGTGCGCAGGCATCTCAGCCAGGTAGGCGCCGTCGTCGTTGAGGATCCGCTTGGAACTCCGGATCGACAACGGCGCCAGACCGGCGATCTCGGCAGCCCATGCCTGCGCGTCTTCCAGCGTGCCGAGCCGGTTGGCCATCCCGGTTTCGAGCGCAGTCTCGGCGCTGAGCCGCTCCGCCCCGAGCAGCATGCCGCGAGCCCGCCCGTAGCCCACCAGGCTGACGAGGCGGTGCACACTCCAGTTGTCGAGCGCCAGGCCGTATTTCGCGATGGGAAACCAGAAATAGGCGTCCGGGGCCACCACACGGAGGTCGCAGATCATGGCCAGCTGCAGGCCCGCGCCGATCGCCGGGCCGTTGATGGCGGCGATCACCGGCACCGGCACCTGGTCGATGGCCTTGTTCAGCGCCACCGCCTTGTCGGGGAAGTCGGCGGCGAAGACGTCTCCCGAGAGGTCGGCGCCCGCGCAGAACACCGTGCCTGCGCCGGTGAGCACGATGGCGCGGACGTCTTCGGCGGCCTCGCGCTGGACGGTTTCGCGCAGGCGGTCGACGAGTTCGCTGTTCAGCGCGTTGCGTCGCTCCGGACGCTGCAGCTCGATGGTCGTGACGTTGCCGACGCGGGTGACACCGATCATGTGGTCAGGGTAGCCAATCGCACTAGCCTCATCTGCGTGAGCCGCATCAGCGCCGTCGCGCTTCGGGACGCTGTCCTGGACAAGGGATCGTTCGTCAGCTGGGACGTGCCACCCGTGGACGTTGGTGCGAACTCGACATACGCGGCCGAGCTGGCCGCTGCGCGGGGACCACCGGGCTGGACGAATCGGTGCTGACCGGCGAGGGCACGGTGTTCGGCCGCCGGGTCGCCGTCGTGGCCTGCGAGTTCGATTTCCTGGCCGGATCCATCGGGGTGGCCGCCGCCGAGCGGATCACCACCGCCATCGAAAAGGCCACCACGTTGGGACTGCCGCTGCTGGCGTCGCCGAGTTCTGGCGGCACCCGCATGCAGGAGGGCACCGTCGCGTTCCTGCAGATGGTCAAGATCGCCGCTGCCGTCACGCTGCACAAGCGGGCTCAGCTGCCCTACCTGGTGTACCTGCGGCATCCCACCACCGGTGGGGTGTTCGCGTCGTGGGGGTCGCTGGGCCACATCACCGTGGCCGAGCCCGGCGCGCTGGTGGGGTTCCTGGGGCCGCGGGTGTACGAGCATCTCTACGGCGAGCCCTTTCCTCCTGGAGTCCAGACGGCCGAGAACCTGCAGCGGCATGGGGTGATCGACGGCGTGGTGCCGCTGTCGCTGTTGCGACACACGCTGGATCGGGCCCTGAAGGTGGTCTCCGATACGCCCGACCCGGCTCCGGTGGCCGAGCCGTCCGGTGACCTTCCCGATGTGCCCGCCTGGACGTCGATCGAGGCATCGCGGCGACCCGACCGCCCCGGCGCCGCCCATCTGTTGCGGCACGGTTGCACCGAACGGGTGCTGCTGTCCGGAACGGGGCAGGGTGAGACGGCGACGACGTCGTTGCTGGCGCTGGCCCGGTTCAATGGTCAGCCCGCGGTGGTGTTGGGACAACAGCGGGTGACGGGCGGCCTGGTGGGGCCGGCGTCGCTGCGCGAGGCGCGCCGCGGAATGGCACTCGCTGCCGGACTAGGGTTGCCGCTGGTGTTGGTGATCGACACTGCCGGGCCTGCGTTGTCCACCGAGGCCGAGCAGGGTGGGCTGGCCGGTGAGATCGCCCGCTGCCTGTCCGATCTGGTGACGTTGGAGGTGCCGACGGTGTCGGTGTTACTGGGGCAGGGCAGCGGCGGCCCGGCGCTGGCGATGGTGCCCGCAGACCGGGTGCTGGCCGCGCTGCACGGTTGGCTGGCGCCACTTCCGCCGGAAGGTGCCAGTGCCATCGTGTTCCGCGACACCGACCATGCGCCGGAACTGGCTGCCGCTCAGGGAGTTCGGTCTCGCGACTTGCTGGCCAACGGGATCGTCGATGCGATCGTCGGCGAGTATCCCGATGCCGCCGACGAACCGGTGGCGTTCTCGCAGCGGCTGTCCCGGGCGATTGCCGTCGAGTTGGCCTCGCTACGGGAGCAGCCTGCCTCGGCGCGCATCGCGGCGCGGTTGAACCGGTACCGGACGTTGGGACTGTAGGCACTCAGAACGGTGCCGGATCATCGGCATCGGCGCCATTCACCGCTCGGCGAAAGCAGGGCGCGCTACCGGTGTTGAGCCAGTCCACCCCACCGGATCAAGCAAGCTTGCGTAGGCGGGGTTCCAGGTCGCGTTGGAACAGCTCCAGGAACCGGCGCTGATCATGACCCGGGGCATGAAACACCAAATGATTCAAACCCCAGTCCAAATAATCCTTGACCTTCTCGACCGCCTCATCAGGATCCGAAGCCACAATCCAACGCTTGGCCACCTGCTCAATCGGCAACGCATCAGCAGCCTTCTCCATCTCGATCGGATCCTCAATCGAGTGCTTCTGCTCAGCAGTCAACGACAACGGCGCCCAAAAACGAGTGTTCTCCAACGCTGCCTCAGGATCAGTGTCATAGGAAATCTTGATCTCGATCATCCGGTCCACACCATCAGGATCCTTACCCGCCGCCTCAGCACCCTCACGCATCGCCGGAATCAACTTGTCCCTATACAACTCCTCGCCCTTACCCGAAGTACAGATAAACCCATCACCAGCACGACCGGCGTACTTGGCCACCTGCGGCCCACCCGCAGCAATGTAAATCGGAACACCACCCTCAGGCACGTCATAAATCGAGGCACCCTTGCTCCTGTAATACTCACCCTCAAAATCGACCCGATCCCCCAACCACAACTCCCGCATCAACCGCACCGACTCCCGCAACCGGGCAAACCGCTCCCTGAACTCCGGCCACTCACCGGTAAAACCCGTCGCAATCTCATTGAGCGCCTCACCCGTACCCACACCCAAGAAAACCCGGCCCGGATACAAACACCCCATCGTGGCAAACGCCTGCGCAACCACCGCCGGGTTATACCGAAACGTCGGCGTCAACACCGACGTCCCCAACAGCAACCGCTCAGTACGCTCCCCCACCGCCGTCATCCACGCCAACGACCACGGCGCATGCCCACCCTCATGACGCCACGGCTGGAAATGATCACTGACCGTCGCACTATCCATCCCATGCGACTCAGCCAACACCGCCAACTCCACCAACTCACGCGGCGCAAACTGCTCCGCCGACGCCTTGTAACCCAATTTCAGTTCCATCAGCAGCAGCCACTTCGTGGTGTGGCGGTCGGGGCCACGGAAGCGAGTACCGTTGCGCCTCGCCAGGTCACACTGCGCGACGGCGGCGGTGTCTGCTCGCTGCGGGTCTCGACCAGCGGAACGCCGTCGACCACCACCGAGGCGATACCCGGAAGGTCGCCCAGCGCAAAGCATTCCAGGCCATCTGTGGCGGTGGAGCCGGTGATGGGACCCAGCACCAGGAAATCGGCGGGACGTCCGAGCTCGAGCACACCGGTGTCCAGACCGTGGGCCGCGGCGGTCTGCCCGGTTCCCGCAGCCACTGCGGCCACCGGATCCAGGCCACACACCGAGGCGAGGAAGCAGATGTTGCGCAGCATGCCGCGCGGGATCACACCGGTGCCGCCTGGGGTGTCGGTACCCAGAGTCAGACGCTCGATCTGTCCACGCGAGATCAGCTGCTCGACAACCAGTTTGGTGGCGCGATAGTTCATGGAACTACACACCTCGAGCCTGGCCGACGGCAGCTCCTCGATGATCGCCAGGATATCGGCGTCCGGCGCGGGGATGGGCCCACCGGAGATGTGGCCGACGATATCGGGCTCGACGGCCAGCACGACGTCGCGACCGGCCACTCGGCTGGACCCCGAGCGCGAGACGCCGCCGGAGTGCATCTTGACCGTCATCCCGCGCTCGTGCGCCCAGGTGACATACTGCTGGGCTTCACCGTCACCCAACCTGTTCCAGTCGTAGAAGATGAACTTCAGCTGGTCGATGCCCTCGCGCGCGGCCCGGTCGAAGTGCTCCTCGGTCATCCCGGGTACCAACAGAATGGTGCCCGCGTTGACCTTGACGCCCGAGGGCCGCATCCGGCCCGTGGTGTGCTTGGACGTGATGGCGATACTGAGCACCAATTCCGGTGTCAGCGCGGTGAAGTCGAGACCCGGGATGTGCAGTTCGCCCGCAGACACCATCGAGGTGGACCCGCCGTGAAGGTAGTTGTGGAACCAGCCGACCGCGTTCTGCGCCGGCGTCCACTCCCCGAAGGTGGGGTGGACGTGCCCATCCACCAGGCCCGGGATGACGGTCAGGCCGCCGGCCGAGAGCACCTGGTCGGGCGCCGGGTGATCGGTCCCGATTCCGGTGATCACCCCGTCCTCGACCACCAGGCTGGTATCACGCAGCGGTGTCCGGTTCCGGTCGCCCTGCACCAGGACACCGATGTCTTCCACGAGCAGAGTTGCCATCGTCCCACTTTCGCACGGATTGGATCCAGTATACGGTACAGGTGCATGCCCCGCCGGGGGAACCAACGCGAGGAGACGCATCGGATGGCCACCGTCAGCTCATGGGAACTGCGCGCACGGTTCGCGCGGTCACTGTCACAGATGTACGGCAACGAAGTTCCCGCCTATCTCGATCTGGTCGAGGTGGCAGCCGAGGTGAACCACGAGGTGCTGGTTCGTCGCGGCGCCGACGCCGAAAGACTGGGCAGCGCAGGACGAGTGGCCGACGAACGCCACGGCGCCATCCGTGTGGGCACCGCCAGGGAGATGCGCCAGGTGGCGACGATCTTCGGCGGTTTCGGGATGCACCCCGTCGGGTTCTACGACCTGCGAGAGGCAGCGTCGGCCGCAGTGCCCGTGGTGTCCACCGCTTTTCGGCCCATCGATCCCGAAGAGCTGGCGCTCAACCCATTCCGGGTCTTCACCTCCATGCTGGTGATCGACGATCGCAGGTTCTTCACCGAGGAACTGACCAACCGCCTCGACGAATTCCTCCAGGCCCGAATTCTTTTCGACGATGAACTGCTGGAACTGGCCGCTGCGGCACAGGCCGACGGCCAGCTCTGCGACGGCGACGCCGACCGTTTTGTGGCCCTGGCCACGGCGGCCTTCGAGCTGTCCGACGAGCCGGTGGACCGGTTGTGGTACGAGACGCTGGACGCCATCTCCTCGGTGGCCGCGGACATCGGCGGCGTGAGCACCACCCACATCAACCATCTGACCCCCCGGGTGCTGGACATCGACGAGCTCTACCGCCGGATGGAAGCCAGGGGCATCACCATGATCGACGACATCCAGGGCCCTCCCGGCTGGGAGGGACCCGATGTGCTGCTGCGCCAGACGTCGTTCAAGGCACTGGCCGAACCGCGCCGCTTCCGGGAGGCGGACGCAACGGTGCGCACCGACTCGCTGCGGGTGCGCTTCGGTGAGGTGGAAGCGCGCGGCGTGGCCCTGACGCCGGCCGGGCGCGACCTCTACGACGTGATGGTGGCCAAGACCGACGCCCGCTTGGCCGAGGAGCCGGGTGCGGTCCGTCAGGACATCGCGCGCGAGGTGTGGCGGGAGTTCCTGCCGACCACCGAACTCGAACTGGCTGTTGCCGATCTGGCCTACTTCACCTTCACCCTGGCTCCGGAGTCCGAGCGCGCCGGGCCACTGGAGGCGAACCTCAAGACCCTGCTGCACCGGGGCTGGCTGGTGCCACACCCCATCGTGTACGAGGACTTCTTGCCCCGATCGGCCGCCGGTATCTTTCAATCCAACTTGTCCTCCGAAGGGCAGAAGGACGCCTCGGTGGCCGGCACCGACCGCACCATCGAGTGGATGTCGGAAATCCTGGGCCGTCAGGTCGCCGATCCCAACGAATTGTATGCCGCACAACGGCAGCGCTCTCTTGATGAGGTGTCGCGGCAACTCGGACTCACGTCCCCACTGCGCGCCACACCCTAGGCACTCCGAAAACGACGGCGACGACGACCAACGCACCAACAACGTTCATCAGCAGTCGGACCCCGCCCTCATACCACGGGAAGACGGCGGGGTACTCGCTGGTCAGCAACAGCACCGGCGGCCCGGCGATCGCCCACCAGGTGTAGTTCACCGGGCGCAGCGCCATGGCCAACAGGAACAGCACCACGATGGCGATCACCAGTGCGGCCGCCGACGGGTGCGTGGCGAGGATGACCGCAGCCAGCACGGCGCCCACCAGATTGCCCGACAACCGTTGCGCCAGGCGAACACCCGTGGCCGACGGATCGGCCTGGATGGACAACACCACGCTGGTGACCAGCCAGTGTGAACCCACCACATCGTCGGGTACCAGAGCCGCGACGGCAGTGGCGATTGCGACGGAGACGCCCATGGCCGCGACGTGGGTGTAGCCCGCCCTGGTGGGCGAACGTGTGCTCTCCACCGGAGTCGCCTTGCGCACGGCCACGACGGACACCCACACCACGGCCGCGCCGATGAGGTACAGCACCAACACCGGCAGAGGTGCGGGCTCGGCCATCCGCCCCATGTGCAGGTCCATCAGCACCACCGCCAGCGCGGCAGTGGCACCCAGCTTGGGGAACACCGCCCCGAGCATCGCCGCCGCCACGGTGCAGGCCGCCAACACCGGCACCCGACCGTCACACAACTGCACCACCACGGCGCCCAGCACCACCGCAACGCTGCGCAACGTCAACACTTCCGCTGCCGCAGAGAGTCTTTCGGGAATCACCGGCACGGCCGTCAAGACAAAGCCCAGAGCCACGCCGGCCCCGCTGGACGACTGCCCCAGCTGATCGCACACCAGGAACACCGCGCCCAGGGCGACGGCCAGCACCGCGGCCATAACCCAGTCGGCGCGGCCGGTCGGGCGAAGCAGCCGCCTCGTCGAGGCGCCTAGTCCGATGTCTCGGCCGCTTCCAACACGGCGTCCACGATCCCCTGATACCCGGTGCAGCGGCAGATGTTGCCCGACAGAGCTTCTCGTACCCCTTCCTCGGTCAGAGGCTTCTGCTTGTCGGTGTCACGGATCAATTCCAGCGCGGATACCAGGAACCCAGGGGTGCAGAACCCGCACTGCAGCCCACGTTGCTTGGCAAAACACTCCCGCAGTCGCGGCGCTTCCTCGAACTCGTCCAGGCCCTCGACAGTGGTGACGCTCCGTCCGTCCACCTGCGCGGCCAACGTCAGGCACGCGCGCGCACTGCGTCCGTCGATGAACACCGAGCAGGCCCCACAGACCCCGTGCTCACACCCGAGATGTGTTCCGGTCAAGCCGAGTTCGTCGCGAAGAAAGTCCGCCAGCATCATTCGCGGCGGCACGGAACGCTCGAACACCTTGCCATTCACTCTCACCGAGATCTGCACGGTTGTCATGCCATCTCCCGTTCGTGCGTCAATCTCCCCGAGGCCACCGTCATCGCCTCCTCCAACGCCACGGCACAGAGCCGCTTCGAGTACGCCACGTCGTCGGTTGACGGTTCGGTCTGCGCAGCCCACTCGGCGGCCAGATGTTCCCAGAGCGCAGCTGACGGCTGCTCCCCGACAGCTCCGGTGAACAACAATGGCCGATCAGCGGCGTTGAGCACCGCGGCCCGCAGCCCCGCGACTCTCCCGGCGGTGTCCAGTGTCAACACCGCACCCGCGCCTGCCATGCCGTAATCGCCGTGCTGATGGGCATATTCGACAAATCCCCAACTCTGCTCCGGCTTGATCGCGGGCAGTGAGATCCACGTGATCATCTCGTCGGGTTCGAGCGAGTTGGTGTAGAAGGACACAAACATGTCCTCGGCGGCCACCTCCCGGCGCCCTCGGGCCGCCGACTCGACGTGACAGGTTGCGCCCAACACCAGTGCAGCCAACGGCATCTCGGCGGCCGGGTCGGCGTGCGCGATGGAGCCGCCGATAGTGCCGCGGTTGCGGATGCCGACGTGGCCGATGTAACCAGCGGCATCTGCCAACAGTGGTGTGCGCGCGGCGATCAGCGGATCGGTCTCCACCGTCCGGTGCGTCACCATGGCGCCGAGGATCAAGTCATCGGTGTCGTCGAAGATGCGGGTGAGCTCGGGCAGGCCGCCGAGGTCGATCACTGCGCCCGGCCGGGCCAGGCGAAGATTCATCAGCGTCAGCAGCGACTGCCCACCCGCCAGCATTTTCGCATCCGGTTGCCCGGCAAGCAGTTCCAGAGCCTGCGCCACGGTTTCGGGGCGATGATAAGAGAACTCCGCCGGTTTCATGCGATCGCCCTGGCAGCGTCGAGTTCCCGGCACAGCGCGCCGGTGTTGATGGGGGTGGCGGTCACGTGGAATCCCGTGCCCAGTGCGTCGTCGACCGCACTGGCCACCGCGGCGTAGACGGCGATGGTGCCGCTCTCCCCCGCACCGCGCACACCGATCGGGTTGACTGGGGTGTCGACGTGCAGATGCCGCACCGCCACGCGCGGCATATCGGTGGACAGCGGCAGATGGTAGGCCGCGAATGTCGTCGACAACGGTTGTCCGGCAGGCGAGTAGCTCCACTGCTCGAACAGTGCGCCGCCCACACCCTGGGCCACACCGCCCACCACCTGGCCTTCGACCACCTTGGGATTGATCTCACGCCCACCCTCGTGTGCCACCGCGTATCGCAGCACGGTGACGATGCCGGTGCGCCGATGCACCCCGAGGATGACGGCGTGCACACCCATGGTCCAGGTCACCGTCGGCGGACGGAAGACCGCTGTCACATCCAGGGCGCCGCCGCCTTCCATACCGCCACCCACGGCCTGCGACTGCGCGAGCTCACGCCAGCCGATGCTGCGGTCACCGGCGGTGAACACTCCGCGGGCGTAGCCGACTCCCGACGACACCCCGAGTACCGCTGCGGCCCGGACGGTGGCCAGCTCGACGAGTTCGCCTGCCGCCTGGTGGATTGCCGAGCCGGACAGGATGGCTGACCGGCTGGCGAAGGTACCCACCCCTTCGGGTAGCCGCTCGGTGTCGGCGGGCACGTAGCGCACCATGTCCAGCGGCACCGCCAACGCGTCGGCGGCCACCTGGGCAAAGACGGTTTCGTGCGCCTGCCCGGCACTGGCAGCTCCCGAGGTGACTTCGAACTCGCCGCTGTGCAGTACCCGGATGCGGGCGGTCTCGTGCGGGCCGCGACCGGTGGCCTCGAGGTAACTCGACAGCCCGTATCCGATGGCGTGATCCGGGTATTCGGCGGCCATCAGTTCCACCTCCGACGGCGGCAGTTCGTCCATGACCGATTCCAGACAGGCGAGGTAGTCGGCGCCGTCGTAGACGACGGGCACCCCGTCGCGGTACGGAATGGGCCGCGAATAGGGCAGATCCGCGTCGGTCAGCAGATTGCGCCGCCGGATCTCGGCGGTGCTGATACCGAGTTCGGCTGCCGCGGCGTCGAGGCTGCGCTCGAGAGCGAACGTCGCTTCGGGTCGGCCTGCGCCGCGGTACTGAGCCACCAGGGTCTTGTTGGTGAGCGCAGCGCGACCCGAGATATGGGCGGCGGGAACGCGGTACGGCCCCAACAGGTGGATCGCGGTGTTGGCGACGATGCCGGCCACCCACAAGCTGCCCGCGCCGATGTCGACCAGGAAGTGGTCCTCCCAGGCCATGATGTGTCCGTCGCTGTCGACGGCGAGCCGGGTGCGGTGCAGCTGATCGCGGCCCTGTGCGCTGGCCGCGAGGTGTTCCTGACGGTCCTCCACCCAGATCACGGCGTAGCCGGTCTGCCGGGCCAGCACCGCCATCACGATCTCTTCGCTGTACACGTTGGCTTTGGTGCCGAAGCCTCCGCCGACGTCGGGCACCACGACCTTGACCTCGTGGGTGGCCCAACCGGTGACCCCACAGATGGCCTTGCGCACCATGTGGGGTACCTGGGTGGAGGTAGCGAGCTCGAGTTGACCTCGGCGCGAGTCGAACTCGGCACGCACACCTCGGCACTCCAGCGGAATCGCACCGTGCCGACCCATCCGGTAGGTACCCGTGACAACCCGGTGCGCCGCGTCCATGGCCGCGTCGGGATCACCGAACGAGTACTCCAGGCTGGCCGCCTCGTTGGTGGACAGATGGTCGAACAGCACCGGGCTGTCCGGGGTCAGTGCATGTTCGACGTCGGTGACCACGGGCAGGGGCGCGTACTGCACCTCCACTGCCTCCAGGGCGTCCTCGGCCCGGTAGCGATCCTCGGCGATCACCACCGCTATCGGCTGGCCTACGTAGTGCACCCGGTCGGCGGCCAGGATCGGCAGGCGCTGCTCGGCCAGCACACAGTTGGTGGCATCGCTGAACTCGGCCTCTGGACGGGTGAGCAACGGGATCGGTACACCGTCGAGACCCAGATCGGCCGCGGTGAACACCCCCAGCACACCCGGCATCTGGCTTGCGCGGGTACCGTCGATCCGCTCGATGCGGGCATGGGCCTCGCTGGAGCGGACGAACACCACGTGGTGTGCACCGGCGGCCTGATCGGCGAGGAACTGCCCGCGCCCGGCGAGCAGCCGCTGGTCTTCACGCCGTGGTATCGACTGGCCGATGTATCCGTCCGACTGCCCACTCAATGGATTCGTTTCTCCCACTGCCACAATGCAATCGAGATCACGAACGACACGGTGATCAACAGCAGGATCGTGGCGACCATCGATGGATACTCGCCATGACTGTAGGACTGCAGCACCACCCGCCCCAACCCGCGCCTGGTGGCGAAGAACTCCGAGAGCACCACACCCACCACCGCCAGGCTGACCGCCAGCCGGATACCGGTGAGCAGCGGACGCCGGATCGCCGGGAAGATGATGTACACCAGCCGCTGCCAGGCATTTGCCTGCACCGACTTGGCCAGTTTCCAATAGACCTTGGGGATCTCCTGCACGCCGGTGGAGACGTTGATCAGCACCGGGAACAGCGCGAACAGCACGCCCATCACCACTTTGGAACCCGACAGCGAGAAGATAGGGAGCAGAACGGGATACAGCACGATCTTCGGAATGCCGTTGAGCATGATCAGCGTCGGCTCGAAGATCAGCCGCAGCTTCTCCGACAGACCCAGCAGCAAGCCCAGGCCGCCGCCGATGGCGGTGCCGATGACGAATGCCAGCACCACAGACTGCGCGGTGACCTGCATGTCGAACAGGTAGGCCGAGTTCGTCAGGTTCTGCAGCAGCACGGTGATGGTGGCTGCCGGCGACGGGATGACGAACGTCAGTCCGGAGACGATCTCCCAGATCAAGACCATCACCGCGGCCAAGGCCACGGACCCGAAGAGCTGGCCGCCGAGGAAGGTGCGGACGCGGCGGGAGGCGAGTGACGGTGGCGCTACCGCGGATGTCACAGGTTCCGTCCTTTCAGCAGCACCCGCTCGAGCAGTGCCAGGAGCACAGTGAGCAGACACGAGAACATCAGCACGACGACGATGTAGGCGAACATCGCTGTGTTGTCGAAGGTTTCATAGAGATACCGGATGCGGTAGCCCAGACCTGCCTGCGCGGTGGTGAACTCCATGGCGATGGTGCCGATCAGGGCGTACACCACGGCCAGCCGCAGGCCGGCGACGATGAACGGACCTGCCGCCGGGATGGCGACGGAGAACAAGACCTGGCGTGGTGAGGCGTTCAGTGAGCGCGCCAGCTTCATGTACACCGGCCGCATGCCCTTGAGACCGACGGTGGTGTTCAGTGCCATCGGGATGGCCGCCATGATGGTGGCCAGGATGATCACCGACATGGCATTGATACCGACGAGCACGATCATCACCGGGTAGAACAGCACCAGCGGCACCGCGTAGAACGACACCAGGTACGGCTCGAAGATCCGGCCGATGTAGGGCAGCTTCCAGAACGTCAGGCCCGCGGCCAGGCCCGCCACGGCGCCGAACACCAGCGACACGGCCACCTCCACGCCCGTGCGTGCGGCGTCATCCCAGAACTGGGGCAGCGCCATCTGGGTGGCCAGCTCGGCGAAAACGGTTGACGGAGCGGGTAACACACTCTCGTTCCACAGACCGGCGCGCACCCCGATCTCGCAGACCGCGATGAACGCCACGATCAGCCCGACGGTGGACAGTGCGCTCAGCGCGCCCTTGCTGATCCCGCGCTTGCGCGGCGCCGGTGCGGGCTGGTGCGCCGGCAACGTCTCGGCCGGGAGGTCGTCGGTAGCGACGTACGAGGAGGTCATGTCGCGGCGGTCTCCTGTTGCTTGAACCCGCGCATGGATTCGGCCTGCAGCGAACTCCAGATCCGGTTGTGCAGATCGTTGAACTGCGGCGTGGAGACCACGCTGGCATCGCGGTTCTCGGGCAGGTCGATGTCGACCACATCGATGATGGTGCCCGGGCGGTACGACATCACCCAGACCTGTTGCGACAACAGGATCGCCTCGGAGATGTCGTGGGTGACGAAGACGATGGTCTGGTTGGTGCGTGCCCAGATCTGGCGTACCTCGGCGCCGAGGAACAGTCGGGTCTGCTGATCGAGTGCCGCGAACGGCTCGTCCATCAGCACCACCTCCGGCTGCACCGCCAGCGTGCGGGCCAGGGCCACCCGCTGGCGCATACCGCCGGACAACTGCGATGGGTAGGACTTCTCGAAGCCGGCCAGCCCCACCAGATCGATGGCGTCCTTGGCCCGCTTGCGCTGCTCGGCCTTGTCGACGCCGATCATCTGCATGGCGAACCGGACGTTCTCCTCGACGGTGCGCCACGGCAACGTCGAATCCTCCTGGAAGACAACACCGATCTTCGGGTCGGGTCCGGTGACCGGTTTACCCGCCACGCTGACCGATCCGGAGGACGCCTTCTGCAACCCGGCGATCACCGCGAGCAGTGTCGACTTACCGCAGCCGCTGGGGCCGACGATCGACACGAAACTGGCGTGTGGCACCTGTTGGGTGACGTTCTTGACAGCGGTCACGGTGGCCGCCGCGGTCTCGAAGACAACGGATACGTCGTCCATCTGAATGCCTTGCGGCTGCATGCTTTTCTCCGATCATCGGCGATGCGATCAGGCTGGGGACAGCCGCGTCACAGGGTGGCGCGGGCGTCCTCGGGCAGGTACTGCTGGTCCAGCACGGTGGCCCAGTCGATTGGCTCGGTGATCTGACCGGCACCGACCATCAGGTTGGAGAGATTCTCCAGACCGTCCTTGTCGACCGTCAGCGAGTACCCCTTGGCCAGGTCCGGGGTGGCTGCCAGCGATGCTTTCATGACCTCTTCGCTGACGCCGACCAGCGGGGCAATCTCGGCGGCGGCGGCGTCCGGCTCGGCGACCACCCATTCGTTGAGGCGGTCAGCCACCTCGAAGAAGGCCTTGAGGTTGTCCGGGTTGGCTTCGGCGTAGTCGTTGTTGACCGCCACCAGATCGGCGGGCAGATCGCCCAGGATGTCGCGGGCGTTGACCAGAACCTCGGCGTTCTCCTCGGCTTCCTTGGCCGCGATGAACGGCTGCATGGCCCAGCCCGCGGTGATCTGGTCGGCCTTGGCGGCGGTCCAGTTGTCACCCATGCCGCCGACTGCCTGGGCCCGCACACCGAGATCCTTTTCCAGTCCCTTTACCAGCAGCTCGGTGGACGAACCCGCGGAGCTGAAGCCGAGCACCGAGTTGTTGTCCAGGGTGCGTCCCGGCGGGGCGATCCAGGCGAAGTCGTTGAGCTGGAACCACGGCGCGATGACCGTCAGGTTGGAGCTGGGCTGCTGAGCGGCCAGCAGGACCGAGGTGTTTCCGGCGATGGCCATATCGGCGTCGCCGCTGGTGACCACACGCAGCGTGTTGCCGCCACCGCCGCCGGAGAACAGGTCGACCTCCAGGCCCTTCTCCTCGAACCAGCCCTTGTCGATACCCACCTGCAGGATCGCCATGAAAGGCAGGCTGTCGACGCCGGTGGCCGAGATGCTCAAGGTCTTGTCACCGCTGCCTTCGGCGGCGGTCTCCGGGCCGGCGGACTCGTCGGCACACGCGGCGGTACCAATGGTGAGCACCGCAGCCAGACCTGCCACGGCACATTTCCTGACGAACGACATTTCAGAACCTCCAGGGTGAATTCTTGTGTTCAACTATCCGGCTCGTCGCGAGCCGCATTTGCGGTTTCGCCGTCGTTGGCGACTGATCAACCGCGCGATTTCCAGTCCGACCGCGACACCGGTCATCGCTGCCGCGGCCGTCAAATTTGTTGGCGCAGTGCTGCTGTCGTGTGTGGCAGACTGCGGTGCCGCCACCGCATCCACTGCGGGCTGGGCCGGTGACCCGTCTGCGGGGGTCAACGCACGTTTCAGCGCCGGCGGTGCGCCGGGCACACCACTGCCAGGAGAGGGAAACGACGCGCCGGCAGACATCGCTACAGGCCCGCGACAATGTCCGCGAAGGTGCGGATGGTCGTCTCTTTGCTCTGGCCGGGCCGCACGAACGGCACGATCGACACCTGGTTGACGCCCAGGGACTCGATCTCCTTCAACCGCTGTGCACATTCATCAGGGGTTCCCGCCAAAGCGAACAAGTCCACCAGTTCGTCGGGCACCAGATCGGCATGCGAGGCCTCGGTGTCCATGTGGTGGTAATAGTCGTACGACTCGCGGATGCGGTTGATGGCGGCCTCCAGCGCCGGGTCCACCTTGGCGGGCAGCGGCCGGATGGCCACGCGAGAAACGTGCGCGCGCACCAGATCCCGCGCCTCGGTGCGGTCCGGGCCGATGGCCGTCGGCGTCCACAGCACGATGTGCAGATCATCGAGCGTGCGTCCGCTCTCCTTGGCGCCCTTCTCGATGGTGGCCAGGGCGGCTTCGATGAAATGTGGTGCGGTGCCGACCAGGACGATCACACCGTCGGCGATGCGGCCCGACATCTGCAGAATCTTCGGTGCCGATGCCGCGATGTAGATCGGGATGTTCATGGGCTCGGTGAGGTAGTTGAGGTGGTATTCGGCCCCGCTGTTGGGCTCGACCGCCTTTTCCCCACGGAACAGGGTGCGCAGTTGGCTGATCGACTCTTCCAGCTCGGCCAGCTTCTGCGGCTTGAGACCCATGGTTCGCAACGAGGAATCACCGGTGCCGATGCCCAAAGCCACACGGCCACCGGTGTATTCGGCCAGGGTGGCCCAGGACGAGGCGAGCAGCGACGGGTGGCGGGTCACTGCGTTGGTGACGCCGGTACCGAAGATCACCCGCTCGGTGCCCACTGCCGCGGCACCCATGACCGTCGACGACTCGCGCCAGATGTTCTGCGAGTCACCGATCCACACATTGTCATAACCCAGGGATTCACACAGATGGACGTAATCGCGCATCGCCCCCACCGGTTCGGTGGGGAAGAGTCCGATTCCTTTACTCAGCACCTGGTGCAGCCTTTCTTGCCATCTTTCATGCCACTGTCGGGGACCTGATCCAGCCTGTCCGACTGCCCGATGGCTGATACTGTATATCGGATCCAATCGCCTCGCAGCGTAACTGCACGATTCCCTTCACCGCGCCGAAACCCACAGGTCATCGAGGAGACAGCCATGCAGCTGATCAACGAATTCACCGTCGACGCATCGCTGGAGTCGGCCTGGACGGCTCTCACCGACATCCCCCGGATGGCGTCGTGCATCCCCGGTGCGGAGATCGACGCGGTGGACGGCAGCAACTACGACGGCCGGGTGGCCGTGAAGGTGGGTCCCGTCGGTCTCACGTTGCAGGGTTCGGCGGTGCTGGTGAGCCAGGACGACGACGCCCACACCATGGTGGTGCGCGGCGCCGCCAAGGACCGCAAGGGACAGGGCTCGGCCGAGGCCACCATCTCCATCGCGGCACATGCCGACGCCGGGCGCACCGCGGTGGTGGTGACCACCGACCTCGACCTCGGTGGCCGTATCGCCCAGTTCGGCAGCGGAGTGATCTCCCAGGTCAGCGGACGCATCATCAAGCAATTCGTGAGCCGACTGAACATCATGATCAGCACCGGCGACAACCCCGCGGATACCGCGGCGCCGACGTCCGCCCCGACCGCCCTGCCGGCGGCCATCGCCGAGCGAGGGGCACTGGTGCAGGTGGGCGCCACCATGCTGGCCGGCATCGCGCTGGGCCTCGCCGTAGGGCGGGCCGTCTACACCACCCGCTGACGCAGCCGGCAACCGCGACTCAGCCGCCAACCGCAACGACGAGTTCGAGTTCCACGCACGCTTGCCCTGGCAGGGACGCAACCCCGATCGCGGTGCGCGCATGCGCGCCGACCTCGCTGCCGAACACGGCCAACAACAGCTCTGAAGCGCCGTCGATGACACCGGGCTGGCTGTCGAAATCCGGCACGGCCCGCACGTAGCCCCGCAGGTGCAGCACGGCGTTCACCGCGTCCAGCCCCACAGCCGCGTCGATGGCGCCCAGGAGATTCAGCGCGGCGATGCCCGCCTGTTCCCTGGCCTGGGCCGCTGTCACGTCGTCACCGACCACACCCCGCAGCCCGGGACCCGCCACGGTGCGGGCGGTGGCACCCGAAACCCAGAGCTGACCGCCGTGCAGTCGGGCCGGAAAGTAGGCCCCTTGGGCGCCGGTGACGGTGGGACCTCGATGCCGAGTTGGCTGAGCCTGTTGTACGGCGAGGTCAAGAAGCTGACCCCTGCTCCGATCCGAGGACGGCCTTGAGGTGCTCGATCGAGTGCGAGCGGTGCTGGCTGTTGAGCGCGACGGCTCGGTCCACATCACCGGCGACCATCGCATCGGTGATCAGAACGTGCTCGCAGTTCACCTTTTCGAGATCCATCAGATCCGAGTACAGCGGACGATACGGGTCGGCCATGTTCCACAGCTGATTGACTATGCGCTTGGTGCGGGACAGTTCGCTCTGCTCGAAGGTCAGATAGTGGAACCGCCGGTTCGCGACGCCGACGGCAACCAGATCACCGTCTGCACCCGCACGGTCCATCTCGTCCATCAGCATGCGCATCTCGTCGATGATCCCCGGAGCCACCGGGATCCGCATGGAGTCGCGGATCAGTTCCTCTTCCAACAGCGTTCTGAGCCGGAAGACCTCGGTGAGTTCTTTCAGACCCAGCTTGACCACGCGATAGCCGCTGTGCGGCTCATAGGTCACATACTCTTCGGCTTCGAGGCTTTTGAGTGCCTCGCGGATCGGAATACGGGACATTCCAAGCTGTTCGGCCAGCGCCTCCTGCACGATGGGAGTCCCTGGAGCCAACCGGCCGGAGGTGATGTCGTTGCGCAGCAATTCGACAACCGCCTGCTGGGCCGTCTTGGGCCGGACGAACCCCGATCTGGGCTCGTGCGCCTGCCTGGCACGTGTCGGCACGGCGACCCCCTTTCTCAAGCAATTGGATACTCTATGCGATAACCGGTCAGGGCGGTGCGTCGAAGCCAGCAAAGACGCAATGGAGAGCTCCAACCACCGCTTCCCGGGGTCAATAGGATCAGGGCCGACCATCGCTAGTTCGCGACTCTGAGGAGAACACGTGACCACTTCGACACCGATGCAGCTCGGAATGGTGGGGTTGGGCAGGATGGGCGCCAACCTCGTCCGCCGCCTCATGGCCGACGGGCATCGATGCGTGGGCTACGACGTGAACCCCACTGCGGTGGAAAGGCTGGCCGGCGAAGGCGCCGCCACGGCGACCTCACTCGAGGACTTCGTGAGCAAGCTGGAAACACCCCGCGCCATCTGGCTTATGCTGCCCGCCGCCATAGTCGACCGAACCCTCGATGCGCTCGTTCCCCTGCTGGCACCTGACGACATCGTGATCGACGGCGGCAACTCTTACTACCGCGACGACATCACCCGGGCTCACAAGCTCGCCGACAACAGCATCCACTACGTCGACTGCGGCACCAGTGGCGGAGTGTGGGGTCTGGAGCGCGGCTACAGCCTGATGATCGGCGGCGAACCCGAAGTGGTGGACCGGCTGGGCCCCATCTTCAAGTCGATCGCCCCCGGCGCCGCCAGTGCCACCCCGACCCCCAACCGGAAGCCCGGTGTCGGCACTGCCCAGGACGGGTACCTGCACTGCGGCCCGAGCGGAGCCGGCCACTTCGTGAAGATGGTCCACAACGGAGTCGAGTACGGGATGATGGCGGCTATCGCCGAAGGGCTGAGCATCATCAAACATGCGAATGCCGGCACGGTCGACCGGCACATCGACGCCGAGACCACCCCGTTGCGCGACCCGTGGGCATATCAGTACGACATCAATGTCGGAGAGGTCGCCGAAGTGTGGCGGCGCGGCTCCGTGGTCGGTTCATGGCTGGTGGACCTGATCGCCGACGCGCTCGCCTGCTCACCCGATCTGGAGCAGTACTCGGGCCAGGTGTCCGACTCCGGCGAGGGGCGCTGGACCGTGCTGGCGGCCGTCGATGAAGGCGTTCCAGCGCCTGTCATCACCGCCGCACTCAACCAACGGTTCGAATCGCGTCAGCTCGGGCACTTCACCGACCAGGTCCTCTCAGCCATGCGCTCCGAGTTCGGTGGGCATGCGGAAAAGTCGAGCTGACACCGATGAACTCCCACCATGCCGATGTCCTGGTGGTCTTCGGGATCACCGGCGATCTGGCTCGGAAGATGACCTTCCGCTCGCTCTACCGATTGGAGCGCCGCGGCCTTCTCACCTGCCCGGTCATCGGTGTGGCGATCGACGACTGGTCCGCTGATGCGCTGCGGGAACACGCCCGCGCCGCGATCGAGGCCACTGGCGAACCCGTTGACGAAGACATCTTTGCCCGGTTCGCGACCCGGCTGTCGATGGTGTCAGGTGACTTCTCCGAAGCTGCGACATACGACAAAGTGGCCTCGGCGATCGCGGGGCGGGCACATCCGGTGTTCTATCTGGAGATACCGCCGAGCCTGTTCGGCCGTGTGGTCGAAGGGCTGGCCGGTGCCGGATTGACCGAAAACGCCCGCGTGGTGGTGGAAAAGCCGTTCGGGCATGATCTTTCGTCGGCCAAAGCACTCAACGACCAGCTCAGCGCGCACCTGCGGGAATGGCAGATCTACCGCATCGACCACTTCTTGGGCAAAGAGCCGTCGATGGACATCCGCTACATCCGCTTTTCCAACTCGATCTTCGAACCGCTGTGGAACCGGGACCGGATAGAGGCAGTGCAAATCACGATGGCCGAGAACTTCGGCGTCGACGATCGTGGCCACTTCTACGATCCGGTCGGTGCGCTGCGGGACGTGGTGCAGAACCATCTGTTGCAACTCGTCGGATTGATCGCCGCCGAACCCTCCAGCGGCGGCCCGGACGGATTTCGGGACAAGCGCGTCGAGTTGTTCCGGTCCATCCGGCCAGCGGATCCCACGCGCTACATCCGCGGTCAGTACCAGGGTTACCTCGATGTCAACGGCGTCGCACCGGGCTCACACACCGAAACTTTCGCCGCTCTTGAACTCCGCATCGACAACTGGCGCTGGTCTGGGGTGCCGTTCTTCATCCGCGCCGGCAAGTCACTCCCCGTGCGCGCCACCGAGATTCGGGTGATTTTCAAGAGACCACCCGAACTGCCGTTCCTTCCGGCCATCGACGCACCCAACGAGTTGATCTTCCGCATCGACCCCGACGCGGGAGTGGATCTGGTGCTCAACGCCAAGCAGACAGGCGCCAACGCCGCTCGTCCGGTCAACTTGTCGCTGGTCTTCGCAGACCAGTTGCAAGAGGCGCCCGAGCCTTACGAGAGACTCCTCGGTGATGCCATGCGCGGGGACTCTGGCCAGTTCATCCGAGAGGACGGAGTCGAGGAGACCTGGCGCGTGGTACAGCCGCTCCTGGAATCGCCTCCCCCGGTGCAGGTCTATCGGCCAGGCACCTGGGGACCAGCCGCTGCCGACGATCTGGTGGCGGGGTATCCAGCTTGGCGTCAGCCGTGGCTTCCTTGAGCTCTGCTGAGCACCGCCGTCTCGACGAGGCGAAATCCGGTGCGGTGCAGTGGCGCCGATGGGGTACCTACCTCAGCGAGCGGGCCTGGGGAACAGTTCGGGAAGACTACAGCGCCGATGGGCAGGCGTGGTCCTACTTTCCGTTCGACCACGCCCGCAGCCGGGCCTATCGCTGGAGCGAGGACGGCCTGGCTGGCTGGTGCGACCTGGACCAGACCATCTGCCTCGGTGTCGCGCTCTGGAATGAACGCGATCCCATCCTCAAAGAACGTCCCTACGGGCTGACCAACGCCGACGGCAACCACGGCGAAGACGTCAAAGACTATTGGTTCTACACCGACAACGTGCCGACCCACGCCTACGCCGCGATGGTCTACAAATACCCCCATGCGGCGTTTCCTTACGAGGATCTGCTGCACACCAACCAATCTCGCGGACCCGATGCGGCCGAGTACGAGCTGTTCGACGCACTTCACGACGAGTGGCTGGCCCAACGGTACTTCGATGTCGCGGTGTCCTACGCGAAGGACGGCCCCGAAGATGTGTACTGCCGCGTGACTGTGACCAACCGTGGGCCGGAGTCCGCACCGATCCACATACTTCCGCAGCTTTGGTACCGCAACACGTGGTCATGGAATATCGGTCAACAGCGACCCCGTATCACCGCGCACGGCACCGGCACCGCACGCACCTGGCATCCAGCCCTCGGTGAACGCTGGTTCAGCGTCACCACATCAGACTCAAGCACACCACGACTGCTGTTCTGCGAAAACGAAACCAACAACCAACTGCTGTTCGGCGCACCGAACACGTCGTCCACCACCAAGGACGGCATCAACGACCACGTAGTCCACGGGATCGCCGGGGCAGTACATCCCACCGAAGGCAGCAAGGTCGCCGCACACACGACCAGAACTCTGCAGCCGGGCGAGACCTTCACCGTCACTGTCCGTTTCGCGACAGCACCATCCGGCACGGATGCGGACACGGTACTGGCGACCCGCAAGTCCGAGGCCGACGAGTTCTACGCCGACGTCGCGGCGCCGGATCTCACAGACGACGAACGGCTGGTACAGCGCCAGGCCCTGGCGGGGTTGCTGTGGTGCAAGCAGTACTACAACTACTCGGTACGCCGCTGGCTCAAGGGTGACCCCGGACAGCCCATCCCACCACAAACCCGCTGGACAGGACGCAACAGCCGGTGGCAACACTTTGCCGTCACCGAGGTGATCCTGATGCCCGATGCCTGGGAGTACCCCTGGTTCGCAGCCTGGGATCTCGCGTTTCACTGCGTGGCGATGGCACTCATCGATCCCGAGTTCGCCAAAGCCCAGATCCTGGTCCTGCAGAGATCCACCGCACAGCACCCGCACGGCCAGATCCCGTCCTATGAGTGGAAGTTCGGTGACACCAATCCGCCGGTTCATGCCTGGGCGGCGTGGCAGGTGTATCAACTCGATCGACTGCGCACCGGTGTCGGCGACAGGGACTTCCTGGCCAACGCCTACCGCTCGTCCACGCTCAACGCCATGTGGTGGCTCAACCAGCGCGACAGCACCAACCGCGGAGTGTTCGGCGGCGGATTTCTCGGCATGGACAACATCGGGGTTTTCGATCGCGACGAACCACTACCAACCGGCGGGCAATTGGCACAGGTGGACGGCACAGCGTGGATGGCCGCACTGCTGATTCACCTGCTGGAGATGGCGATCGAACTGTCGCACGACGACCCGAGCTACACCTACATGTTCAGCCGCTGGGTGTGGGATATCTGGCTTGTCGCCAACGCGCTGGAGAAAGGTACCTACCAGGTCAGCTTCTGGAATGACAAGACCGACTTCTACCACGATGTCATCGAGATGCCGGACGGGAGCAGCCGGTCGCTCGAAGTCTTCTCGATGCAGGCGATCGTGCCACTGTTCGCCGCCGTCGCCATTCCCGTCGGCGCCACCGACGTGATCTCAACCGTCCGGGACAATCTCGACGCGCTGGCCCGCATCTATGAGCACACCGCCGACGACGTACGGCTGGCGATGAGCGGCGGGGACGGCACCCACGTGATGATCGGCGTCGTGCACCAGGAGCGGCTCAACTCGATCCTGCGACGCTTACTGGACCCGGAACAGTTCTTGTCCCCCAACGGTATTCGCTCACTGTCGAGGTTTCATCGCGAAAACCCGTACACGTTCCGCGTAAACGGAACCGACTATCTTGTGGACTACCAGCCCGCCGAATCGGACAGTCGCATGTTCGGCGGGAACTCGAACTGGCGCGGTCCGGTATGGCTGCCGACGAATTTCCTACTGGTGCAAGCGCTCGACTCCTACGCCCGCTTCTTCGGTGACACCTACCATGTCCCTGACCCAGCTGCCCCCTCCTCTCAGATCACGCTGGGAGAGGTGGCCGACCGGATGGCGCGAAGACTCAGCGGTCTGGTGGTTCGCGATCCGGCGGGGCGACGACCTGTGTTCGGGAACAACGAGTACTTCCAGAACGACCCGCACTGGCGTGATCTGGTGCCGTTCCATGAGTATTTCGACGGCGACACCGGCCGTGGTCTGGGTGCCAGCCATCAAACCGGCTGGACCGCCACCGTAGCGCTACTGCTGCAGTTCAGAGGCAAATTGCATTTTGCCGGTGACGGACCCGCGGCTAGCTGAAACGCCTCAGAGGACGCCGATACCGCCACCCCAGGGCCACATTCCGAACTGTGTCTCCCCCAGCTCACCGGGAGAAGTGGTGAGCTGGGCGTTACCGGGGCTTTGACAGACCGTCGAAGTACCCGAAACGATGTTGCCCGCATTCGTGCAGGACGGCATGTCCGGCTCCTCGGCCGATGCCAGGGGTGCAGCCACCGTGCACCCGATCGCACCGGCGGCGAGCAACGTTGCGACTGTCCAACGCGACTTCATCTTGACGACCTTTGGTTGCATCCGATGATGATAGGCCCTAGATCGAGAACCCTGGAGAACCAGCCCGCGCGCAGCATGAACCGGCCTCGGCGACACACTGTTCGGGGGCATGCCGGTACCGCTAATCACCTCACTGGCATAGAGTGACATTTCGACCTAACACTCTGCAGGAGGAGCTGAACGATGTTGCTGACCACCCGTCGAGTAGTTGTTGGTACCGCGGGGAGCTTGGCCGCCGGCATCGTCATCCTCACCTCTGCACAGTCAGCCGTCGCCGAGCCGGCAGCACCGCCGGCAAACTGCAGTGCTGCCGATCTCGCAGGTGTGGCTGCCGGCGTATCGACAGCAACGTCGGCGTACCTGTTCGCTCATCCTCCGGTCAACGACTTCTTCACCAGCCTGCAGCCGCTCGGCAATGATCAGAAGCAAGCCAAGGTGGACGAGTACTTCATCGCCAATCCCCAGGTCGCCGGCGAGCTCAAGGCGATTCGTAAGCCACTACAGGATGTCAAGATTCGGTGCGGCGACACCAATGGCGACGGCGTCGTCGACATTCTCTGATCCTGGCGTCGCCCGGTCCGCAGCCCTTGGCTTCGGGCCGTTGGAGTGGCAACGCAACTGTCGGCTTTGTGCAGGTAAGACAACGGGCGCTCCTGGCTCCTGACGGATGCCGCTGATTTGCCAGATGTGCTGGACGGCGACTGTGCGGCAGGCCCAAACCGAATGCGGATGCTGCTGCAGAAGTTTGTTGCCATCGCCACTTATCCACAGTCAAGCTACGGTGAAGCGCGTGGGAAACAACGGCACTGCAAATTTGGGGACCTCCACCGAAGGCGCTTCCACTCCCGCACCAAGCCAACAATCCAGCGAACGCATCCGGCTGGGTGAGTGGGCAGGCGGCATCGCCGACGAGCCCGCCCACCTCCCGTCGATTCGCATCGGGCGACGCTGGATCAGTTCTGTGTGGCTTGTGCCGCTGGCACTCGTCGGGTTGATCGTGGGTGTTGCCGTTGCCCAGCATCTGCGACAGTTCGGCTGGATGCAGGACTTCATCCTGCGCTACCCCGGGACAACGGCCACCAGAGGCGCCATCGATCCCGGCATCCCGGCCTGGCTGCGGTGGAGCCACCTGTTCAACATCGTGTTCATGATGTTCATCATCCGGGCGGGTCTGCAGATCCTGGCTGATCACCCACGCCTGTACCTCAATTCGGGCAGCACCCCCGGCACCGCCTGGTTGCGGTTGCGCGGACCCGTGCCAGCAGATCGGCTGAATCCGACCGAGCCGGCCCGCGTGTGGACCGCCAAAGACGACTCGGTGTCACTGCCCAAATGGATCGGCATACCCGGGGTGCGTCATACGATCGGCTTGGCCCGCTGGTGGCACTTCACTTTCGACGCTCTCTGGCTGCTCAACGGAATCATCTTCTATGTATTGCTTTTCACAACCGGACAGTGGCGACGGATCGTGCCGCAGTCCTGGGACGTGATCCCGAATGCGATATCGACACTGGTGCAGTACCTGTCGTTGGACTTCCCGGCCAATGACGGTTTCGTGGCTTACAACGGGCTGCAATTGCTTGCCTACTTCCTGACGGTGTTCGTCTTCGCCCCACTGGCCTTCGTCACGGGCATGCTGCAGGCACCGGCAATCGCCGCACGTTTCGGCTTGGGCAGCGGCCCAGCCAATCGGCAGATCGCCCGCTCGATTCACTTTCTGGTGCTGGCCTGGATGGTGTTTTTCATCGTGGTTCACACCGTCATGGTCTTCAGTACCGGACTGATCGGGAACTTGAACCACATCGTGTTCGGTACCAACACCCAGTCATACTGGGCGCTGGCGATCTATCTGGTTGCGATGTCGGCCATCGTGGCGTTGTGGCTCTTGGCCTCGCCCGTCACCATCCGACACCCACGCGCCGTCCAGAAGATCGGCCAAGCGTCGATAGGCCGGATCAAGGGGCTGATGGAGTGGTTTCATCCCCGCGCCAACTACTCGGAAAAAGACATCTCGCCCTACTTCTGGGCCAACGGCACGCTTCCGACATCCAAGCTCTATCGTCGACTTCAAAGTAGCAACTGGGCTGATTACACACTGCGCGTACATGGATTGGTCGAGCATCCCACCGATTTTCCGTACGCCGAACTGCTGGCAATGGACAAACACGAGCAGATAACCCAGCACTACTGCATCCAGGGTTGGTCCGGCATCGCCAAATGGGGCGGCGTCCGAATGGCCGACATCGTGCAGATCGTCAAGCCGTTGCCATCGGCCAAATGGGTGGTATTCCGTTCCTTTGCCGATGGTTCGGAACCCGGCGGTGGCCGCTACTACGACTGTCACAAGATCGAACACATGCGCCATCCGATGGCCCTCCTGGCCTACGAGATGAACGATGCGCCGCTATCCGAAACCCACGGGGCACCGTTGCGGTTGCGCAATGAAGTCGAGCTGGGTTTCAAACAGGTCAAGTGGATAGAGTCCATCGAGTTCGTCGAGGGCTTCGAGCACATCGGTAAGGGACACGGCGGATACAACGAGGACCACGAGTATTTCGGCTACCGAATGCCGATCTGACTCCGCAAGGGCCCGCCGCTGAAGTCGCCGGCCACCATCATGGGGATCACAAAGACAGGGAGTGTCAGAGTTTTGGGTGTGCGAAGCCGCGTATTGGCCGCGATCGTGTTCTGGCTTGTTCTCGTTTCCGGGACACCGCCGGCCAGCGCAGAACCCGCGCTCGACAGCGATCCACAAACCAAAACCATCGCCGTACACACCCTGGAACCGTTTGTGATGAAGAACAGCAGCGGTCAGCTGACCGGCTTCAGTATCGATCTGTGGAACGAGGTCGCGCTGCGGCTCGGTTGGACCACCGAGTTTGTCGAAACCGCCAATGTCGGAGAGCAGTTGGCAGCCATATCCGATGGGCGCGCCGATGTTGCGGTGGGCGCGATCTCGTTGACCTCCGAACGAGAGCGATCTTTCGATTTCTCGCAACCGACTCTTGATGCCGGACTTCAGATCATCGTGCCGGTGCATGACACCCGACCGTCGGTCCCCGGCCTCGGTGGCTACCTCGACCTACTGCTGTCCTGGACGATGCTCGTGTGGCTCAGTGCCGCTGTAGTCGTCAGCATCGTGCCGACTCATGTCTTTTGGCTGATCGAGCGGCGCAGCAAGAATCCGGTGGTCTCACGATCGTATTTCCCCGGTATCTTCCAATCTTTCGGCTGGGGTATCGGATCGCTGGTTGGACGTCAAAGCACGTCAGCAACAAGGACTTTCACCAAGGCTCTGGCGATACTATGGGGCTTCGCCGGCATCGTATTCGTCTCGTTCTACACCGCGAACCTCAGCGCCACGCTGACCGTCACCAAGTTGGACGCAAAGATCACCGGCCCGGCCGACCTGTATGAAAAGTCCGTCGCAACCGTCCGAGACACCACTGCGGCCGCCTACCTACACAACATGGGCATCGAGGCCACCCAAACCGACACCATCGAAGACGCCTATCACCTGCTTCGCGAAGAGGGTTATGACGCAGTGGTGTTCGACGCGCCGGTACTGCGTTACTACGTCGCACATCGAGGTGAGGGGGTGGCGGTCATGGCCGGACCGGTCTTCCAGGACGAGAACCAGGGCTTCGTCTTCAACATCAACAGCCCGCTGCGTAAGCCGATAAATCAGGCGCTGTTCCAAATGCGAGAAGACGGAACATACAACATGATAAAAGAGAAGTGGTTCGGAGACGATGTGGCGACCGCAGGTGACGCTGGCTGAGTTCGCCCGCGCTCCTACGCCGGATCACCGCCGGCACCGGAGAGTCTGTTCGCTTGGCCGCGGGTGCGGTACACCAGGACCGCCATCGCAGCGGCCACCTCCACCGCGGCAATCACGGTGGCGGTGCCCATCAACCTCGATGGGGTTGTGCCCACGAGCTGAACCGGGACACCGTGCCGGTGGCCTGCACTGCTCAGGTGCAGGGCCACCATGCCCAGGTTCATCAGCGCCACCAGCATCCACGCGCGGATTGAGCCGGCGCGCCACAGCTCCCACGCACAGAACAGGCACACCCCCAGCATCGTCGACAAGAGCACGGCCACTGCCAGGGAACCCGCGTGCCCCAGCATCAGCGCATGCAGCACCGCCGAGGCGACTGCCAACAGCGCGCAGACCCGCCTGGCGGTGAGCACGCACGCGGGCCTTATGGACATGGCTCAACTGTGGCAGGCCCGGCCGACATCCGCTGGCCGACCGGGGAACTCTCAGACTCGGTGCGCCACCGCCAGCGGCTCGGACACCTTGTCGGTCGAGATCAGACCACGCTTAGGCAGTTCCGGGAACAGCAGTTCGGCGATGTCGGTGAAGGTGTGCGGACGGACCGCATGGAAGACGTTCACGCCGGCGATGCCGGCGTCGCGCCATTCCTCCAGTTTGTCGGCCACCTGCTCCGGGGTGCCCACGATTCGGCTGCTGCGTTCCAAGGCGCGGCCCGGGTCGGCGACCGTGGGGTCATCGGTGCCCGCGGACTCACCCTGTGCCCGAGCGCGAGTTTCTTGGATCAGACTCCGCGCCCACGCGGGTTCGGGGCTCGAGATGCACCCCGGGCCACCATGGGAGCGTGAGCACGCACCGTCGGCAGTTGCAATCAGCGTGGTTGCAGCGCCGCTGCCACCCGCGACTGGGTGGGCTTGCCCAAGGCCCGGGTCATCGCGGCCCCCGCGTCGACGACAGCTTCGAGGTTCACACCCGTCTCGATGCCGAGTCCGGTCAGCATCCACAGCAGATCCTCGGTGGCCAGGTTTCCCGTGGCCGAGCCGGCAAAAGGGCAGCCGCCGATGCCGCCCGCGGAGGCATCGAACGTGCTGACTCCGGCCCGCAGTCCGGCGTGCACATTGGCCAGCGCCTGGCCATAGGTGTCGTGAAAGTGCAGCGCCAACCGGCTGACATCGGCGTGCGCTGCGACCAGTGCCGCGACATGTCCGGCGGTGCCGACTCCGATGGTGTCGCCCAGCGACACCTCGTAACACCCGGCGTCGAACAGCTCCTGAGACACCGCCGCGACGGCCGACGGTGCCACAGCCCCTTCCCACGGGTCGCCGAAGCACATCGACACGTAGCCACGCACGGTCAGACCGTTCTCCAGCGCAGCCACGGTGACAGATTGTGCCGCCTCGATGGCCGCCGAACGTGTGCTGTTGAGATTGCGCTTGGCGAAAGACTCTGTGGCACTGACAAACACCGCGACCGATCGAGCCCCCGACTCCAGGGCTCGGTCCAGGCCGCGGCGGTTCGGCACCAGCACCGGATACGGCGTCAGGTCCGGTCCGAGGTTGGCGAGCACCTCGGCGGCATCGGCCAACTGCGGCACCCAGCGCGGTGAGACGAAGCTCGTCGCCTCCACGATGGGCAGGCCGGCCGCCCGCAGCGCCCGGATGAAGGCGACCTTCTCCCCCGTCGGCACCACGGCTTTCTCGGCCTGCAGCCCGTCGCGCGCACCCACCTCGTAGACGGTGACGCGGCTGGGTAGTCCCGGCTCCGGGTACACCGTCATCCGAGCAGCACCGGCACCGACAGCACGGAGACGTAGTACGCCATGCACTGCACGCCGACGTGCATGCCGATCACCTTGTTCATGATTCCGCCCACCAGGCCGACGGTCAGCATGACGATGACACCGTAGATCCCGCCCTCGTACATGGCGACGACGAGCACCAAACCGGCGAACGCCCCTATGACGGCCTCATGGGACAACCGTCGAGCCACGAACAGCGCCGCCTGGCGGGCGTAACGCACCACCAGGGGGTAGGCCACCAGACCGGCCAGCAGTACACCGATGAGACTGAAGATGAGGAATTGCGGCGCGGTGAGCATGGTGTGCAGGTTGTTCATCTCCTGTCCCTGTCCACCGACGGTGAACACCGGCGGCGCGTTGAACAGCGGTGCGGCGGCGCCGGCGGCGATGGGGCTCAGCGGCAACCCGATGGCCACCAGCGGGATCAGCGTCTCGGCCAGATAGGTGGAGTCGGTGACACCGTTGCGCACCGAGATCACCCTGGTCAGGCGCTGGTAGGCGTGTTTGACCCTGGCACCCACGATGTCACCCACCAGGATCGCCATGGCCAGCGGGCTCACCACGAAGGTGAGGCTGGTGGCGGTGGCCGCCACCGCGGTGTCCCGAGTCTCCTTGCGGTTCAACACCGTCAGCGGGTTCGGCATCCGCCTGCCACCCGACTCGGCCATCTCCGGCGCCAGCCAGAACGTCGGCCGTTTGTCACGGACCAGCGAGCGGCGAGTCAGCGGTGACGACAGCCCCACCAGGTCGATGATCATCGGACCGATCGCCAGGCCGACGAAAAAGCTGATGGCCAAGGTCTTTCCGGTCTGCTCGGCCACAAAGGTGTTCAGACCCGTGATCATGGCCGTCAGCGGCACCAACGCCAGCACCGACGCCCAACGCCCCTTGGACAGATAGGCGATGACGACGGCGATGACGGGGAACAGGTACGGCACCACGGCGCGCAAGTCGTCGGCCACCGTGGCCAGCAGGCTGGCCGCCCCCACCGCCACGGGTACAGCGATCAGCGCCGCGATCAGGGCCGCGGAGATCATCTTGCGCAAGGCGATGTGTGGGACACCCAGGCGGCGAAGGTAATTGGCCTCTTCCATCAAGGCGATGGCCATGGTGTCGCCCGGGATGCCGAGCAGTGTCGTCGGCACGGCGTGGGTCATGTGTTTGGCGGCGGCGCCGGCGATGAAGAACGCCAGCACGCCGGCGGGCGGAACACCCAACAGCACCACCGCCAATGTCAGCGGCGCCAGGGTGGCCGTCTCGTCGGTACCCGAGACCAAACCGAGCAGCGAGAAGATGACGGCCCCGGCCAAGCCGCCGAGCAACGCGGCCATCAGGCCGTCGAAGATCTCGAGTGTCATGCCTTCTCGTCCACCTTCTGCAGCGCCAGACGGCGTTCGGCCTCGGCGAACACGTCATAGAGCCCGAGCCTGCGCATCTCGCCGCGTTCGGCTTCACTCAGCGAGGACAGGGTCCCCAGCCCCAGCGGCAGCTGCGCCAGGTCCATGGCGGCAGCGATCTGCTCTTCGGGATCGAGTTGCCGCTCGGTCACGATGCGCTTGGGTTTGAAGAACTTCGCGGAGATGACCGCGGCCAGCAGACAGGCGAACAGCCCCGCCAGCATGGCGTAGGTGCGGGCCAGGTCCTGGTTTTCCATGGTGGTGGAGAACAGGGCGCGGGCGCCGAGGAACGACGGCACCGCCAGCACCACGCTGAGGGCGACGGCGCTCTTGACGTGGCGTTCATCCACGGTGTCACCCCAGACCTCGACCAGCCGGGAGTCGTCGATGGAGCCCTCGGACCGCTCCGTTGTTGCTTTGGTCATCATGTTTCTCTCAGGCGATGTCGATGAAAAGAGTTCTGCTGCGGGAATATTCGCGGAGTGCCTCGACGCCCTTCTCGCGGCCGTAGCCGCTGTCGCGGGTGCCGCCGAACGGCAGTTCCACACCCCCGCCGGGGGCGTAGCCGTTGATGTAGGCCTGCCCGACGTCCAGGGTGCGTGCGGTGCGCAGCGCTCGGTCGACGTCCTGGCACCACACCGCGGCGGTGAGGCCGTAGCGGCTGTTGTGGGCGGCGGCGACGGCCTCGGCGTCCGAGCCCACCGCGGTGACCGCCAACAGCGGCCCGAAGACCTCTTCGGCGAACAGTTCGGTGTCCTGGTCCACCGAGTCGAACAGCACCGGCGCCACGAAGTAACCGGTGAGGCCCTCGGCGTCGGCGGCCCGGGCGGCGATCACCGCACCCGCGGCCTGGGCGCGCTCCGAGAAGCCCTGCACCCTCTTGGCCTGCTGCTCCGAAACCACCGGTCCCACAGTCGGATCGGACAGACCGTGGCCAAGCGTGGCGGCTTCGAAATAGGGCGCCAGGGCCGCGACCAGCTGACGGTGTAACGACTCGTGCACGATGACCCGGGTACCTGCCGTGCAGGTTTGGCCGGCATGCAGCAGCAGGGCGCGGGCAATCACCGGGGCGGCCCGGTCGATGTCGGCGCCTTCGAGAACCAGATGGGCGGATTTGCCGCCGAGTTCCAGCAGCGACGGCCGACCGCGTGACGCGCATGCCGCGGCGACCGTGCGCCCGGTGGCCACCGACCCGGTGAACGAGATGTGCTCGACGTGCGGATGGGCGGTCAGTGCGGACCCCGCCTCTGCTCCGCCGGGCAGCACGTTGAGAACGCCTGCGGGGAAACCGGCCTCGCGGGCCAGCCGCGCGTAACTCAATGCCACCAGTGGGGCTTCGTCGGCGGGTTTGACAACTGTGGCGTTACCGACCGCCAGTGCGGCGCCGACCGAGCGGGCGGTGATCTGCGCCGGGTAGTTCCACGGGATCACGTGACCGGTGACACCGTGCGGCTGGTGCTCGACCACCGCCAGCGAATTCCGGCCCAGCGGGATCGAGTCACCGAGGAAGCCCTCGACGACGGAACCGTAGAAATCGAAATACCTTGCGGCGGCTTTGATGTCAGCGCGGCCCTGGGCCAGGGGTTTGCCGGTGTCGCGGGTCTCCAGCCGGGCCAGCACGTCGGCGTCGCGGCGCACCAGGTCGGCAAGCCTGCGCAGCAGGGTGCCGCGTTGACCGGGCGCCAGCGCGCCCCACTCGGGGCTGCCGACCGCGCGGCGGAAACAGCGTCGTCGACCTCTGAGGCGGTCGCGGATCCGACGGTGGCCAGGGTGTCTGCAGTGGCCGGGTCGATGTTGTCCACCCAGCGGGTGGGCTCGCGGAGTTCACCGCCGATGTCGAGGGCGAACCGCTGCGGCAACGGCGAGTTGTGGTCGTCCAGCGCAGGACGCAGTACGTCGAGTGTCATAGCCTTCCTTCAGGATTCACGGCCGGGACGAATGATCGGCTTGATCTCGTCCATCCGTTTCATGGCGGCCATGGCCTCGGCGAGGTTGTCGAGGCCATAGGTGTTGCCGAGCATCCGATTCCAGTCGAAGCGGTGCTGGTAGCGATCGAGAAACTGCATAGCGGTGTGGTAGTCGCCGATCTCACCGCTCATCGAGCCGATCACGGTGATGCCGCGGGTGACGATGGCCGAGACACTGACCTCCTGTGGTGATCCGCCGAGAGTGCCGAGCATGACGTAACGGCCACCGCGGGCCATCATCTGCACACCCTCCGTCATCACACCGGGAGCGCCGGCGAGCTCGAAGGCCACCGAAGCGCCGCGACCGGTGATGCGCTGCACCTCGGCGATGCGCTCGGCCGGATCGGCCGCGGGGTCCACCGCGACGGTATGGGTGGCGCCCCACTCGCGGGCCAGTTCGAGGCGGTCGGCGGGTCCGCCGACCACGACGAGTCGCCGCGGCTCGTGCAGCGACAGCATGGCGGTGGCGAACAGGCCCAGCGGTCCGGCGCCCTGCACCACCACGGTGTCGTCGCGGTCGATCCTGCCCGCGAGGTCCAGCGCCTTGACGACGGTGCGCAGTGCGCAGCTGCCCGCCGACGCCCAGGCCGAGTCGACGCCGTCGGGAATGCGGACGCGGCCGGCACCGGGACGGACGATCGCGTACTCGGCGAACGTGCCGGTGAAATGCGGGGCGTCGGCGCAACTGGTCAGGTAGGCGATGTAGCGCTTGGCGCACAGCACGGGCCGGCGCAGCACCGTGCACTCATGGCAGTGCCCGCACGGCATGTGCGCCCAGACCACGCGGTCACCGACCGTCAGCTGTTGGCCCACGCTGTCCACCTCGGCGCCGTCACCGATCTCGATGATGCGCCCGGCCATCTCATGGCCCAGGATCAGCGGCGGGTCCACCGGCAGCGACAGGTTGCCCTGCCAGGCGTGGACGTCGGAGCCGCATACGGTGGCGACGTCGATCTCGACCACGAGCCCACCGGGCGCCGCGCCGGGGCGCGGGTACTCACAGATCTCGAAATCGGCCTTGTAGTCGTACATCACGGCGGCCCGACCCGTCGGTGTCGTCATACGCCCTCCTTCATCTGGATGCTCTCACCGATCTCGGCCAGCACAGCATCCGTGTGTTCCCCGAGATCCGGCGCCCGCCCCAACTCACGTGTTCCGATGGGTCCCAGAGGTGACCGTGGGATCAGCAGTCCGTCGTCGTCGGTGATCAGTCCCAGTGCGGCCGACTGCGCGCTGCGCGCCGCCTCGGCCGGAGTGCGCACCGGTGCCACCAGAACACGGTGCGCGCGTAAGCGTTCCAGCAGCTCAGCCACGGTGAAGCCGCCGACGGCGTCCTGGATGGCAGCGTCGACGTCGTCGCGCGCGCTCACCCGGGCCGCGTTGCCACTCCAGTCGGGACGCCCCAGCGTCGCGCCCGCGTCGAGGGCGGTGACCAGCCGGGTGAACATGGCGTCGTTGGTGGCGCCCAGCACCACGTGGCCGTCGGACGCGGTGAAGGCGCGATACGGGACGATCGAGGGATGGGCGCTGCCCCAGGCCTTGGTGGCGCCGCCACCGGCGGAGGTACCGGCGATGACGGTGCCCAGCGCGCTGACCGCGGTGGCGTACAGGGAGACGTCCACGCGTCGTCCGCGTCCTGTGCGACCCCGCTCGATGAGCGCGGCAAGCACAGCGTTGACCAGGGCCGCTCCGGTGGCGAGATCCACCATCGCGACGCCGAAGCGCACCGGTTCGTCGCCGGGCTGACCGGTGATGCTCATCAGCCCGGATTCGGCTTCGACGATGACCTCGGTGCCGGCGTCCTGCGCCATCGGGCCGGCGATGCCGAAGCCGGTGATGGAGCCGTAGATGACCGAGGGGTGCCGGGCCAGTACGGCCTCGGCGCCGATACCGAGCCGTTCGGTGACACCGGGGCGGAAGTTCTCGACGACGACGTCGGCGGTGCCGATCAGAGCGTCGACAGCGGCCCGCCCTTGCGCGCTGCTCAGGTCGAGGGCGACGCTGCGCTTGCCGCGGTTGACCGCGTGGAAGTAGGCGCTGGTGTGCTCGACAAACGGCGGGCCCCAGGCGCGGGTCTCGTCGCCGACCTGCGGCATCTCGATCTTGATGACGTCAGCGCCGAGTTCGGCCAACAGCATGGTCGCGTAGGGCCCGGCCAGGACGCGGGTGAAGTCGACGACGCGGATTCCCGCCAGCGGCTGGAAGGTAGCCAGTGGTTGGAGGGTCTGAGTCATCGGGGTGGGTCTCCATTCGTTCGCATTTGTGGCCGCGGTCACGATACGAGTGGAATTAATGCGTCCGCACGCTACGATTTGCATCGTTTGTTGCGTCTGACTCATGAATAGGAAGTTGTGGACCCCGATCTGAGCCTGCGCGACCTCCGACTCATCCTCGAAGTCGCAGCCCGCCGCTCGTTCACCGATGCCGCCCAGGCCGTGCACATGTCGCAGAGTGCGCTCAGCCGCGCGGTCAACGACGCGGAACGACGGCTCGGGGCCCGGCTCTTCGAACGCACCACCCGGTCGGTGGAACCCACGGCCGTCGGCGCCGAGTTCATCCGCATCGGGACGTCGATGCTGGCGCAGTACCAACGCGGCCTGCGCGAATTCGCTTTGTTTCGAGACGGATTCGGCGGTGTGGTGCGGGTGGCAGCGCTGCCGTCGATCGCGGCCACCGTGCTGCCCGCGCTGGTGGCCACCATGAAGACGGACAACCCCGGCATCGTGATCGACATCGTCGACACCTTGGCGCACGTGGCCACCGAACAACTGCTGGCCGGGCAGGTCGACTACGCCATCACCGTCGACGAAGGCCTGCCCGACGAGGTCGCGTTCACGCCGTTGACCAAGGACCGGTTCCACGTGGTGTTCCGCGACGACCATGCCTTTCGGGGGCGACGTCAGGTGGCGTGGCGCGAACTGTCCGGCCAGCCGTTCGTCAGTTTCGGCGAGGACAGCAGCCTGCGGGCGCTGACCGACGACACCTTCCGGCTAGTGGGCATCACCCCCGAGGTGTCGTTCGAGGCGCAGAACATCGCGGTGATCGCCGGCCTGGTGTCGTCGGGGCTGGGAGTGGCCGCAGCACCGGCGATGGTGCTGCCGTTGATGTCCTTCGCCGGGCTGAGCACGGCCGAACTGGTGGAGCCGACGGTCGACCGCGACATCGGCCTGGCGTATGTGCCGGGCCGGTCGCTGTCGCCTGCGGCTCAACAGGTTGCGCAGGCACTGTCGTCACAGCTGCAGTAGCCGGGTGCTCTCCTGCCGCATCGCCACCTTGCGCACCTTGCCGGTGACGGTCATGGGGAACTCATCGACAACGTGCACGTAGCGGGGAATCTTGTAGTGCGCCAACTTGTCTGACGCGAACTCTTTCAGCTTCGCCGCGTCGATGGGCTGGCGTCCCGCGCGCATCCGGATCCACGCACAGATCTCCTCGCCGTACCTGGCGTCGGGAACGCCGATCACCTGTGCATCCTCGATGTCGGGATGGGTGTAGAGGAACTCCTCGATCTCGCGCGGGTAGACGTTCTCACCGCCGCGGATGATCATGTCCTTGATGCGGCCCACCACGTCGCAGTAGCCGTCCTCACGCATCACCGCAAGGTCGCCCGTGTGCATCCAACCGTCGGAATCGATTGCCTGGCTTGTCTTCTCCGGATCCTCCCAGTAACCGAGCATCACCGAGTAACCCCTGGTGCAGAACTCGCCCGGCGCGCCGCGCTCCACCACCTCACCGGTGTCGGGGTCGACGATCTTGATCTCGACATGCGGATGCGCCCGACCGATCGATGACGTCCGGCGCTCGAGATCGTCGTCGATCAGGGTCTGGCACGACACAGGGGACGTCTCCGTCATGCCGTAGGCGATGGCCACCTCGGACATGTGCATGTCGGCGACGGCACGTTTCATCACTTCGACCGGACACACCGCACCTGCCATGATTCCGGTGCGCAACGAGCTCAGGTCCTTGTTCGCGAAATCAGGGTGTCCCAGCATGGCGATGAACATCGTCGGGACACCGTAAACGCCGTTGCACCTCTCGGTTTCGATCGCATCCAGGGTGGCTCCCGGATCGAATCCCGGGCCGGGAACAACGATGGTGGCGCCGTGACTGGTACAGCCGAGATTTCCCATCACCATGCCGAAGCAGTGGTAGAACGGCACGGGAATACAGAGCTTCTCCCCCGGTTGCAGTGCGATCATCTCGGTCACGAAGAAGCCGTTGTTGAGGATGTTGCGGTGCGAGAGAGTGGCTCCTTTGGGGAAACCCGTTGTTCCCGACGTGTATTGAATGTTGACCGGGTCGCTGTTACGCAGACTGGCTTTCCGCGAGAGGAATTCGTCGTCCGAGACGCCGCGTTCACGAAGACGCCGCCAATCCTCGGTTCCGAGGAAGATCACGTCCTGCAGATCTTGGCCCACCTCGGCCACCATCGCCACGTAGTCGGAGGATTTGAAGGATGTCGCGGCGATCAGCGTGCGCACTCCGGACTGCTCCAGCACATAAGACAATTCGTGGGTGCGGTAGGCCGGGTTGATGTTCACCAGGATGGCCCCGATCTTGGCCGTCGCGTACTGCACCAGCACCCACTCGGCACAGTTCGGTGACCAGATGCCCACCCGATCGCCCTTGGCGACGCCCAGGGCCATCAGACCACGGGCCACCACGTCGACCTCGGCATCGAGTTCGGCGTAGGTCCATCGCTTTCCGGCGGCCACGTCCACCAACGCCTCGATGTCCGGGTGAGCAGCCACGGTGTTCTCGAAGTTCGCCCCGATGGTGGTCTCGAGCACCGGGGTGTCGGTGGGTCCGCAGTCGTGAGACTTCACAGCAGGTCCTCGTAGCGATACTCGCCCTCCATCGAGGTGCCGGTACGGTGCGCATCCTCCTCCCGGCGACGAAGTTCAACCCGGCGGATCTTGCCCGAGATCGTCTTGGGCAGCTCGAAGAACTCGACCCGCCGCACCTTCAGATAGGGAGCCAGGTTGTCGCGAGCGTGCTCCAGGATCGCCTTGGCTGTTTCCTCGCACGCCTCCCAGCCCGCCGCCAGCGACACGTACGCCTTCGGCACCGCGAGCCTGGTCTCGTCGGGCTGGGGCACCACCGCAGCTTCGACCACCGCCGGGTGCTCGATCAGCACACTCTCCAACTCGAACGGAGACACCTTGTAGTCCGAGGACTTGAACACGTCGTCGGTGCGCCCGATGTAGGTGATGTAGCCGTCCGAGTCGCGGCTGGCCACGTCACCGGTGTGGTAGTAGCCGCCGGCCATCACCATGGCATTACGCTGCTCGTCTCCGAGGTAACCCGTCATCAGGTTCAGCGGGGTGCGGCTCAGATCCAGGCAGATCTCCCCCTCGTCGGCCGGGTCCCCGCTGATCGGATCCACCAGCACCACCGGCACACCGGGCATCGGCCGTCCCATCGAGCCGGCCTTCACCGGGGCTCCCGGCGTGTTGCCGATCTGCAGAGTGGTCTCGGTCTGGCCGAAGCCGTCGCGGATGGTCAACCCCCATGCCTTCTCCACCTGGGCGATGACATCGGGGTTCAGCGGCTCGCCCGCGCCGAGGATCTCGCGCAGCCCACGGGGTTTGTCCCCGAGGTCGGCCTGGATGAGCATCCGCCACACTGTCGGCGGCCCACAGAAGGTGTTGACCTGCGCGCGATCCAGCTGGTGCAGCAGGGCCGCGGCGTCGAAGCGGGCGTAGTTGTAGACGAAGATCGTGGCCTCGGCGATCCACGGCGCAAAAAAACAACTCCAGGCGTGTTTGGCCCAGCCCGGTGAACTGATCGCCAAATGCACGTCACCGGGTTTCACCCCGATCCACGCCATCGTGGTCAGGTGCCCCACGGCGTAGCTGATCTGGGAGTGCTCCACCAGCTTCGGCTTGCTGGTGGTGCCCGAGGTGAAGTAGATGAGCATCGGGTCATCAACCGTCGTCACCGTGTCGAAGGTCGCCGGCGCGGTGTCGTAGGCCTCGGCGTAGGTGTGCCAGCCGTCGGCCTCCCCGATCGAGATCCCGGTGTAGTCACCGGCCACCTTCTCCAATTCCGGGGCGTCGAACTTGGCGGTGTCGGCAGCGTTCGCGATGACAAACCGGGCGCCGCCGCGCTCGATGCGATCGGTCAGGTCAGCCGGCCCCAACGCTCCCGTGGTGGGCATGATGATGGCGCCCAGCTTCGCGATGGCCAACATGGACTCCCACAGCTCGACCTGGTTGCCGAGCATCAGGATCACCCGGTCGCCCTTGCCGACGCCCTTGTCACGCAGCCAGGTCGCCACCTGGTTGGAGCGCTGCGCCATCTCGGCGAAGGTGACCTTCTGTTCGGAGCCGTCGGCTTCGACGATCCACAGAGCAGGCCGGTCGTTACCGTCGGCGATCACGTCGAACCAGTCGATGGCCCAGTTGAACGCGCCGGTCAGCCGGGGCCACTCGAAGGTCTCGAGGGCTTTGTCGTAATCGCCGATGACCTCGACGAGATGGTCGCGCGCACTGCGATACAGATCGGTATTGCTCATACCAACTAGGATCTACATCACACTCACCCGACCACTACCCCGAAAGAGGGTGATTTCGTGACCGTGCTGCGACCACGCGACTGTGACGCGGTGCGCGCCGAACTGCGCGGTGTGGCGGCTCAGACCGCGATGCCGGTGCTGTTCGGCGGTGAGGTGCATGGCGACACCTTGCTGATCACCGAACTGGTGGGCACGCGCACCGTGGGCCTGCGCGGATTGGCGGTGCGGTCGAGCTCGGGTCTGGGTGGGGCGAGCATGGTCGCAGGCCGGCCGCTGTCGGTGTCGGACTACCGCAACGCCGCCTCGATCACCCATGACTACGACGGCCCGGTGCTCAGCGAGGGCATCCACAGTGTGCTGGCCGTACCGGTGGTGGTCGACGGGCAGGCCCGTGCGGTGCTGTACGGGGCGCACCGGGGCAGCTCTCCGATCGGCGGACGCACCGCCGACGTGATGCTGGCGTCGGCGCGTCGGTTGAGCCGTGAACTTCTCATCCGTGACGAGGTGGACCGCCGGGTGCGACTGCGAGAAGCTGCGCTGGCCGGCACCGGTGACGAAGGTGTGCGCACCGCCTACGCCGAACTGCGCCGACTGGCCGCCGCAGCGCAGACCCCGACTCCCGAGCAGCTGTTGGCGCTGGCCGATCAGCTTGCCGGGGCGCTGACGCCACCGAGCGCTTCACCGGGCCGCTCCACACTGAGTGCACGCGAACTGGACGTACTGGCCCAGGTGGCCCTCGGATGCACTAATGCCGAAGCAGCACAACGACTTTCAATAAAACCAGAGACCGTCAAGAGCTATCTGCGCAGCGCAGGAGCCAAACTGGGCGCCCGTACCCGCCACGAGGCCGTTTCGAAAGCCAGGTTAGCGGGGATGCTGCCTTAGTGATCGAGGCGGACTACCTGGTGATTGGCGCAGGCGCCACAGCTATGGCGTTCGTCGACACCCTGATCAGCGAGACTGCCGCTCGCGTCGTGATGGTGGATCGTCAGGGCCAACCCGGCGGACATTGGAACGCCGCGTATCCCTTTGTGCGGCTGCATCAGCCGTCGGCCTACTACGGGGTGAACTCGCAGCCGCTCGGCTCCGACACCATCGACACCGACGGTCTCAACGCTGGGTTCTACGAGTTGGCCGGCGGCCCCGAGGTGTTGGCGTACTTCGATGCCGTGATGCGGCAACGGCTGTTGCCATCCGGACAGGTGTCCTACTTCCCGATGTCCGACTACCTCGGTGAACGTCGGTTTCGAACCCTCGGCGGTGACGTCATCGAGGTGGCGGCTGGGCGAGTGGTCGACTCCACGCACGTCGGGGTGACCGTGCCGGCGATGCAGCCGCCGCCGTATCCCGTGGTGTCCGCAGTGACGTGCATACCCCCGAATGACCTGCCCCGCATGGCACCCCGCGATCGTTATGTGATCGTGGGTGCGGGCAAAACCGCGATGGACAGCTGCTTGTGGTTGCTGCGCCACGGCGTTGCCCCCGAACGGCTGACCTGGATAAAACCCCGCGACGCATGGCTGCTGGACCGCGCCGCCATCCAGCCGGGCCGGGAATTCGCCAAGCGGGTGATGGCCGACGTCAGCGCGCAGTTGCGTGCCGTCGAAGCTTCGGCTTCGGTTCCGGATCTGTTCGAGAAACTGGACGCTGCCGGGTGCCTGCTGCGCGTCGACGAGTCCGTGACCCCGACGATGTACCGGTGTGCCATCGTCTCGGCCGCCGAGCTCGAACAACTGCGCCGGATCGAGCACGTGGTACGGCTGGGTCGTGTTCAGCGCATTGTCTCGGGAAAGGTTGTTCTGGAACAGGGTTCGATCGCAGTCGATCATTCGGCGCTGTTCGTCAACTGCAGTTCCGACGGTCTGGGCAGCCGAGGTGTGGCCACCGTGTTCGACGGCGACACCATCACGTTGCAGACCGTGCGCACCTGTCAGCCGGTGTTCAGCGCGTCGGTGATCGCGCACGTGGAAGCCACCCACCACGACGATGCGGTGAAGAACTCCTACTGCCGGCCGGTACCCAATCCACATGAACCGCTCGACTGGCTGCGGATGATGCTGGCGTACAACAGCAATCAGCTGACCTGGTTCGGCGATCCGGACATGATGGCGTGGCTCGATTCGGTACGGCTCAATGTGCTCAGCCATGCCAATGCCGGGGTCAGCGAGCGCGCCAGGGCCAAGATCATCAACATGCTGTCCGCTCAGTTGGTGCGGACCAACACCAAGCTCGAGGCACTTCTGGGGCCCTGACTGTCACGAGATCGACGTTAGGCAGCCAATGTTCGAGTAGACCGCTGCTTTTCGTCGATCTCGCGGCATCCGCGCCGGCGCAGAGCCTCCCGGACCCTGCGAAGTACGGCAACGGGTTCGTCCTCTTTCACAACGCGGATGACGATCCAACCCAGCTCTTCCAGCATGGCGATCCGCCGGATGTCCTTGACGTACTGGCGACGGTGGGCCCGGTGCTGGTCACCGTCGTACTCGAGCGCAACCTTGTACCGTTGCCATCCCATATCGAGGTAGGCCACGGTGAGGCCGAACTCGTAGACCTGGATCTGCGTACTCGGCCTGGGCAGGCCGTCCCTGACGAGCAGCAACCGCAACCAGGTCTCCTTCGGCGACTGCGCGCCCGGGTCCACCAAGGGCAGTGCCATCCGCAGGTGCTTGTTGCCGCGGGCGCCGGGATACCGGCTTGCCAGGTCGACGACGTCAGCGGTGGAAAACCTGGTAGCCCGGGCCAGCGCGTCGAGGCGGGCTATCGCCTCATTCTGGGGAAGGTGGCGTCCCAGGTCGTAGGCCGTGCGCGCAGGAATGGTCGCGGGCACACCACCCAGGGACACGATCTCGTCCTGCGCGATTCGCTCGTCGCGGATGATCAAGCCCTGCTGCGCTCGCGCACTGGGCATGATGAGTTCGACGGCGATGTCGTCCTGGATCCACTTCGCGCCGTGTAACGCTGCTGCGGCCACGCCGGTGATGACCGCCGTTCGGCGCGAGGCGAGGTAGGCCCCTTCGATCCTGTCGAACAGGGTGGGCTGACGATTCTTCGGGACGAGCACGTCCCGATACAGCGGCCGGTACCAGCGACGAAGTTCATGGCGGGTCAGCGCCCCACTGCGAAGCGCCTCGCTCCCGATGAAAACGTGCGACATGGGCTCAGTGTGCCCAGTAGCACCGACACATCTTCAGGCCAGAGAACGCACCCAAGCCTGGTGCAGTCCGGCGTAGTGGCCGTCGCCGGCGATGAGGTCGCCCGGAGCGCCGTCCTCGATGATGCGGCCGTGTTCGAGCACCAGCACCCGGTCGGCCACCTCGACCGTCGAGAGGCGGTGGGCGATCACCAGAGCGGTGCGGTCGGCCAGCACCGTCTCCAGCGCCTGCTGCACCATCCGCTCGCTCGGGATGTCCAGCGACGAGGTGGCCTCGTCGAGGATCAGCACAGCGGGATCGGCGAGAAACGCCCGCGCAAAGGCCACCAACTGCCGCTGCCCAGCCGACAGCCGGCCGCCGCGCTTGGCGACGTCGGTGTCGTAGCCCTGCGGCAGCGCTGTGATGAACCGATCCGCACCAACGGCTTCAGCGGCCGCGCGCACTTCGGCGTCCGTGGCCGACGGCTTGCCGAAGCGAATGTTGTCGGCGACCGTACCGTCGAACATGAAGTTCTCCTGCGTCACCATCACGACGTGGGTGCGCAGTTCGGTCTGGTCGAGATCCCGTAAGTCGGTGCCGTCCAGAGTGACCGAACCCGTCGTGGGGTCGTAGAAGCGGGCGATCAGCTTGGCGATGGTGGTCTTACCCGCGCCCGTCGTCCCCACCAGTGCGACGGTCTGTCCGGCAGGCACCGTCAACTCCAGCCCCGGCAGCACCGGGCGCCCGGGTACGTACTCGAAGGTGACCTCACGCAAGTGCACCTCGCCCAAGACGTCCGTGAGCTTCAACGGGTGCTCGGGATCGGCGATGGCCGGTTGGGTGGCCAGCACTCCGGCGAGCTTCTCCAACGCCGCAGCCGCGGACTGGAAGGTGTTGAAGAACTGGGTGATCTCCTGCATGGGCTCGAAGAACATCCGCAGATACAGCAGAAACGCGGCAAGGGTGCCAATGGTCATCTCGCCGTGCAGCGCCCGGTATCCGCCGTAGAGCAGCACGACGCCGGTGGTGAGATTGCCGACCAGTTTCACGCCGGGCATGAAGATCGCCAGCAGTTTGAACGTGCGCTCGTTGACGTCCTTGTAGCGGTCGGCGACCTCTTCGAAGATCTCCTGGTTACGCGGTTCGCGGCGGTAGGCCTGCACCGCCTTGATACCGGTCATGGTCTCGACGAACTGGACGATCACCAGCGCGGCGCTCTCGCGCACCTCGCGGTAGGTCTTCGCCGATTCCGACCGGAACCACGCCGACAGCACAACCAGGATCGGAAACGCGACCAGGCACATCAGACCGAGACGCCAATCCAGCACCACCAGCAGCACCGCCGTGCCGAACAAGGTCAGCACCGCGGTGATCAGGCTGTCGAAACCGTTCTGCAGCATCTCCTGAATGGCGTCGACGTCGTTGGTGGAGCGGCTGACCACCCGACCGGAGGTGTAGCGGTCATGGAAGGCGACGTCGAGGCGGCCGAAGTGGATGAACAGACGGCGGCGCAGTTCCAGCAGCACACTCTGCCCGATGCGACCGGAGCGACGCAGGAAGAACATCCGGCTGACGGCCTGCACCACCACCACACCGCACAACGTGGCGACGATCAGGATCAGCTCACGAGACGAGTTGCCCTCCACGATCGGCGGGATGCCGTGATCGATACCGCGCTGGATCAGGATGGGGACGGTAAGGCGTGCGGCGTTCTCGATGACCACCACGACGGCCAGGATGTACACCGCCGTCTTGAATGGCCGCAACAGATCCCACAGCAGGGCCTTGGCCTCGCGGCGGCGCGGTGCGAACTCATCGATCGGCACCTCGTCCTGCTGGTCGTCGAACTGGCCGCGCCACTGGCTGGTGCTCATCGCCGCTCTCCTTCGGCACCGGCGAACTGGCTTGCCGCGCAGGCATCTTCGGTGGCGTGCTCTTCGCAGTGGGCATGCTGCAGCGCAGCCCGCTCGTGATCCCAGTCCCGGTCCGGCTGGGCGCCGTCGTCCAATTCGTCATCCGCGGCCAACAGGTAGCGGTAGGCGGGGACGGTCTCCAACAACTGTGAGTGGGTGCCGACGTGGGTGACGGTGCCACGCTGCAGCAGCGCCACCTGATCGGCCAGCAGCACCGTGGACGCGCGGTGCGCGACGATGATGCCGGTGACCGACACCAGTACCCGGCGCAACGCTTCGGTGACGGCGGCCTCGGTGTGCACGTCGAGTGCCGAGAGGGTGTCGTCGAGCACCAGGATGCGCGGTCCGGCCAGGATGGCGCGGGCCAGCGAAAGCCGTTGCCGCTGACCGCCGGACAGGCTCATGCCCTGTTCACCGATGCGGGTGTCCAGGCTGTAGGGCAGGTCGTAGACGAATCCGGCGGCGGCGACGTCGATGGCCTCTTCCAACTCGGCATCCGAGGCGTCCGACCGCCCCAGCCGAAGGTTCTCGGCCACCGACATGGAGAACAGCGTCGGGTCCTCGAAGGCGGTGGCGACAGCTTCCCGAAGCGCGGGCAGGCTGAGCTCGCGGATGTCGGTGCCGTCGATCAGGATCTGGCCCTCGGTGACGTCATAGAGCCGCGACAACAGCGCCGCCAACACCGACTTGCCTGATCCCGTCGCCCCCACCAGCGCCATGGTCTGTCCGGGCTCCACGGTGAGGTTCACGTGCCGCAGCGCCCAGTCGCCGGGGCAGAATCCGGGAATCGGAAACTGACGTCCACCAGTTCGAGCCGACCTCCGCGGGGTGCGGTGTCCTCGGGGCCGTCGGTGATCTCGCGCGGGGCGTCGAAGATCTCGGCGATGCGATTGGCCGCGGTGAACGACTCCTGCATCATCGACAGCAGGAATCCCAGTGACGCGATGGGCCAGACCAGCGACAGCATCATCGTGATGAACGCGACCAGAGTGCCCATGGTGACCGCACCCGTGCCCGCCGCGTAGGCGCCGAAGCCGAGCACCACGATGAGGGTCAGGTTGGGAATGATTTCCAGCAGCGTCCAGAACTTCGACGAGACCCCCACCTTGGCGAGCTGGGTTTCGTACAACGCAGTGGCGCGCTCGTCGAACCGGTCGTAGGTGTACTGCTCGCGGCCGAAGGACTTGACCACGCGGACACCGAGAGCGGACTCCTCGACGTGCGTGGCGACGTGGCCGGCCTGGTCCTGCGCCCGCCGCGACAGCCGGGTGAACTCGTGTTCGAAGTGCACGACGGTGAGCGTGATGGGCACGATGGACAGCACCACCACCACACCCAGCGGCCAGTACATGGCCAGCAGGATGCCGGTGACGACGACGATCTGGATGGCATTCAAGATCAGGAACACCAGGCCGAACGACAGGAACCGGCGCAGCGACGACAAATCGTTCATCACCCGCGACAGCAGCTGACCGGACTCCCAGCGGGTGTGGAAGGACATCGGCAACACCTGTAGCCGGGCGTAGAGATCTTTGCGGATATCGGCCTCGACACCCATGGTGGCGCGCGCGACCAGCCAGCGCCGGATGAACCACAGCACCGCCTCGGTGATGCCGACACCCAGAGCGGCGGTGCCCAGGATCCACAGGCCCTGCTGGTCCTGGTTGCGCACCGGGCCGTCGATCACGGCCTTGGTCATCAGCGGGATCGAGATGGTGGCGACCAAGCTGAGCAGCGCGATGGTGATCATCGCGACCCAACGCGCCCGGTACGGCATCAGATAGGGCAGCAGCCGAAGCAGGTCCGAATACGCGCGGCGACGCGACGGCGGACCGGCAATGGCCGGCGCCGAGCGGAGCCCGTCCTGCGCGCGCATCAAATCACCCCTCAACAAGTCTTAGACCCCAACCCCGACACCAACGAAGAGCACGACCCCCGCATTCCAGATAACCACGACTGTCTAATCAATAACCCCTCAAGCGGCCTGGGTTCCGAACTGCGTCTCGTACAGCTCGGCATACCGGCCGCGGCGGGCCAGCAGCCGCTCGTGGGTGCCGCGTTCGACGATGCGGCCGTCCTCGACCACCAGGATCCGGTCGGCGGCACGGACCGTGGACAGCCGGTGCGCGATCACCAACGACGTGCGGCCGGCCAGCGCTTCGGAGAGTGCCTGCTGCACAGCCACTTCCGAGGACGAGTCCAGCGCGGCAGTGGCCTCGTCGAGCACCACCACCCGCGACTTGCCCAGCAGCAGGCGGGCAATGGTCAGCCGTTGCCGCTGCCCACCGGACAGGCGGTAGCCCCGCTCACCGACCACGGTGTCCAGGCCGTCGGGCATGTCGGCCACCACGTCGGCCAGTCGCGCCCGCCGCAGGGCGGCCCACAAGTCGTCGTCGCCGGCTTCCGGATTGGCCAGCCGCAGATTGGCGCCGATGGTCTCGTGGAACAGGTGACCGTCCTGGGTGACCAGGCCCACGGTGTGGCGCAGGGATTCGGCGGTGAGGTCGCGGACATCGACACCAGCCAGGCGCACTGCCCCGGAGTCCACATCGTAGAGCCGGGCCAGCAGCGACGCGATGGTGGACTTGCCCGCGCCCGAGGATCCCACCAGGGCGATCATCTGTCCGGGCTCGGCGCGGAAGGAGATGCCGTGCAGCACCTCGTCGCCGCCCCGGGCATCGAGGACGGCAACCTCTTCCAGCGAGGCCAGCGACACCTTGTCGGCGGAGGGATAGCTGAAGCGGACGTCATCGAATTCCACGGCGACCCCGCCTTCGGGCACCGGCCTGGCGTCGGGGGCGTCCTGGATGAGCGGCACCAGATCCAGCACCTCGAAGACCCGCTCGAAGCTGACCAGCGCGGAGGCGATCTCGATATGGGCGTTGGCCAGCGCGGTCAGCGGCGCGTAGAGCCGGGTGAGCAGCAGGGCCAGGGACACGATGGCGCCGGCCTGCAACGCCCCGCCGATGGCCAGCACACCGCCGAGGCCGTACACCAGCGCCAGTGCCAGCGCCGACATCAGCGTCAGCGAGTTCATGAAGGTGGCCTGCAGCATCGCGGTCTTCACCCCGATGTCGCGCACCCGTCCGGCCCGCGTCGCGAACTCCGCGGACTCGGCGGCCGGATTGCCGAAGAGTTTGATCAGCGTGGCGCCGGGAGCGGAGAACCGCTCGGTCATCTGCGTGTTCATCGTGGCGTTGTGGATCGCGCTCTCCCGGCTCAGCCGAGCCATGGTGCGCCCGATGCGCCGGGCGGGCAGCAGGAACAGCGGCATCAGCACCAGCGAGAGCAGCGTGATCTGCCAGGAGATGCTGAGCATCACCACCAGCGTCAACGTCAGCGTCACCAGGTTGGTGACCACCCCGGAGAGGGTGTCGGAGAAGGCGCGCTGGGCGCCGAGGACGTCATTGCCCAGGCGGCTGACCAGGGCGCCGGTGCGGGTGCGGGTGAAAAACGCCACCGGCATGCGCTGCACCTGGTCGAACACCGCGGTGCGCAGGTCCAGGATCAGGCCCTCGCCGATATGTGAGGACAGCCACCGCGTCACCAGGGCCACGGCCGCCTCGGCGACGGCCACCCCGGCGATCACCAGCGCCAGGACCACCACCACGCCGGTGGCTCCGCCGCGGACGATCTGGTCGACCACCCGGCCGGCCAGCAACGGGGTGGCCACCGTCAGCAGCGCGCTGAGCACGCTGACGCCGATGAAGACGGCCAGCTTGCGGTGATGCCGGCCGGAGAAGACCCAGATGCGCCTGAGCAGCGATGTGTCGGCCAACGCACGCAGGTCGGCGCGGTCTGACTTGATCTGCCGGTACAGCGAGTGCCGGGCGACGGTCTCGATGCTCATGTATTCACCGTAGGACCTGAACAAATGTTGAGGTCAAAGATTCCCGGCGTCGGAATCCCGCACAGGTGAGCAGGGCCGCCACCGCGCCTCCCCGACCCACTGCACTCGATCAGGCAAGATGTCGGGCATGGACAGTGGTGCGGGCTCACCCCGAGTCTTGGTGGTCGACGACGATGCCGACGTGCTTGCGTCGCTGGAACGCGGGCTCAGACTCTCCGGTTTCGAGGTCTCCACCGCCGTCGACGGCGCCGAAGCACTGCGCAGCGCCACCGAAACCCGACCTGACGCGATCGTGCTCGACATCAACATGCCCATCCTGGACGGGGTCTCCGTAGTCACGGCGCTGCGGGCGATGGACAACGACGTGCCGGTGTGTGTGCTCTCGGCGCGCAGCTCGGTCGACGACCGGGTGGCAGGCCTGGAAGCCGGCGCCGACGACTACCTGGTCAAGCCGTTCGTGCTGGCCGAGCTGGTGGCCCGGGTCAAGGCGCTGCTGCGCCGCCGCGGCGCCACCGCCACGTTCTCCTCGGAGACCATTGCGGTGGGACCGCTCGAGGTCGACATTCCGGGCCGGCGGGCCCGCGTCAACGGCGTCGACGTCGACCTGACCAAACGTGAATTCGACCTGCTGGCCGTCCTGGCCGAGCACAAGACCGCGGTGCTCTCCCGGGCCCAGCTGCTCGAGCTGGTCTGGGGATACGACTTCGCCGCCGACACCAACGTCGTCGACGTCTTCATCGGCTACCTGCGCCGCAAACTCGAAGCCGGCGGCGCTCCACGGCTGTTGCACACCGTGCGCGGGGTGGGATTCGTGCTCAGGACCCAGTAGGCGCACCCGTGCCGTCGCGGATCCTCACTCGGACGCCCTCGCTGCGGACCAGGGTGGCGTTTGCGACAGCCCTCGGTGCGGCCATCGTGGTCACCATCGTCGGCGCCATCGTCTGGGTCGGCATCACCAATGACCGCAAGGAACGCCTGGACCGCCGCCTCGACGAGGCCGCAGGCTTCGCGATCCCCTTCCTGCCGCGCGGACTCGACGAGATCCCCCGCTCCCCCAACGACGCCGACGCGGTGATCACCGTGCGCCGCGGCAGCGAGGTGAAGTCCACCAGCGACGTGGTGCTGCCCGAGCTGGGCACCGACTACGCCGACACCGAAGTGGACGGGGTGCGCTACCGGGTCAGGACGGTCGAGATCGCGAGCCCGACCGGTCCGATGTCGGTGGCCGTCGGCGCCACCTACGACGACACCATCGCCGACACCAACAACCTGCATCGGCGGGTGCTGCTGATCTGCGTGTTCGCCGTCGGCGCGGCGGCAGTGCTGGGATGGCTGCTGGCAGCGTTCGCGGTGCGGCCGCTGCGCCGGTTGGCGCAGAAGACCCGAACCATCGACGTCGGCGATGACCAGGCCCCCGAGATCGAGGTGCGCGGCGCTTCCGAAGCGGTGGAGATCGCCGAGGCGATGCGCGGCATGGTCCAGCGGGTCTGGACCGAGCGGGCGCGCACCCAGGAGGCGCTGGCCTCGGCACGCGACTTCGCGGCGGTGTCGTCGCATGAACTGCGCACCCCGCTGACCGCCATGCGCACCAACCTCGAGGTGTTGACCACCCTGGACATGCCCGATGAGCAGCGCAAAGAGGTTCTGCAAGACGTGGTGCGGACCCAGTCGCGCATCGAGTCCACACTGTGGGCGCTGGAACGGCTGGCCCAGGGCGAACTGTCCACCTCCGACGACCACACCGCTGTCGACATCACCGAATTGCTGGACCGCGCCGCCCACGACGCGATGCGCATCTACCCCGATCTCGAGGTGTCGCTGGAACCCGCGCCGACGGTGATCATCGTCGGGTTACCTGCCGGGCTGCGGTTGGCGGTGGACAACGCGATTGCCAACGCCGTGAAACACGGCGGGGCCTCCCATGTTCAGCTCTCTGCGGTGAGCTCCCGGGCCGGGGTGGAGATCGCCGTCGACGACAACGGGGTGGGGTTGCCCGAGGAAGAA